>DAIOGQ010000050.1:0-1820 GCA_036745175.1 Kineosporiaceae bacterium
GGTCGGGCCGTGCAGCACCGGCCCGGCCGGGCGCGGCGGCCCGGTGGACCCGACCTCGAGGCGGTGCACCGCACCGTCCCCGGTGCCGACCGCGAGCACCCCGCCGTCCGGGCTGAAGCCGACCGCGTGCACCGTCCGGCCCAGGTCGACGGGCGTGCCGCGCGGAGTCGCCCCGGCGGCGTCCACGGACCACAGCGCGACCCGGCCGATGTCGCCGCCGACGCTCTTGTCCGGGTTGGTGCCGGTGAGCGCCGCCGCGAGGATCCCGTTGCGGCTCAACTCCAGCGCCAGGACAGTGAGGCCGCCGGTGCCGAGCCGCGCCACCGGTCGCGGGTCCGCGGCGTCGCTGGTGTCCCACAGCCGGACCGCTCCACCGAGCCCCCCGGTGGCCACCAGGCCGCCGGTCGCGTCGACGGCGACGGCGTAGAGCTCGCGCGCCTCGGGATCGGCGTAGGCGTCCGGCACGGTGGCCGTGCGCGCCGGCACGTCGGTCGCGACGTCGCCCGCGGCAGCCGTCCGCCACAGCCGCAGCCCGCCGCCCGCACCGACGGCGGCCAGCAGCGTGCGGTCGGCGCTTTGCGCCACCGAGGCGATGCCGCCCGGTCCGTCGAGCCGGCGGGCGAGTGGCAGCGCCGTGCTGTCGAGCAGCGCCGAGCGCGACTCGACGGTCCGGGAGGTCTGGTAGCCGAGCAGCGCGAACTGGGACGCCACCACCGGGTCGACGGCGCGCAGCCGGTTCGCGGCCTCGGCGAGCTGGCGCGAGAGCGCGAGGTCCCGGGCCTGCTCGGCACCGGCCCGCAGGTTCTGGGTGTAGACGGCGAGCCCGGCGACCACACCGAGGACGACCGCGAGACCGGCGGAGAGCACCTGGAACCGGCGGGTCCGGCGGCGGGCCGCCAGCCGGCCGCGCACGGCCTGCGTCACCGACTCGTCCAGGAAGGCCCGTTCGAGGGTCGTCAGCGCCGCCGCGTGGACGGATGTCGCCACCCACTCCCGGGTCGCCTCCAGGCGCCCGCCGCGCAGGAGCGCATCGGGCTCGCGACCCGCAGCGGCCCAGGCGCGCGCGCCGTCCGCGAGGGCCCGCTGCAGGACGAGACCCGCGCGGTCGTCGTCCAGCCACTGGCGCAGGCGTGGCCATGCGCGCAGCAGCGCCTCGTGGGTGATCTCGACGGACGACTCGCCGGCCGTCAGGAGCCGAGCCGCGACGAACTGCTCGACGACGTCCGCGACGCCGGCCCCCCGGCCCGGGTCGTCGGCGGCGTCGAGGGCGTCGATCTCGGCATGGCTGACCCGGCGCCGGGTGTCGCCCGTCCCCTCGGCGACGGCGACCAGCCGGGTGAACAGGCGCCGGGCGACCTCCCGCTCGTGCGGGCCGAGGGTGTCGTGGACGCGCTCGGCGGCAGCCGCGACGGCCCCCTCGATCCCGCCGGACCGTACGTAGTCGGCGACGGTGAGCCGGTGGCGGTGCCCCTGCCAGGTCTGCAGGAGCGCGAAGGACAGCAACGGCAGCGCGCCCGGCTCGTACGCCTCGCCGTCCGTGCGCAGCCCGCTCGGCGCGAGGTCCCGCAGGAGCACCTCGACGAGGCCGCCCTCGAGCTCGAGGCCGGCCTTGGCCGCCGGTTCGGTGACGGCGCGGACCAGGTCCTCCCGGCTCATCGGGCCGACGACGACCTGGTCGTGCTGCAGGGCCGCGGCGAGCGCCGGGGAGTCGAGGGCGTGGGCGTAGAAGTCCGCGCGGAGCGCGGCCGCGACGACGACGGGTGGCTCCGCCAGCCGGACGAGCCGGCGGACGGCGGCCCGCCGGTGCCCCGGCGAGGCGC
>DAIOGQ010000050.1:1920-7630 GCA_036745175.1 Kineosporiaceae bacterium
GGCTCGGCGCCGGGGGTGCGGACGTGGACGGACCAGCCGCGGGCGGCGAGGGTCGCCGCCAGACCGGCGCGCAGGATGGACGACTTGCCGGACCCCGACGCGCCGACGAGGAGCAGGACGCCGGCGGGACCGGCCTCCGCCCGGGCGACGAGGTCGGCGGTGAGGGCCTCGCGGCCGCAGAACCACGGGGCGTCCTCGACGTCGTAGCCGGCCAGGCCCTTGTACGGTGCCGGGCCGTCGAGCGAGCGGGGTCCCGGTGTGCGCCGGACCCGGTTCAGGGCGTCGAGCCACGCCGCGCGCTCGGCGTCGTCGTCGATCCCGCACGCGACGAGCATCCGGTCCACGAGGTCCGTCGCGCCGATCGTCGGCAGGTGCCGGCCGGACACGTAGCCGCCGACGGTGCTGCTGCTCGCGCGCACCGCGCGGGCCAGGTCGCGGACCGACAGGCCCGACCGCTCGCGCATCCGGCGCAGGCCCTGCGCCCAGTCCGCCGCGGTGCTGAACTCCCGTGGATCGGGCCGCGCGGGACCCCCGTCCTCAGTCGGCACGTCGGACCTGCTTCCCCGTGTGCGCCCACGTCCCCGTCAGCGTGGATCGCTCGGACCGCACTGTAGCCGCGTGGCGCCGCGACCGGCTCTGACGTCCGGTCAGCGCAGGAGGTCGGGGACCTGCCAGTCCTTGCCGTGGACCGTCATGTCGAGGAAGGCGAACACCGTCGCGTACCAGACCTTCGCGTGCTGCGGCGAGAGGATCCAGTGGTTCTCGTCGGGGAAGTACAGGAACCGGTGCGGCATCTCGCCGTCCGGACCGCCGCGCTCGGCGAGCTCGGCCCACAGCCGCAGGGCCTCGCCGATCGGCACTCGGTAGTCCTTGTCGCCGTGGACGACGAGCATCGGCGTCCGGATCTCCTCGACGAACCGGTGCGGCGAGTTCGCCCAGGCCATCTCGGCGGTCATCTCCCGGCGCCAGTAGAAGTACGCGTCCGTCGTCGGGCCGAACTGGTCCAGCGCCCACAGGCTCGCATGCGTGACGATGCCGGCGAACCGGTCGGTGTGGCCGGCGACCCAGTTCGCCATGTAGCCGCCGAACGAGCCACCCATGGCCGCGGTCCGGCTCTCGTCGATGTCGGGCCGTGCCTGGCCGGCGTCCGTGATCGTCATGAGATCCGTGTACGGCTCGGCCCCCCAGCGACCCCAGCCGCGCTCGATCATCCGCTGGCCGTACCCCGTGCTCAGCGCAGGGTCCGGCAGCAGGACGGCGTAGCCCTGGGCCACGGCGATCCACGGGTTCCACCGCCAGGACCAGGCGTTCCACGAGCCGAGCGGCCCACCGTGGATCCACAGCAGCAGCGGGGCGGGGGACGTCGCGCTCGCGCCGTCGGGCAGGGCCAGCCAGGCGCGCAGCGGGGTGCCGTCCTCCGCGGTCGCGCCGACCTCGTCGAGCCGGCCGGGCAGGGGCACCGACGGCGCCGGGCCCCAGAGGAAGGTGGGCTGCTGGTCCGGGGTGGTCGCGTCGAGCCGGACCGGCGCCGGCGGCGCACCGACGGACGCGCGCAGCGCGTAGACCCAACGGCCGTCGGGCGACAGGACGACGTCGGTGTAGGCGCCGTCGTCCCCCGTGAGCCGGGTGACGGTGCCGTCCGCGACGTCGACCCGGAAGACCGGCGCCCTGCCGTCGCAGTCGCAGGCCACGACGAGCGCGCTGCCGTCCGGCGTCCAGCGGGCGCGGCCCGGCCAGCGGTCCCAGTCCTCCGCGACGACGTCGAGCCGGGCGAGCGGGATGTCGTAGACCGCCGCGCGCTGGATCGGCGGCGAGGTCGCCGTCGACCGGCGCTCGACCGACACGCTCAACCGGTGCCCGTCCGGGGAGAAGCGGGGTCCGGAGTACTCGTACTCCTCGTCGTCGAGGACGAGCCGGCGCCGCCCGGTCTCGACGTCGACGAGGGCGACCGCGGTCCGCCAGCCGCCGCGCTCGGGCACGAGCCAGGTCGTCGCGATCGTCCGGCCGTCAGGAGTGATGTCGTACTCGGCCTGGTCGAGCGCGCGACCGGGCTGCGGGGTGAGGTCGCGCAGCTGCATCCGGCCCGGCTCCGGCGCGGCCGCCTCCGGCTCCTCCGCCTCGGGACCCCCGAACGTCGAGCCGGACGACGAGCCTGAAGACGAGCCGGACGACGAGCCGGCAGCCTTGGCTGGCGGGATCGTCACCTCGCCCGGCGAGGCGGGGACGCGGCCGACGAGCATCCGGACCTGGTCCGGGCCGAGGTCGTGGTCCCAGTACCGGATCGGGTAGGACTCGTGGAGGACCGCGGCGACCTTGCGGTCCGTGCGCTCCTTGCGGCGCCTGGCGTCGTCCTGCGCGGTGACCGCCGCCGGCATCGTCGCGGAGGTGACGACGACCGTGCCCCGGTCGCGGGCGACGCAGACGCTCCCGATGCCGCCCGGCCGGGTCGCGACGACGCGGGCCTCGCCGCCCCGCGCCTCGAGCAGCCACAGCGCGGGCCGGGCGTCGTCCGCGGCGGCGTCCGAGTCGGGGTCGGGGCGGGCCGAGACGAACACCAGCGAGCCGTCCGGCAGGAAGCCAGCGCTCGACTCGCCCTTCGCGCTCCGCGTGAGCCGGCGCGCCTCGCGCTTGCCGTGGGCGTCGACCTCCCACAGCGCGCTCACGTAGCGGGTGCGGTCGGCGTCGATCGTCGAGACCGACGTCACCAGCCGCTCGCCGTCCGGGCTGATCGCGAGCCCGCCGAGACGGGGCAGCGCGACGTACGCGTCGAGGTCATGGAACGGGGTCGGCGGCATCACGGAGGGCTCCTTTGTCACTGCACTGTGCTATCACGCACTGTGCTATCACGGGTCCGCGCGTCGTCCGAGGCGGCCATCCGGGCGAGCATCTCGTTGTACGCGCGGAGCTCGGCGTCCCCGTCGCGGTCGGCGGCCCGGTCGAGGCGGCGGGCCTGGCGTGTGTCCGACATCGACCACTGGATCGCGAGGATCACGGCGAGCGCGAGGGCCGGCAGCTCACCGATGCCCCAGGCGACGCCGCCGCCGTACTGCTGGTCCGCCAGGAGCGGGCGGCCCCAGGTGCGACCGACCGACGCCCAGTACGACGGCGCGAGCACCGTCGTCGTGCCCATGAGCGCGATCCCGAAGAAGGCGTGGAACGCCATCGTGACGAACAGCATGACCAGACGCAGCGGCGGCGACGGCCGGTGCGGGCCGGGGTCGACACCGATGATCACCCAGGCCATGAGGTAGCCCGCGAGCAGGAAGTGCAGGTGCATGAGCTCGTGGCCGACGTGCGTCGTCAGCGCCACCTCGAACAACGGCGAGAAGTAGAACAGCACCAGGCTGCCGGCGAACAGGAACGAGACGACGACGGGGTGGGTCAGCACGCGTGCGGCGCGGGAGTCGAGGACGGACAGCGTCCACTCCCGCGCACCGCGGCTGCCGTCGGCGCGCGGGTGGACGACCCGCAGCAGGAGCGTGACCGGGGCGCCGAGCACGAGGAACAGCGGTGCGGCCATGCTCAGGGTCATGTGACCGACCATGTGCGCGCTGAACAGGACCCGGCCGTACGCCGCGGGCGCGCCGCACGTGACCCAGACGAGGACGGCGACACCGAGGAGCCACGAGACCGTGCGCAGCACGGGCCAGGTGTCGCCGCGCGACCGCAGCCGGGCGACACCGACGACGTACAGGCCCACCCCCAGGCCGGCGAGGACCACCCAGAGCAGGTCGGGCTGCCAGACGGTCACCCAGCTCGCCGCGGACGGCTCCGCGGGCATCGGATAGCCGGTGGCCACCTCGGTCGGCGTGAGCGGCGTCGTCGCGACGTCCGGCACCGGGGACGCCGACCGCGCGAGCCCGACCGCGAACCCGACGGCGAGCGCCATGACGACGCCCTCGACGACGGCGAGCCGCACGAACGCGCCCGACCGGCCGGCGGCGAGGTCGCGCAGCGTCTCGCGGCGGTGCAGCCGGCCGGCGAACCCGAGGACGGCGAAGGCGCCGGTCTTGGCCAGGAGCACGACCCCGTACCGGCTGCCGAGCGCGTCGAGCCCGCCGAGGTGGACCCAGCCGTTGACCGCACCCGAGAGGCCGACCGCGACGAACGCCCAGAGCGCGAGGGTCGAGTAGCGACGGGCGACGTCCGACAGGCCCTCGCCGAGCACCGGCCGCAGCAGGACGAGCCCGGCGAGCCCACCGACCCACACGGTGACGCCGACGAGGTGCAGCCCGAGGGACGTCACCGCGGTCTCGTGGCTGCTCTGCGCGGACGCCGAGTGGCCGGCGAGCGCGGCGGGGACGAGGCCGACCAGGGAGACGACCGCGAGCAGGCCCGCCGCGCGCAGTCGCCCGGCGAGCAGAGCGCCGATGTTGACGACGAGCGCGACGCAGCCCGTGACGACGAGCCCGCGGCCGGCGTCCCCGGTCCGCAGGTACGTCGCGAGCCCGGCCCCGAACGCCGGGTCGCCCAACGGCTGACCGGACACGTCGCTGTAGCCGAGGACCGCGACGGCGGCGGTCGCGAGCGCCCACAGCCCGGCGCCCGACGAGGCGATCCGCAGCGCGCGACCGAGCGCGGCGTCCTGGCCTGCGGCCAGCCCGACGGCCGCGAGGACGAGGACGCCGATGGTCAGGGCGGCCGACAGGTCACCGACGACCCGGGCGACCGGCAGGCCCCACCGGACGGCAGGACCTGGGTCGCCGAGCAGCAGGGGGGCCGCGCCCCCGGTCCAGGCGAGGACGAGGACGCAGGCCGCGACCGCGGCGGCCGCCAGCCCGGCGGCGGCGACGAGGTCCCGGGACGCCGAAGCACCGCGGTTCGTGGTCATCGCGACCGCCGACCGGCGGCCGCGTACGCCGCGCCGAGCGCGGCCAGCACGGCGAGGCCGCCGACCGCCGCCCACGCCGGACCCGGGGGTCCTGCGGCCGATGCCGGCTCGATGGGGGTGGCCTGCACACCGGTGGCCGCGCCGGTCACGTTGAACGTCAGGCCCCCCGAGACCGGGTGGCCGTCCCGGCTCACGACGCGGTAGTCGACCCTCCAGCTGCCCGCTCCGCCAGCGAGCGGCATCGGCACCGTGACCGTCGGCCCCTCGACGACAGGCTCCGCGATGGCGGGTTCGGTGGCCTGCGGTCCGGTGACCTGCGGTCCGGTGACCCGGACCTTGACGAACTGCGGGTCGAGCGGGTCGCTGAACGTCAGGCGCACCGTCAGCGGCAGGGCCTCGAGCATCGCGCCGTTCGCCGGGCTGGATCCCGTGAGCCGCGCGTGCGCCGCGCCCGGGGTCGCGAGGACGCCGACAGCGAGGACTGCGAGCACCACGGCGACGATCACCCGCGCGGCTGGTCGCGCGAGACTCACGGTCGACGGCACCCAGCCAGCCTAGGCCGGACCGACCGGAGGGCGCGTGCCGGCCGGGGTAGGTGTGTTCGGGGGACTCTGCACTGCTCCAACGGGTGGAGCAATGCAGAGCAACGGGAAACGTCGCACGGCTCCCACGGGTGGAGCAATGCAGAGCGACGAGGACGTCACCGACGGCGCGCGGGCCGCCGAACACGCCGCGGTCCGGCCGTCCGTCCGGACCTCAGCCGTCGACAGTCAGAGCATGCACGGTCAGAGCATGCACGGTCAGAGCATGCACGGTGGCGCCCGGGCCGGTGCCGAGGGTGACGGCGCGGGCGGTCGGGGGCGGGAAGACCAGTGCCGT
>DAIOGQ010000050.1:7730-17327 GCA_036745175.1 Kineosporiaceae bacterium
GGCCGGTGCCGAGGGTGACGGCGCGGGCGGTCGGGGGCGGGAAGACCAGTGCCGTGACGCAGGTGGTGCTGTCGGCGGCGAAGACCTCGATGCTGCAGGTGTCGACGACGACGTCGACGGTCGTCCGGCGGCCGGTCGGCGCGGGGGCGGCCCGGAGCGGGGCGACGACGACGACGGGGAACGCCGGGTGGACGTCGACCGTGCCGGACGCCGTGCGGTCGACGACGAGGCGCAGCACGCCGTCCCGGCTCGCCTCGACTGCGACCCGGGTGCGGCACGTGCCGTCGGCGAGGACGTCGAGGGCCACGGACGAGCCGGCGGGCACGGTGACGTCGAGTCGGAGCCGGACGGCGTCCGGCGCGGCGGCGAGCACCGTCAGCGGGGCGGCTGTGCCATCTGAAGCGGTTGTGCCATCAGAGGCAGCAGGGCCACGAGGGACGGGGCCACGAGGGACGGGGCCACGAACGACAGCGAGCTCAGTACCGGCCGGCAGCACGGGACGCTGGACGAGCCGCAGCCGGTCGTCGACGGTCCGCAGCGCGAGCGACCGGGCCAGGGTCGCCGCGCCACGCCACGGCGACGTGGGCGTCCGGTCTGCGTAGAGCCAGTTGCTCATCCAGCCGACCCAGACGGGCCGGCCGTCCGGGTGCCGGTCGGCGGGCAGGTCGGTGAACGTCGACCCGGCGTAGAAGTCCGCGCCGTGGTCGGCCCACGAGAAGGGGCCGAACGCGTCCCCGGCCACGGCGTGCGGCACGAAGGTCCGGCCGTCGAAGTCGCCGACCGCGTACGCCTGACCCGACCCGCCCGCCGGACCGCCGGGGTTCACCGAGAGCAGGAGCACCCAGGCCGCCCGGTCCGGGTCGTCCTCGACCGGCACCCGGACGAGGTCGGGCACCTCCCAGCAGCAGGGCCCGGCGCCACGGCGGTCGACGCCGGGCAGGTCGTAGGGACCCACCGTCCCGGTGAGCTCCCACGTTCGCAGGTCGTCCGACGTCCACAGCTGGACGACGTGCTCGACCGCGAGCACGACGGCCATGACCCAGCGGCCGGACCCGGCGCCGTCGCCGTACCGGAAGACCTTCGGGTCGCGGAACTGCGTCGAGCCCACGTCGAGGACGGGGTTGTCCGGGTGCCGCCGCCAGGTGAGCCCGCCGTCGGACGACGTCGCGAGGGCCTGCGTCTGTCGGTCGGTCGCCGGGTCGACGGCGGTGTAGACGGCAACCAGGTCGCCGGCCTCGTCGTGGACGGCGCAGCCTGAGAAGACCCACTCGTGCGGGGTCGCCGGGATGGCCACCGGGTGCTCGGTCCAGTTCACGAGGTCGGGGCTCGTCGCGTGACCCCACGACATCGGGCCCCAGACGACACCGTCGCGATGGTGCTGGAAGAACAGGTGGTAGCGGCCGCCGTCCCAGACGAGACCGTTCGGGTCGTTCATCCACGCGCGCATCGGGGTCGCGTGCAGCCGGGGACGCCACCAGGGCGTCGGTGCGTCGGGGACCGCCGCCCCCGCCGGCGGCAGGGGGATCTCGGCGGCGGAGGGGCCCGCGGTCACAGCCGTCGGTCGGCGAGCACGGGGAAGCGCTGCCGCCAGGCGGCGACATCGCGCAGGTCCAGGTCGACGACGAGGACCTCCTCGCCGGTGCCCGCCTGCGCGAGGACCTCACCGGTCGCGGCGACGACCTGGCTGCGGCCGCCCATCGGGACGCCGGCGTGCGTGCCGCCGGTGTTGCACTGCACGAGGACGACCTGGTTCTCGATCGCGCGCGCCCGGCCGAGCAGGGTCCACGCATCGACCCGTGGCAGCGGCCACGCGGCGGGCACGAGGACGACCTGCGCACCGGCGTCGAGGAGCATCCGGAACAGCTCCGGGAAGCGCAGGTCGTAGCACGTCGCGAGCCCGACGACGGTCTCGCCGCCGAGCCGGAACGTCACGACGTCCTCGCCCGCCTCGAGCAGGAGCGGCTCCCCCTCGCCGAACCCGAACCGATGGATCTTGCGGTACGTCGCGAGCACCACGCCGTCCGGGCCGACGACGACGGAGGTGTTCCACAACCCCCGCCCGGTCTCGCCGCGCGCGGCCGCCGGGGCGCCGGCCGGGACGGTCTCGACGAGGCTGCCCGCGTGCACGACGGCCCCGATCTCCTGCGCCGCCTTCGCGATCGCGGCGACGGTCGGGCCGTCGACGGTCTCGGCGTGCTCGGGCCAGGTGCGGTACGAGAAGCCGCCCGGCGCCCACAGCTCGGGCAGCACGACGAGGTCGGCGCCGCGCTGGCCGCGGACGAGGTCGGCGACCCGGGCGACCCGGGCGTCGACCGGCTCGTCGTCGCCGTACGCGACCTGGACGACGTGGACCCGCATCGGGTCAGCGTATGCGACGTCGCGAACCCTTGGCCTCGTACAAGGCCTCGTCCGCGCGGGCGAGCAGCGTCCGTGGCTGCCAGGCGCCGTCCGCCTCCGCGGTGCCGATCGACACGGCCGGGCCGCCGGAGCCGGCGAGCGTCGAGAGCGCCGCGGCGACGAGCCGGTCGAGCCCGGGCCGGTCCTGGTGCGGGACGACGACGCAGAACTCGTCCCCGCCGAGCCGACCCACGAGCGCCCCCGGCGCCGTGCCGACCTGCGCGGACAGGACGTCCGCGAGCCGGATGAGCGCCTGGTCGCCGCACCCGTGGCCCTCGCTGTCGTTGATCTCCTTGAGCAGGTCGACGTCGATGAGCGCCAGCGCGACCGGGGTTCCTGCCGCGGCGAGCGCGCCGAGTGCGTCGTCGAGCGCGCGCCGGTTGCCGACCCGGGTCAGCGGGTCCTCGAAGGCCAGCCGCGCGGCCCGGTCGAGGTTCTCGGCCTGGACGACGACGCTGCCCATCAACGTCGCGACCGCGGTGAGCAGCTCGATGTCGCCGACGGTGAACTCCGGCTCGCCGACCTCGGTCGTGAACCACAGCTGACCCCAGACCCGGCCTTCGAGGTAGACCGGCACCGCGGCCGAGGAGTACTTGTGGAGCTTCTTCAGCAGCGCGACGGCCGCGTCGTCCGCGTGCCGGTCGTCGACCGTGAACAGGTAGGGCAGCCGGTTGAGCATCGTGTGCCGGATCGGCTCGTAGTCGCCGAGCGCGTACAGCTCGTCCTCGGGGAACACGGACTCGTCCGGACCGAGCGCGCCGACGTTGACGATCGTGCGCAGCATCGCGGTGTCCCGCTCCCAGCGCTCGAGGGACGCCGACGCCGCACCGACGATCCGCCGGACCTCCTCGAGCGCGACCCGCAGCAGCTCGCGGGTGTCGCGCGAGCTCGACAGCACCCGGGTGATACCGACGAGCGAGCGCAGCCGCTCCTCCATGCCGCGGCGGCCGAGGCGGCGCCGGTCCAGGTCGTCGAGGAGGTCGCTGAGCGGCACGAGGTCGGGCTGGTCGAGGGCCAGCCGGACGAGGAGCGCGGCGACGTCGTCGCCGTCGGGCCCGGCGGCGTAGTGCGCCGCGACCGCGCGCAGCCCGGTCGCGAGGGCCGCCGGCGGCAGCGCGGGGTCGACGGTGCCCGCCTCGGTCACGGCCTCGACGGCGTGCAGCAGGACGTGCAGCTCGGGGTCACCCTGGACGGCCGCGTGCACCCCGGGCCGCATGGCCGACGGCAGCACCCGGGCCCGACCGCCGCGTCGCCGGACACCGGGGGGCGGGGCGGCGAGGGCGGCCGGTTCCGAGCCGAGGACCGCCGCGAGCCGGTGCAGCCGCGGCGCGACGGCGAGGGCCGCCGGCAGGCCGCCGTCGACGAGGAGCCGGCGGAGGTCGTGGACGAGCGAGAGCCGTCCCACGGACCGCACGGCGCCCTCGGTGAGCCCGGCCAGCCGGGCCGCCTTCGTGGCGAGCGCGTGGACCGCCGACCGGGTCCGGTCGTCGCCGTCGCCGCCGGCGAGCAGCCGGGTCGCGGCGAGCACGGCGGCGTCGTGCGCGGGGTCCCAGCCGTCGTCGGCGCCGCCGCGGTCGCGGGCCTGCGGCGGACCGAGCGTCGCGGCGACGCCGGCCGCGACGCCCTCGGGCGACGACCCTGGGCGGGCGAGCAGGAAGCCCTGGACGTTCGCGCAGCCGAGCCGGACGAGGACGTCCGCCTGCTCGGCCGTCTCGACGCCCTCGGCGATGACCGACAGCCCGAGGCTGTCCGCGAGGTCGAGGACGGCCCGGACGATCGCGCGGTCCGCGCCGGGCCGGACGACGCCCGCGACGAAGCTGCGGTCGAGCTTGAGCACCTGGACGGGCAGCCGGCGCAGGTTGTCGAGCGTGGCGAACCCGATCCCGAAGTCGTCGAGCGCGATCCGCACCCCCAGTGCGGCGAGCCGCTCGAGCATCGGCCGCACCGAGTCGGAGGTCGCGACCGACTCGGTGATCTCCAGGAGCAGCGCCGACCCCGGCAGGTCGTGCTCGGCGAGGATGCCCTGGACGAGGTCGAGGAAGTCCTCGCGCTCGAGCTGCGGCGAGGCGACGTTGACGCTCACCGTCGCCGTCGCGAGCGCCGACGGCCCGGCCCGCCAGCGGGCCGCCTCGGCGGCGGCCTTGCGCAGGACCGCGAGCCCGAGCGGGACGACGAGGCCCGAGCGCTCGGCAGCCGGGATGAACCGTCCCGGCGGCACGAGCCGACCGTCGGGCAGGCGGATCCGGGCCAGGGCCTCGAAGCCGACGACGTGCCTGGCCGGCAGGACCACGACCGGCTGGAAGTGCACCTCGACGAGGTCCCGGTCGAGAGCGTCGGCGATCGTCTCGACGGCCAGCGGGCCGTGGTCGTCCTCGGTCGGGGCCGCGGCCGGACGGGGCACGAGCCGCGTCCCGGGTCGCGCGCCGGCAGGCGGGCGCCGCGGGTCGTGCTGCGGCTCCACCGCCATCGCGCCGGCCCCTCGTCCCTGTCGTCGCGGACCCGCTCCCGGCGTGCTGCTCCCGGACACCAGGCGCCTGACATGTCGTGCACGCGTGAGGTGGGCTTGACGGCCTGGTCGCGCGCGCTGTGACGCATTGTGCTCCATCCGCAGGCTCTCATCGCACCGGTCCACCGAACGGGTGACGGTCGGTGGTCACCCCGAGAGCCGATTGAACGGTGCAAGTAGTTGTGTGCTACAACTAACTGTGCTTCCCGGTCAGCCCTCGAACACCCGGACCGCGTCGATCGCGCCGGACGCCGTCGCCGCCCTCGGCGCCGAGCTGGTCCGGCACGCCCGCCTCCTGCATCTCGTCCGCGCCCACATGGCGACCTGGGCGCCGGAGGGTCTGGACGGCGCCGCGATCTCGCTGCTCATGCAGCTCGTCAAGTGCGGCCCGCGCCGGCAGGGCGAGCTCGCGGACGTCGCGATGCTCGACCCGTCGACGGTGAGCCGCTACGTCGGCCAGCTCGTCCGTCGTGGCCTCGCCGAGCGCCGTCCGGACCCCGCCGACGGTCGCGCCGTCCAGCTGGTCGCGACCCGGGCCGGGCAGGACGCCGCGGGTCGGATGATCGAGCGCCGCAACGAGATCTTCGGTGACGTCCTCGCCGACTGGACCGCCGGCGACGTCGCGCTCCTCACCGCGCTGCTCACCCGGCTCAACGACGACGTCGACCGCCGACGCCAGATGTTCGCCCGCCCCGAGGAGAACCGATGACCACCGCAGAGACGGCGAGCCCCGGCGGCGCCGCAGCAGCGCCCGTGGAGGGCGCTGCGCTGACGCACCGCCAGATCACCGTGATCCTCGTCGGGCTCATGTCGGGGATGTTCCTCGCCGCGCTCGACCAGACCATCGTCACGACGGCCATCCGGACGATCGCCGACGACCTCCAGGGCCTGAGCCTGCAGGCGTGGGCGACGACGGCGTACCTCATCACCTCGACGATCGCGACGCCGCTGTACGGCAAGCTCTCCGACATCTACGGCCGGCGGCCGTTCTTCCTCATCGCCATCACGGTCTTCGTCGCCGGCTCGCTGCTGTCGGGCCTGGCGCAGACGATGTACCAGCTCGCCGCGTACCGCGCGTTCCAGGGTGTCGGCGCCGGCGGCCTGTTCGCGCTGGCGCTCGCGATCATCGGCGACATGGTGCCACCGCGGGAGCGGGCGAAGTACCAGGGCTACTTCCTCGCCGTCTTCGGCACCTCGAGCGTCCTCGGCCCGATCGTCGGCGGCTTCTTCGCCGGTACCGACTCGATCCTCGGCATCACCGGCTGGCGCTGGGTCTTCCTCGTCAACGTGCCGATCGGGCTCGTGTCGTACCTCATCGTGGCCCGCACGCTGCACCTGCCGCACACCCGGCGCGACCACCGGATCGACTACCCCGGCGCCGCCGCGCTCGTGGTCGGCCTCGTGCCGCTGCTCCTCATCGCCGAGCAGGGCCGCTCATGGGGCTGGACGTCGGGCCGGGCGTTCGGCTGCTACGCCCTCGGCGCCGTCGGCATCGTCGCGTTCCTGCTCGCCGAGCGGGCCTACGGCGACGAGGCGCTCCTGCCGCTGCGGCTGTTCCGCGGCCGCACGTTCGGCGTCGGCTCGATCCTCAACTTCATCGTCGGCATGGGGATGTTCGGCGGTCTCGCCGCCCTGCCGCTGTACATGCAGATCGTCAAGGACAAGACGCCGACGGAGGCGGGCCTGCTCCTCGTCCCGCTCATGATCGGCATCATGAGCGGCTCGGTGATCTCGGGCCAGTTCATCGCCCGGACGGGCCGCTACCGGATCTTCCCCATCATGGGGCTGACGCTGCTCGTCCTCGGGCTGGGCCTCATGAGCAGGATCGACGCCGACACCTCGATCGTCGTCGTGGACGTCTACGGCCTGATCTTCGGGCTCGGGCTCGGCTTCAACATGCAGACGCTCGTGCTCGCGATCCAGAACGCCGTCCCGCCGCAGGACATGGGCGTCGCGACGTCGTCCGCGACGTTCTTCCGGCAGATGGGCGGCACGCTCGGCACCGCGGTCTTCCTCTCGGTCCTGTTCAACTCGGTGCCCGACCGGATCTCCGCGGCCTTCACCCAGATCGCGCCGACAGCGAACTTCCAGGCGGCGCTGCGCGACCCGGCCGTCCTCGCCGACCCGGCGAACAAGATCGTCCTCGACCTCGTCGCGAACCCCGGGGCCGCCGCCGGAAGCGGCGCCATCGAGGACTCCTCGTTCATCAACACGCTCGACCCGCGGCTCGCCCGGCCGTTCGTCGTCGGGTTCGCCGGCGCGATCAGCACGGTGTTCCTCATCGCGACGTTCGTGCTGCTCGTCGCGTGGTTCGTCGTGTGGTTCCTCCCGGAGGAGAAGCTGCGCACCCAGTCGGGCATCCAGGCCCGGCAGACCCAGGAGGCGGCCGAGGCCGCGGCGCTCGGCGACGGCGCGGCAGGCCGGTCGCAGCCGGTCGCGGAGGCGGCTGCCGCCCGGGCCCGCGCGGCGTCCGAGGGCCCGGCCGACGGCTGACCGGCCGACCGGGTCTCAGCCGGTCGCGGCGGCGGCGTCCAGGTCCGCGATCCGGGCCAGCGACGGACGGCGCCGCCGGCTCTCGTCGCGGGCCACCGACTCGGCGTCGCGCAGGACCCGCAGGACGTTGCCGCCCGCGAGGGCCCGCAGAGCGGCCTCGTTCCACCCTCTGCGGGCGAGCTCGGCGAAGAGCGCCGGGTACGTCGAGACGTCGTCGAGGCCGACCGGCACCTCGCCGACGCCGTCGAAGTCGCCGCCGATCCCGACGTGCTCGACGCCGGCGACCCGCCGCACGTGCTCGACATGGTCGGCCACCTGCGCGAGCGTCGCCGGGGGCACCGGGTGCCGGGACCGCCACTGCGCGAGCGCGGCCTCGACGGCCGGTCGGTCGCCGCCGGTCTCGGCCTGCAGCCGGCGCCGCTCGGCGTCCTCCGCGCGGTAGACCTCGGCGGCGGCCGGGTCCACGAAGCCGGGCACGAAGGTGACCATGCAGACGCCGCCGTTGTCGGCGAGCCGGGACAGCACGTCGTCCGGCACGTTGCGCGGGTGGTCGCACAGCGTCCGGGCGCTCGAGTGGCTGAAGATCACCGGCGCGGACGACGTCCCCAGCGCCGCCCGCATCGTCGAGGGAGCGACGTGCGAGAGGTCGACGAGCATCCCGAGCCGGTTCATCTCACGGACGACCTCGTGGCCGAACGCGGTGAGCCCGCCGTGCACGGGCTCGTCGGTCGCGGAGTCCGCCCAGGGGGTGTTGTCATTGTGCGTCAGCGTCATGTAGCGGGCGCCGAGGGCGTACATCATCCGCAGGGCGCCGAGCGAGCAGCCGATCGACTGGCCGCCCTCCATCCCGGCGAGCGAGGCGATCCGGCCCATCCCGACCAGCCGCTCCACGTCGGCGACGGTCAGCGCGAGCCCGAGCCGGTCGGGGTAGCGGCGGACCAGCCCGTGGAAGCAGTCGAGCTGCTCGAGCGTCGCGGTGACCGCGGTGTCGCCGGGCAGGTCGGACGGGACGTAGACCGACCAGAACTGCGCCCCCAGGCCGCCGTCACGCAGCCGCGGGAGGTCGGTGTGCAGTCCGCGCACCCGGCCGGCGACGTCCATCCGGGTCAGGTCGTAGCCGGCCCGTTCCCGCAGCTGCCACAGCAGGTCGTTGTGCCCGTCGACGAGCGGCGCGCTGCGCAGGAGGTCGCGCATCCGCTCGACGAGCGGGTCGGACGGCAGTCCGCCCATCCCGCCGTGCTCGCCGCCGTGCCGGTCGGGGACCACGTCGCCCGCGTCCTGGTCCATCGGCAGTGCACCCCAGCGTCCGTTCCGACCCCGGTGCGGCGTCCGTGCCGGCGGGGAGGGCAACGCTATCGGGCGGCGTCGGTCAGCGGGCGCCCTCGGCTGCGAGCAGGTGCGTGTCGTCGCGGACGCTCGCCCCGCGACCGACGAGTGCCGGCACGAGGTCCCGGCCGTGGTGGCCGCAGAAGACGAGCTCGAGCCCGCCGACCAGCCGGGCGCGCACGTACGCCTGGGCCGAGCAGCCGGCGCTGTCGCAGCGGTCCCACACGGTCAGCGGGGCGAGGTCGTTCGTGGTCGGGGTGGTCCCGACGGCGGGGTCGAGCTGGTCAGTGGTCGTTCCGGGCACGCTGGTCACGCCAGGTACAACGACCGGGACCAGCACGACAGTTACCGGCCGCGCGGGCGATGCAGGTCACACACCGGAGCGCCGGCGTGCCCGGCGGCTCGCGCCGCCCGGGTGCGCACGCGCTCACCGCGTGCTCACGGTGCGGACAGGGCGTACGACCACCGGTAGGTCCCGGCGCCGACGAGGAAGGCCGGCAGCGTGTCCGGGCCGCAGGACGCCGTCCCGAGCCCGCGGTGCGCAGCGTCGAGGTGCACGACGGTCTGCGCGCGCGGCGCCAGCTCGGCGTGGTGCGTCGCCGCGGCGAGGTCGGCGGCCCGGTGGTGGGTCACGCTCACCTGGCGGGGCTCGTCGAGGTGGACGGCGAGCGCCCGGCCGCCGGCGTACCCGCCGGCGGCCGCCGGGCCGCCGTCCGAGAGCGTGAGCCACCGGACGCCGTTGCGGCCGCCGGACTCCTGCGGCCGCACGTACGGCGTGAACCACGCCTCGACGTCCATCCCGAAGCCGCCGATCTCGCCCGCGGCGCGACGGTCGGGGTAGGTCTCCCACGGGCCGGCGCCGAACCAGTCGACCC
>DAIOGQ010000051.1:0-17299 GCA_036745175.1 Kineosporiaceae bacterium
CGCGCGGGATCCCGCAGGTCGAGGTCACCTTCGACATCGACGCGAACGGCATCGTCCACGTCTCCGCCAAGGACCGTGGCACCGGCAAGGAGCAGTCGATGACGATCTCCGGCGGCAGTGCGCTGCCCAAGGAGGAGATCGACCGCATGGTCCGCGAGGCGGAGGCGCACGCCGACGAGGACCGCCAGCGGCGCGAGGAGGCCGAGGCGCGCAACTCCGCCGAGCAACTGCTGTACTCGACGGAGAAGTTCGTCGCCGACAACGCCGACAAGCTGCCCGAGGACGGCAAGGCGAAGGTCTCCGAGGCGGTCGACGACCTCAAGCGCGCGCTCGACGGCAGCTCGGTCGAGGACGTCAAGGCCAAGCACGAGGCGCTCGCCAAGGCGTCCCAGGAACTCGGCTCCGCGATGTACGCGCAGGCCGGTGCCGCCGCAGGTGCGGGGGCCGGGGCCGGTGCGGGATCCGCGGACGACGCCTCCGGGGCGTCGAGCGCGACGTCCGACGAGGACGTCGTCGACGCCGAGATCGTCGACGACGAGAAGTGAGCCCCGCCGGACCCGGCGAACCGGCGACCGCAGCCAACAGGGAGAGTTGCCCCGTGAGCGACGCCGAGACCGGCACAGGCCCCGTCATCCGGGACCGTCGCCGACTCGACCCCGAGACCGGCAAGGTCCGCCAGGCGTACGGCGTCGCGGACGCCGAGGCCTCCACCCCGGCCGGCGAGGAGCCGGTCGGGGAGGGCCCGGTGCCCGGCGACGCCGACGCGCCGGCCGGTGACGCCGTCACGACCGCGGCGGTGGCCGGCTCGGCCGCGGCCGACGCCGCGGCGCTCGAGGCGCTGGCGGCCGAGCGGCTGGCCGACCTGCAGCGGCTCCAGGCCGAGTTCGTCAACTACCGCCGCCGGGTCGAACGTGACCGGGACGTCGCCCGCGGCACCGCGGTGGCGGGCGTCCTCGAGGCGCTCCTGCCGGTGCTGGACGACGTGCACCTCGCGCGCCAGCACGGCGACCTCGAGGGCGGTCCGTTCGCCGCCATCGCCGAGAAGCTCGACAGCGTCCTCGGCCGGCTGGGGCTCGTGCGGTACGGCGAGCCGGGCGAGCCCTTCGACCCGTCGGTGCACGAGGCACTCATCCACACCGAGGCCGAGCTCGCCGAGGGAACGACCGGCACGACCGTCGTCCAGGTGCTCCAGCCCGGGTACCGGGCCGGCGATCGGGTGCTGAGGGCGGCGCGGGTCGCCGTGGCCGACCCGAGCTGACGGGGGGAGGGGCGCCGATGGCGGGTCAGGACTGGTTCGAGAAGGACTTCTACGCGGTCCTCGGCGTGCCGGCCGACGCCTCCGCCGACGACGTCAAGAAGGCCTACCGCAAGCTCGCGCGCAAGCACCACCCGGACGCCAACGCCGGCGACGCGGTGTCCGAGCGCAGGTTCAAGGAGATCGGCGAGGCGTACGGGGTGCTCTCCGATCCCGAGCAGCGCAAGCAGTACGACGCCGTGCGGGCGATGGCCCAGGGCGGCGCCCGGTTCACCTCGGGCGGTCCCGGCGGCGGCAACGCCGGCTTCGAGGACGTCTTCAGCAACCTGTTCGGCGGCGGTGGCGCGGCGCCGGCCGGCAACGTCCGCTTCACGACGTCCGGCGGCGGCCAGGGCGCGAGCTTCGAGGACATCATGTCGATGTTCGGCGGCGGGGCGGGGTCGGCGGCCGGGGCGGGTACGGGTTTCCGTTCACCGCGGGGCGCGCGCCGCGGTGAGGATCTCACCGCCGACGTCACGCTGACCTTCCGGCAGGCCGTCGAGGGTGCCCAGCTGAGCCTGCGCGTCGACGACCCGCTCACCGGGGTGCGCACGGTCAACGCACGCATCCCCGCCGGCGTGCGCTCCGGGCAGAAGGTGCGGCTGCGGGGCAAGGGCCGCCCCGGTGACCTCGGGGGGCCGGACGGCGACCTCGTGGTCGCCGTGCACGTCGAGCCGCACTCGGTCTTCGCGCTCGTCGGCGACGACCTGCGCGTCACCGTTCCGGTGACGTTCGCCGAGGCCGCACTCGGCGCCCAGGTCGACGTGCCGACGCTCGACGGCGACCCGGTCCGGGTCAAGGTGCCGGCCGGCACGCCGACCGGGCGGACGCTGCGGGTCAAGGGCCACGGCGTCCGGACGGCGAAGGGCACCGGTGACCTGCTCGTCACCGTGCAGGTCGCCGTCCCGCAGCGGCTTGACGGCGCCGCCCGGGAGGCGCTCGAGAAGTTCGCCGCGGCCACCTCCGGCGAGGACCCGCGGGCCGAGCTGCTCGCGCGGGCCCGCCGGGACGTCCCGGGCGGCGGTCATGCCCGGTGACCGGCGCGAGGAGGCGCCCGGCTCCGCCGGCGTGACGCGCGACGCCGCGTTCGGCGGCGACCGGCTCGGCGGCGTCCGGGTCGAGCTCGACCTGGACCTCGACGAGGCCACCCCGGTCTTCGTCATCTCCGTCGCCGCCCAGCTCGCGGGCATGCACCCGCAGACGCTGCGCCAGTACGACCGGCTCGGGCTCGTGAGCCCCGGCCGGACCGCCGGCCGCGGCCGGCGCTACTCCGCGCGCGACGTCGCGATGCTTCGCGAGGTCCAGCGGCTGTCCCAGGACGAGGGGGTCAACCTCGCCGGCATCAAGCGGATCCTCGAGCTGGAGCTCGAGAACGGCCGCCTCCACGAGCGTCTGGCCCGCCTGCGGTCCGAGCTCGACGACCTCCACATCCGGCTCGCGACGAGCCGCCGGGTCTTCGCTGCCGGCCCGGCCGGCGACATCGTCGCCGTCCCGCCCGGCCGCCGCCCCGACCGCTTCCCCGCCTCCTCCGGCGCCCTCGTCGTCTGGCGCCCACCCCGCTGACGCCCTCCCACCCCACCCCGCCCCACCCCAACACCACCCCCACCCCCAACACCCCCTCGTCCCAACAACGTTGTCAGGCGCGACACGCCGCCCCCGGGCGTCGTTGTTCCGTACTTGTGGTCGGCACGCGTGGTCGGCCGGGCCGCCTCATGTCGCGGCGAGGACCACCGCGGCGAGCGACTGCTCCACGGGTGCGCACTCCCGGCCGCGGGCGATCGCGACGAGGTCGGCGTCGAGCGCGTCGAGCTCGGCCGGGTCGACGGCGTCCACGACGAACGGGTTGTGCCGCCACGTCCGCAGGTTGAGCACATGCAGCCCGGCCATCGCGGCGGCGTCCGGCCGCCACCGGACGACGCAGGAGTCGACGACGACGAGCCCGGCCGTCTCGCCGAGCGCGGCGAGCCGCCCACCGATGTCGAGCGCCTGGCCGTGGTGCCGCTGCAGGTCCGCGACGAGCTCGTAGTACCGGTGCAGGGCCGGGTCGGCGCTGTCGAGCGCCGCCACCTCGTGAAGCAGCAGCCGCCCGCCGGCCGTCAGCGTGCGCGCCCAGCCGGCGATCGCCGCCTGCGGCGCCGTGAGGTGGGTCAGCAGGAACCGGGCGTGGACGACGTCCGCGGGCTCGACGGGCAGCGGCGCCCGGGTGACGTCCGCCTCGACGAAGCCGACCCCCGGCACCGGCCGCGCCCGCGCCAGCGCGAGGAACTCCGCCGACCGCTCGACGCCCGTGGTCCGCGCCGCGCCGGTCACCTCGTGGAGCAGCCGCGTCGTGCGGCCCGGTCCGCATCCGAGGTCGACCGCGTGCGTCGGCGCCGTCGGCACCCACCGGGTGAGCAGGTCGCGGGTCCGCGGCGCGAACAGGTCCGCGAGCAGCTCCAGCCGCCGCGCGGCGTCCGGGGTCGTGCCGAACGTGTAGACGTCGGCGCTCTCGCCGTTCGGGGCCACCGCGGCATTCTCGCCGCAGCCCGCCGTCCTCTGGTGGCGGAAGGGCCGAACCGTGCCCGAGGTAGGGCCCTCGCGCCACCAGAGGACGGTGGTTCAGCCGCCCGCGAGGACCTGTGCCAGCACGATCTTCACGATCATGGCGGCGGGGTAGACGAGGGCGTAGCCGAGGGCGACCCGGGTGTCGAACCCGGTGCGCTCGTTGGCGAACGCGAGGACGGCGGGCTGGGTCTGCGCGCCGCCGAGCAGGCCGGCCAGCCGGGTGGGGTCGATCCGGTGGACGACCGTCCCGACGACGGCGACCGCCGTCGCGGTGAGCGCGGTGAGGACGACGCCGAGGACGGCCACCCGCCAGCCGAGGCCGGACGTCACCGCAGAGGTGAACGAGCCGCCGGCACGCGTCCCGGCGTAGGCGAGGAAGGCGAGCATCCCGAACGTCGACAGCGTGGAGGCCGCGGGGTGCGCAAGGCCGGTGACGAGCGGTCCGACCCGGCCGAGCCGGCCGAAGACCAGCCCCACGAGGAGCGTGCCGCCCGCCGCGCCGATGGCGACGCCGCCGCCCGGCAGCGGCAGGTGCGTCGTGCCGAGAAGGACGCCGAGCGAGAGGCCGAGCGCCAGCCCGACCGGGTTGATGTCGGACAGGCCGCGCTCGCTGTCGCCGAGGTAGGTCGAGACCTCCTTCATCCGCCGGGCGGGCGCGATGACCCGCAGCCGGTCGCCGGGCAGCAGGACCAGGTCGTCGGACGCCACCATGTCGACGTCGCCGCGGCGCACCCGGGTGACGGTCGCGCCGAACTGCTCGCCGAGGTCGAGGTCCTCGACGGTGCGTCCGGCGAGGACCTGCCGGGACAGCGTGATCCGGCGGAAGTCGAGGTCCCGCCGGTCGGCGGGCAGGACGTGCGACGAGCGGTGCCCGAGGTCGGCCGCGACAGCGTTCACGGCGTCCCGCGGACCGACGACGGTGACGAGGTCGCCGTTCTCGAGCCGCTCGTCGTCGTCCGCGACGAGCACGGGGCTCGCCTCGCCGTGCCGCACCCGGGAGAAGACGACCTCGCCGCTGCGCCCGGCGACGACGTCGTGGACCGTGGGCCGGTCGGTCCGCTCGACGCGGATGGTCAGGTTCGTCAGCGCGGTCGCGGCGGCGGCCGCGGTCGCCTCGCTCGCGGGTCGGCGGCGCAGCACCGTCGCGGTCGCGACGAGCATCCCGACGACGCCGAACAGGTAGGCGATCGAGTAGCCGACGGTCGTCGCCGCGGCGTCCCCGGAGCGCTCGGTCGCCGCGGCCAGCGCGGGCGTGTTCGTCAGCGCACCCGCGAAGGTGCCGGCGATCGTCGGGAACGGCAGCCCGAGGAGGCGGCCGAGGCCGGCCGCGACGGCGGCGACGCCGGTGAACGTCAGGGCGACCGTGACGATCGGCCGCCACCCGCCGCGCAGCGCGGCGAAGAACGTCGGCCCACCGATGACGCCGACGGTGTAGGTGAACAGGACGAGCCCGAGCGTCCCCACGACCTCGGGGACGGCGAGCTTCACGTCGTAGGCGCTCGCGAGGGCGGACGCCGCGATCGCGGTGAAGAGGACGGCGGCCGGGCCGATCGTGACATCCGCGACGCGGACGCCGCCGAGCGCCGACCCGACGCAGAAGAGGACGAACAGCAGGACGAGCGGTTGTTCGGCGAGGAAGCTGAGTGCGACGTGCACGATGGACTCCTAGTCGCGGCACCGGGGGTGGACCGGTCCACGAGCAGCGTTGCAGGTAGCACCGGACGCCACCCGCCGAAGGTCCCGACCGTCGTCCCGGCCGGGCCCGGTCAGATCGCCCGGCGCAGCACCGGGATCCGCAGGATCACCCACGTGAGGACGAGCGAGCCGGCGACGGTCAGCGCGACGTGCGCCAGCGTGACGCCGACGAAGCCGAACCAGGCCTGCGGCGCCGGCCACAGCCGGCGCAGCGGGTAGAGGAACAGCGGGTGCACGAGGTAGACCCCGAAGGTCAGCGCCGACAGCGCGGCGGTGCGCCGGCCGGGGGCGAGCCGGGAGCCCGGCGGGTTCCGCAGCCCCCAGGCACGCAGCAGCACGAACGCCGCGACGGACATGACGACGACCGTCGGCGACAGGTAGCCGTAGATGTACCGGCCCGGGCTGCCCCACCCGGCGCCGATCGCGGTCGCGGCGACGAGGCCGGCGGTCGCACAGACGCTGCACGCGAACGCGAGCGCGGCGAACCGCACCTGGCGACGGGTCAGGGCGACGTCGCGGAGCATCCAGCCCAGGGTGAAGTAGCCCGCGTACGGCAGGAACCGGGTCGCGGCCGACGCCCCGCCGACGTCGAGGAACGACGCGAGCAGCAGGTCGACGGCGCCCAGTGCCAGCAGGACGCCGGCGAAGGCCCCCTGCATCCGGTGCGTCGCGTGCCGGACGACGAGGCGCAGGAACGGTGTCAGCAGGTAGAGCACGACCAGCACGTAGAGGAAGTAGAGCTGGAGGAACGGGGTGCCGGCGGCGACGTCGCGCGCGGCCTGTCCGGCATCGAGGTCGTCGCCGAGGTAGAGCGCGCGGAAGGCGAGGTAGATCGCCGTCCACACGACGAGGGGAACGCCGACCCGGCCGAGGCGCCGGCGGTAGAAGTTCCGCGGGCGGTCGGTCCGCCGGGGGTCGAGCAGCAACGCCCCGCTGACCATGAGGAAGACAGGGACGCACCAGCGCGCGGCCGAGTCGAGCAGGTTCGCCGTCCACCAGGTCGCCGTGGCCGGGTCGCCCGCGTCCCGGGCGCCGACCGTCCCGCTCGTCTCGTGCACGACGACGACCGCGAGGATCGCCAGCACCCGGGCGAGGTCGAACCAGCCGGTCGCCTCCCGTTCGGCGGCATCGAGGACGAGCGGCTCCGCCCGGGGGTCGGTCGGCGACTCGTCCGGCGGCTGGGCCGGCGGCTGGGCCGGCAGGTCGGCCGGCAGGGTCAGGAACTGACGGACGTCGTGAGGTCGGCCGTGACCGAGGCCACGACGCAGGTCACGTCGCGCGAGCCGCGCTGCCAGTCGGCCCGCGTCGGCACGATGGCGCTCACCGGGAGCGCACCGGCGAGGTCGGGGTCGAGGCTCTCGGCGACCTGGCTGCTGCAGGCGGTCGAGCCCGGCCCGACGACGGCCGCGGCGCCGGGGTACGCCTGGTCCGCAGGGAACGTCTCGGAGAGGTCGACGCGGCCGAAGGCCTGCGCCTGGTGCGGTGTGGCGCAGTCCACGACGACGACGTCCTGGTCCTCGTCGGACGCGGCCGTCCGGGCGTCCCAGGCGAGCAGGCACTCCCCGCCGGCGACCTCGGAGGCGGACTTCGTCGTCCCGGCCGTGTCGAGCGACGGCGCGCCGGCGGCGGGCAGGTCGAGGTCCTGGACGGACGTCACGACGCGGTGGCCGAGCAGGACGGCGAAGACGAAGACGGCGAGGAACGCCACCGACCACAGGACGCCGAGAGCGATGCCGGTGATCGCGAGCCGCCGGCCGGCGACACCGTGGCGCTTGGTCCGGACGAGTCCGACGACGCCCAGGACGATCGCCACCGGAGCGAGCGCGACCACGCCGCACACGAGGGAGGCGACCGCGAACGGGTCGGTCCGCCCCGGGCGGCCGCGACGGATCACCTGCAGGTCCGGGCCGGACCGGCCGGTGGAGCCCGGCCCGAGGGGCGGAGTGCCGAAGACCATCCCGTCGAGCGTCTGCTCGACGGTGAGGCCCTCCTGCCCGGCGTCGCGGGGCCGGGGCGGAGTGGTACTGGCGCCCTGCGAGGCGGCGTCCCGACGGGTCGAACCGGACACGGACGGCTGTTCGCTCACCAGGCCGACAGTAGCGAGTTATCGCACCGATGGGCAGGAGCGCCTCGTCGGCAGTGCACCGCGTGCGCCGCACGCAGCGATAGGTCCCCCGTCCGACGGCGCTGCCCCGCTAAAGTTGAGTGGAACACGCTCAAGTCTGGTGACGTTGCACGGAACGGCAGCCCGTTGAACCGACGCTGCCGCACACCGCACCGTCGCCCGAGTCACCCGCAGCACCCGGAGGACACCCGAACCATGGACCTCAAGCTCACGACCCGCAGCCAGGAGGCCCTGACCGCGGCGGTACGTCGCGCGTCGACCGACGGTCACCCCCAGGTGGAGCCCGTGCACCTGCTCGCAGCCCTGCTCGACCAGCCGGACGGGGTCGCGCCGGCCCTGCTGACCTCCGCCGGCGCTGATCTCGGCGCCCTGCGCCGGGCGGCGGACCGGGCGCTCTCCGCCCTGCCCGCGGCATCCGGGACGAGTGTCAGCTCGCCGAACCTCGCCCGCGGCACGTACGCCGCCATGACGGCGGCCGGGGACGCCGCCCGCGAGCTCGGCGACGAGTACGTCTCCACCGAGCACCTGCTCGTCGGCCTCGCGAGCGACCGCGGCCAGGTCGGCTCCACCCTCACCGCCGCAGGCGCGACGCGCGACGTGCTGCTCACGAAGCTGCCCGAGGTGCGCGGCACCGGCCGGGTGACGAGCCCCGACCCGGAGGGCACGTTCAAGGCACTGGAGAAGTACGGCAACGACCTTACCGCCCTGGCCCGCGAGGGCAGGCTCGACCCGGTCATCGGCCGGGACGCCGAGATCCGTCGGGTCGTCCAGGTGCTGAGCCGGCGCACGAAGAACAACCCGGTCCTCATCGGCGAGCCGGGCGTCGGCAAGACCGCCGTCGTCGAGGGGCTCGCCCAGCGGATCGTCGCCGGCGACGTCCCGGAGTCGTTGCGCGGCAAGCGGTTGATCGCGCTCGACCTCGGCGCGATGGTCGCCGGTGCGAAGTACCGCGGGGAGTTCGAGGAGCGACTCAAGGCGGTCCTGGCCGAGATCACGTCGGCCGAGGGCCAGGTCGTGACGTTCATCGACGAGCTGCACACCGTCGTGGGCGCCGGGGCGAGCGGCGAGGGCGCGATGGACGCCGGCAACATGCTCAAGCCAATGCTCGCGCGTGGCGAGCTGCGGCTCGTCGGAGCGACGACGCTCGACGAGTACCGCCGGCACATCGAGAAGGACGCCGCGCTCGAGCGGCGCTTCCAGCAGGTGTACGTCGGCGAGCCGAGCGTCGAGGACACCGTCGGCATCCTGCGCGGGCTCAAGGAGCGCTACGAGGCGCACCACAAGGTCGCGATCGCGGACGCCGCGCTGGTCGCCGCCGCGACCCTCTCGCACCGCTACATCACCGGCCGGCAGCTGCCCGACAAGGCGATCGACCTCGTCGACGAGGCGGCGTCGCGGCTGCGGATGGAGATCGACTCCTCGCCCGAGGAGATCGATGCCCTCCGGCGCCAGGTCGACCGCCTCAGGATGGAGGAGATGGCGCTCGCCCGCGAGGACGACCCCGCCTCGCAGGCCCGGCTCGAGAAGCTGCGCGCCGACCTCGCGGACCGCGCCGAGGCGCTCGCCGCGCTCACGGCGCGCTGGGAGGCCGAGAAGGCCGGTCTCAACCGGGTGGGCGAGCTCAAGGAGCGGCTCGACGCGCTGCGCTCGCAGGCCGAGCGGCTCCAGCGCGAGGGCGACCTCGGCGCCGCCTCACGGATCCTCTACGGCGAGATCCCCGGCATCGAGAAGGAGCTCGCGCACGCCCAGGCCGCCGAGACCGGTTCTCCCGCAACGGCATCCGCCGCCCCCATGGTCAAGGACGAGGTCGGCCCGGACGACGTCGCGGACGTCGTCGCGGCCTGGACCGGCATCCCGGCCGGGCGCCTGCTCGAGGGCGAGACCGAGAAGCTCCTGCGGATGGAGGAGACGCTCGGCCGCCGGCTCATCGGCCAGACGGACGCCGTCGGTGCCGTCTCGGACGCCGTCCGGCGGGCCCGGGCCGGGATCAGCGACCCCGACCGGCCGACCGGCTCGTTCCTCTTCCTCGGGCCGACCGGCGTCGGCAAGACCGAGCTCGCGAAGGCGTTGGCGGACTTCCTCTTCGACGACGAGCGGGCGATGGTCCGGATCGACATGAGCGAGTACGGCGAGAAGCACTCCGTCGCCCGGCTCGTCGGGGCGCCGCCCGGCTACGTCGGCTACGAGGAGGGCGGCCAGCTCACCGAGGCGGTCCGGCGCCGGCCGTACAGCGTGGTCCTGCTCGACGAGGTCGAGAAGGCCCACCCCGAGGTGTTCGACGTCCTGCTCCAGGTGCTCGACGACGGCCGGCTCACCGACGGTCAGGGCCGCACGGTCGACTTCCGGTCGGCGATCCTCGTGCTCACGAGCAACCTCGGCTCGATGTTCCTCGTCGACCCGACCCTGTCCGCCGAGGCGAAGAGGGACGCCGTGATGGCCGCGGTCCGGTCGGCGTTCAAGCCCGAGTTCCTCAACCGGCTCGACGACGTCGTCGTCTTCGACGCGCTCGGCACGGCCGAGCTTGCCCGGATCGTCGAGATCCAGGTCGGCCTGCTCGCCGCGCGGCTGGCAGACCGGCGGCTCGGGCTCGACGTGACGGCAGCC
Source organism: Kineosporiaceae bacterium (assembly GCA_036745175.1). Classification (GTDB taxonomy): domain Bacteria; phylum Actinomycetota; class Actinomycetes; order Actinomycetales; family Kineosporiaceae; genus R-H-3. Next base: position 10,263 of record DAIOGQ010000051.1, read on the forward strand.
GCGCGCGAGTGGCTGGCGCTCGAGGGCTACGACCCCGCCTACGGCGCCCGGCCGCTGCGCCGGCTCGTCCAGCGCGAGATCGGCGACCGGCTCGCCCGGGCCCTGCTCGGCGGCGAGATCCGCGACGGCGACCGGGTGCTCGTCGACGTCGTCCACCCGACCGGCGCGGCCGCGGGCCTGACGGTGACCCGTGCGTCGGCCTCGACCGGGGCGTCGACGGCCTGACCGCCCGCCCGGAGCTGTCGGAGTCGCAGATCGCGCCGGGCGGTCGGTGGGTCGGTCGGTCGGTCCGGGTCGACCGACTCAGTCCGGGTCGACCATCCGCTCGGCGAGCCGTCGCGCGTTGAACGCGCCGATCGCGTCCTGGATCGCATCCTGGTCGGTGAGGTCGACACCCGCCTCCGTCAGCCCGGCGAACAGCTGCTTGCCGATCCCCCAGGAACCGCTGTCCGACATGGCATCGCGGAACTCCGGCAGACACACGTCGACGGCCTCGACCACCGGCTCGACCCACGGGTCCGCGACCCCGCGTCGCGCGAGGCAGAACCGCAGCCAGGCCCTCAGCACGTCGGGCAGGGCGGCCAGGTCCTCAGCGGTCATCACCACCTTGCGCGGCAGGTAGTCGAGGAGGAACAGCTCGACCGCCTGCGGGCTCCAGGCCAGCACCTCGGGCAAATAGCCGTCGCCGAAGTCCAGGCAGGTGTCGGCGACGACGCGGGCCGACTCCCGGGCGACCGGACGCGCCAGGCCCGCCGACTCCCCCTCGTCCGGCCCCGCGTGGGCCGCCCCGAAGAGGGCCGCTGCCGACGGGTCGGCCAGGAAGGCATCGAGCAGGGCGGTCCGTTCGTCGTCCGGAAGGCCTTCCCAGCCGGTGGGGTCCGGGGCCGGCGTGAACGGGCGGCACAGGCTCCACGCCAGCGCCCGGTGCTCGATGTACCCGTCGTCGTCCGACCGGGGCCACGTCATGTCCGTCAGGCCCATGGTCTCGGCGAGCGCGGCCAGCGCCTCCGGCACCGGCTGCTCGACCTTCACGAACGGCGGGGTGCCCGGGTCGAGCCCGGCCAGCCAGGCGTCCTCGTCGCCCGGGCTCTCGACCCAGATCGTGTCGACCCGCGCGCCCGCCAGGGTGGTGATCGCGGCGAGCAGGGTGAAGGGCTCCGGGCCCGACACCTCGAAGGACGCCACGACGGTGCTACCCCAGACGTCGGCCGCTCGCCAGGCCCGGGTGACGGTCCACCCGTCGGCGGCCGCCCACGCCGGCAGCCGGTGCCGGGCACCGACGGCGGCGACGGCGGCGTCCAGGGTCGCGTGCAGGTCCGGGGGCGCGACCCGCCGCAGCGCGACGAGCGCGGCCAGACCGTGCGCCGTCGGCTTCGCGGCGACCCGTGCGACCAGCTCGGCGACCAGGTCCTCGTCGGACGCGCTACGCCCGATCCCGCCGCTCGCCCAGGCCCGACCCAGGGAGCCGCTCGCCCACAGCTCGACCGCGAGCAGCCGCTCGGCCGCGGGGAGCGCGTGCGCCGTCCGGAGCACCCGGTCCGCCGGGCTCAGCTGCCGGACGGCGGCCGTCCCCGGGCGACGGGACCCGGGACGGTGCTTGCGACCGCGGCTCTTGGGACTCACCCCTGCAGTTCAGCACATCCGGCCGGACCGGTCACGACCGTCGGTCGGACCACGGGTCGGACGGCTCGGAGGACGTGCCGGACGACGTGCCGGACGACGTGCCGGACGACGTGCCGGACGGCGCCTCGGACGGCGGGACCCGCGCCAGCAGCACCCGCTCGACGCGCCGGCCACGGATCTGCGCGACCGTCAGCCGGATGTCGGCCCAGCGGGCGCTGTCGCCCTCCTCGGGGATCCGGCCGAGCACGTGGAGCATCCAGCCGGCGGCCGTGTCGTAGGGGCCCTCGGGGAGCGCGACGCCGGTCTCCTCCTCGAACTCCTCCAGCCGCAGCTGGGCGTCGACCGGCCCCTCCGGCAGCGCGCGAGGAGAGTCGTGCGGCCCAGACTCGCCGCGGTCCTGACCCGCGCCGCGCGCGGGCCGGTCTGCGCCGCCGTCCGTGTCGAACTCGTCGGTGATGTCACCGACGAGCTCCTCGATCAGGTCCTCCAGCGTGACGATCCCCGCACCGCCGCCGTACTCGTCGACGACGAGCGCCATGTGGACGCTCTCGCGGCGCATCTCGGCGAGGGCCGGCAACGCCCGCCGGCTGTCCGGCAGCCGCATGAGCGCACGGGACAGCGTCCGCAGCGACGTCGAGGGCTCGGTCCGCGCCCGGGCGGAGAACAGGTCGCGCACGTGGATGAACCCGATCGCGTCGTCGAGCCCGCCCTCGACGACCGGGTAGCGCGAGTGCGGCCGGCCCTCGACGAGCCCGAGGGCCTCCTCGACGCTCATGCCGGCGTCGAGCGCGCTGACGTCGAGCCGCGGCACCATGATCTCGCGGACCGGCCGGTCGCCCGCGTCCAGCACCTCGGCGATGAGCCGCCGCTCGTCATGGCTCAGCTCGGAGTTCGTCGCGACCATGTCGCGCAGCTCCTCCTCGCTGACTGCCTCCCGGCTCGCCCTCGGGTCGACGCCGAAGAGCCGCACGACGACGTCGCTGCTCACGCCGAGCAGCCAGATCACCGGCCGGGTCGCGCGCGCCAGCGCGTCGAGCGGTGCCGCCGCGACGAGGGCGATGGGCTCGGCGCGCTGCAGGGCGATCCGCTTGGGCGACAGCTCGCCGAAGACGAGCGTCACGTAGGCCACGACGACCGCCACGACGCTGAGCGACACCGCGCGCGCCGCCCCCTGGGACAGCCCCGCCGACACCAGGGCCTGCGACAGCGGCCGCTCGAAGTTCGCCGCACCGAACACCGACGACAGCGTCCCGGCGAGCGTGATGCCGATCTGGACGGACGAGAGGAACCGGTTCGGGTCACCGGTGAGCCGGGCGACGACGGGACCGCGCCGGTGGGTCGCGACGAGCCGGTTGACCTGCCCGGCGCGCAACGAGACGAGGGCGATCTCCGCGGCGGCGAAGAGCCCGCCGACCATCACGAACGCTAGGACGAGAGCGATCTCGCCGACCACCCCACCACTCCTTCGTCCGGCCGGCACCGGTCAACCGGACGGCCACAATCGTGTCAATCGCCTGACAGTCCGTGAGCGGCCAGGCGATGATCCGCTACGGGACACCGCGTCCCGCCAGACAGCGGGGCCCGGCGTCGGCGCGTGTCGGCGGCGACCTGCCCCGCCCACCGACCCGGGAGGGGCCCGTTGGCGCACACGGCTCAGGGCGCACCCCGGCCGGGGACGCCCGCGCCACGTGCACCGGTCGTGCCGCCGCCCACGCGTGTGGCGATCCTCGCAGGTCTGCTCGCCGTGAGCTGCATCGCCGTCGCGTGGGTCCCGGCCGCGACCGCCCCGGCGGGCATGGTCCGGACGCCGTGGTGGGTGCTCGCGGTCGTCTTCGCCGCGACCGAGGTGCTCGTCTTCCGGATCCGGGTGCGCCGCGAGGAGCAGTCGGTCTCCATCAGCGAGCTGCCGCTCGTCATCGGCCTGTTCACCCTCTCGCCGCTGCTCCTGCTGCTCTCGCGCGTCGTCGGCAGCGGTGCCGCGTTCGGGCTCTTCCGCCGGACGACGCCGCTCAAGACGGGCTTCAACCTCGCCCTGGTGGGTGCCGGGACGGTCGCCGCCGCCGCGACGTTCCACGCCGTCTCCCACGGCGCCCCGGCGGACTCGCCCCGGGGCTGGCTCGGCGCGATCCTGGCGACCGCCGCCGCGGGCACCGTCGACGGCCTCATGCTCACCTGCGTCATCGCCTGGTACGACGGCTGGCCGTCGCTGCGGGCCGTCGTCGAGCAGCTCGCGCACTCGCTCGCGCTGCCGGCCGCCGTGTCGGTCGCCGGCGTCGTCGCGACGACGGCCCTGCTCGGCGGCCGGGACGCCGTCCTGCCGCTCGTCCTCGCATGCGTCGTCGTCCTCCTCGGCTATCGCGCGTACGCACTGCTCAGCGAGCGGCACGCGAGCATCACCCGGCTCTTCGGCCTCAGCGACGCGCTGCAGACCGCGCGGACCGTCGACGAGGTCGCCCGGGCCGCGGTGACCAACACCGTCGACCTGCTCCGCTCCCGCTCCGCCGAGCTGCTCGTGCACTCCCGCGGCGGCGCCCGGGTCAGTCGCTGGAGCGCCGACCACGACGGCGAGGTCGCCTTCGACGACTCCCTCGGCTGGCCGCACCCGGCCTTCGACGTCCGGCCGCGACGCGCGGTGCGCGGGGGCACGGACGCCGAGCGCGGGCTGCTCGAGGCCCTGCAGCAGACCGCGGCGGTCGTCGTCCCGCTGCCGCTCGGCGACGACCTCGACGGCGTCCTCATCGTCGGCGAGCGGCTCGGCGAGGAGCGCGGCTACTCCCCGGACGACGTCCGGCTGCTGGAGACGGTCGGCAACCATGTCGACCTCGCGCTGCGGCACGCGACCATCGCCGAGCAGCTGCGCTACGAGGCGCTCCACGACCATCTCACCGGGCTGCCCAACCGTGGCGTCTTCCGCCGCCGCGCCGACGAGGCCGCCGCCGCGGCGCTGCACGGCGGGCCGCCGGTCGCCGTCGGCGTGCTCGACCTCGACGGGTTCAAGACCGTCAACGACTCTCTCGGGCACCTCGCGGGCGACCAGGTCATCGCCGAGGTCGCGCAGCGGCTCGAGCGGGCGGCCGGCGCCGGGGTCGAGCTCGGCCGGCTCGGCGGCGACGAGTTCGCCGTGCTCGTCCGGGACGCGACCGACCAGGCCGAGGTCACCGCGGTCGCCCGGCGGCTCATCGCCAGCCTCGAGGAGCCGCTCGCCGTCAGCGGCGAGCACCTGCGGCTGGGCGGCTCGCTCGGCCTGGCGATCGCCCCGCGCGACGGCGGCAACGCCGACGCCCTCCTGCGCAGCGCCGACTTCGCGATGTACTCGGCGAAGCAGGAGTCCGGCGGGTACCGGTTCTACGCCCGCGAGATGGCCGCCGCGAACGACGCCCCGCTCTCGCTCGCCGGCGACCTGCGGCTGGCTCTCGGCCGCGGCGAGCTGTCGCTGTCCTTCCAGCCGCTCATCGCGCTGGACACCGGGCTGCTGCACTCCGTGGAGGCGCTCGCGCGCTGGCGGCACCCGGCGCTCGGGTTCGTCGACCCGGAGTCGTTCGTGCTCGCGGCCGAACGCGGCGGGCTCGTCCAGGAGCTGACCGGCGTGGTCCTCGACCAGGCGATCGCGGCGTGCCGCAGGTGGCTCGACGACGGCGTCGAGGTCCGGGTCGCCGTCAACCTGGTCGCCCGGACCCTCGGCGACGCGTGGCTGCCGACGACGGTCGGCCGGCTCCTCGAGCAGTACCGCGTTCCCGGCCGGCTGCTCTGCCTCGAGCTCACCGAGGGCGGTGTCATCGCCAGCCCGGAGCGCGCGCTCGCCGTCGTCACCCAGCTGCGCGAGCTCGGCGTCCAGGTCGCGGTCGACGACTTCGGCACCGGCTACTCCTCGATGACCTACCTGTCGTGGCTCGCCCCGGACCAGGTGAAGATCGACAAGTCGTTCGTGCTGCGGCTGGGAGCGGGCAGCCGGCACGAGGCGATCATCCGGTCGATCATCGACCTCGGGAAGAACCTCGCCGTCGAGGTCGTCGCCGAGGGGGTCAGCGACGCCCGGACGGCGGCCATGCTCCGCCACCTCGGCTGCCGGCTCGCGCAGGGCTACTACTTCGCCGAGCCGATGCCCGGCGAGGAGCTGCTCGGCTGGGCCGAGGGCTGGACGTCACGGTCCTGGATCGGCGACAGCGCCGCCGTCGACCTGCGTGACCTCGACCTCGACGCGATCGACGCGGCGGCTGCCCGGTCCGGGGACGACGAGGGCGACGACGGCGACGGCGACGCCGGTCCGCACCTGCAGGTGGTCCGGTGACCGGCCCGGCCGCCGTCCGGTGAGCACGGTCCGACCACGGGCCCCGGTGACCACGTGCGGTCACCACGTGCGGTCACCACCTGCGGTCACCACCTTCTGATCAACCTCTGACCGGGCAGTGGACACCCCCGGGCGGGCGACGACCACCCCGTGACGCCGGGCGCGTCGGCCCTACCGGCTCTAGCCGGGGCCCCGGACTCCTTGGTAGAACACGGGTGCGACGGCCCGCTCGACGTCGTCCGGCGAACGAGGAGGCCCCATGGCGAACCCGACCGCGGACGTCGTCGTCATCGGCGCCGGCGTCATCGGCTGCTCCGTCGCCTACGCCCTCGCCCGCAACGGCCTCGACGTCCACGTCGTCGACCGGGCGCGCGGTCCGGGGCAGGGCTCGACGAGCTCGTCGTCGGCGATCATCCGGTTCAACTACTCGACCTTCGCCGGCGTCGCGACGGCCTGGGAGGCCAGGCTCGGCTGGCAGGAGTGGGAGTCGCACCTCGGCGGCCGGGACGACGACGGCGGCCTCGCCCGGTTCATCCGGACCGGCTCGGTCAGCCTCGACGCGCCGACCCACGACCCGGCCAAGGTGATCAACCTCTTCGACCGGGTCGGAGTCCCCTACGAGCGGTGGGACGCCAGCACCCTGCGCGCCCGGCTGCCGCAGCTCGACCCGTCCCGGCACTACCCGCCCAAACCCGTGGACACCGAGGCGTTCTGGGCCGACCCGGTCGGCGAGCTCGGGGGCTACTTCACCCCCGACGGCGGCTTCGTCGACGACCCGGCGTACGCCGCGCACAACCTCGCGACCGCCGCCCGGCGCCGCGGCGCGACGTTCCGTTTCAAGGCCGAGGTCGCCCGGATCCCGTGCGCCGGCGACCGGGTCGCCGGCGTCGTCCTCGCCGACGGAACCTTCGTCGAGGCGCCGGTCGTCGTCAACGTCGGCGGCCCCGCGTCGTCCCGGGTCAACGCGCTCGCGGGCGTCCTCGACGACTTCGCCGTGCGCACCCGGCCGATGCGTCAGGAGGTCCACCAGGTGCCGGCACCGGCGGGCTGGAACGGTGACCTCCCGGGCCCCGTCGTCGCCGACCTCGACCTCGGCACGTACTTCCGCGGGACGCCGAGCGGCAAC
>DAIOGQ010000052.1:0-17239 GCA_036745175.1 Kineosporiaceae bacterium
CGCGACGGCGAGCGCCCCCGCCGCACCCCGACCGCGGCCGCGCCGATGACGGCGCCGCGGTACAGCGAGGACCTCGTGCGGTCCGCCGCCATGAAGACCCGGCCCCCGACGAGCAGCGCGAGCACGACGGCGCTGACGATCAGCGCACCGCCCGCGGACACCGCGCCGGACCACCGGCTGCCCGGCCAGGCGATCGCGAGCCCGACCGCCATCCCGCCGACGACGGCGAAGAGGATCCGCAGGAACCGCCACAGCCGCAGCAGGAGGATGCGGCCGAAGCGCTGGAGCGAGTCGACCGCGTCGGGGTACATCCGCAGCGGAGCGGGGCCGCTGTCCCCCTCGCCGGGGTAGGCCGGCAGGCCCCGCGACGCCCGTGCCTCGCGGCGGGCGGCGGCGACCGGCACGGGGTGGGTCGCCGACAGGTAGGCTCCGCCGCCACCGGAGACGACGTGACGCATCGTGCGGCCGTCGGGCAGCCGGACGGCGTAGTCCTGGAAGTTGTGGATGTCACCGCCGACGGTCGCGACGTACCGGTGCTCCTGGTCCTCGACGACACCGCGGACGTCGAACGGCATCGGGCCGACCACAGGGTCGGGCAGCAGCGACGGGTCGAGCCGGCAGGTCTTCCACAGGCCGTTGACGAGCAGCGGGTTCCCGGTGAGGAGCAGCTTCGGCTTCGGGTGGCCGGAGATGTGGAGCAGCCACGCGGACTGCTCGGCGTCGAGCACCGACTCGCCTTTGCTCGCGATGCCGGTGTCGATGCAGACGACGAGCAGGTGCTCGGTCTCGACGGCGTAGTACGAGCCGGGCTGGTGCGGGTGCCACGGCGCACCGCCCGGGACGCGGCGGCGGCGCATGACCTCGAGCGGGACGCGCTGCTCCTCGGGGCGCGGTGCGCGGCCGTCTGTGTCCGCGCCCTCCGCGCCGTCCGCGCCCTCCGCGCCGTCCGCGTCCTCCGCGTCCTCCGCGCCCTCCGGAGGGACGGGGTCGTCCGGACGCCACAGCCGCGCCGGGCGCGCGGCGGACGGACGGCGCCACACGAGCCGGGCGAGCGCCTCGGTCCGGGTGATCCCCGCACGCCACCCGTACGCGGAGCGCGGAAGCTCGGTCCGGCCGCAGAACTGCTCCATGAACCCGGTGAGCCCGTCGTACCAGTCGTGGTTGCCCGGCAGCGCGAGGATGTCGAGCGTCGCCAGCGGGTCGTCGTCCGCGCCGTAGCCGGCCTCGGGGCTCGGCCCGTACGGCAGGTACAGCGCGTGCACGTAGTCGTTGACGTCGCCCGACGGGTAGACGACGTCGCTGCAGATGACCATGAAGTCGCTCGTCCGCGCGGCCTCCCGCAGCGCCGGGACGAGGACGTACTGCGACGGGTCCTGCTCGCCGGTGTCGCCGAGCACGACGAAGCGGGTGTCACCGGTGCGGTCGACGACACCGTGCCACGTCTCGCCGGCCCGGTCGACGGTCGGCCATGCTCCGCTGGCCCGGACCCGGTCGGTCCACGCCGCCCGCAGGTCGCCGACCAGCAGGGGGGCGAACGCGTTGATCCGGTCGTTGACGGCGCTGATCAGCGGCCGCAGCGTGATCCACGACAGGCTCGCCCACTTGGGCTGGTCGCGCTTGGCGAGCAGGGCCTGGGTCTGCGCCCAGACGTCGTCCGGAGGCGTCGTGACGGGCGGTGGCACGTCGCCGGTCGGTCGGACGTCGGTCATGCCGGCTCCCTCGAGGTCCGGGACGCGGGGCGGCAGGGTGCCCGCGCTGGGCCCATCCTGGCCTCAGTCGGTGAGCACGGGCCAGCGCCGTGCCGCTGACCGACGGGGCACCTGCGCCTGGGCCGCCGACGTCAGGAGGCCGGGTCCGGTGGGACCGACGGTGTCGGCACCGGGGCGAGCGGGTCGGGGCTGCCCATGCCGACCCAGGCGGCGCACACGGCGTCGGCCACGGTGCGGGCCTGCGCCTCGTCGAGCAGCGGCGGCGCCTGCGTGAGCGTGCACGTCGGCCCGAGGGTCAGGGTCGTGTCGAGGACCACCGGGTCGGCGCCCGCCACCAGCTCTGGGGACCACGTGATCGGGACGGCGAGCGTCGGGCCGGCGGTGCCGGCGGACCAGGCAATGTCCGGCGGCAGCCCGGCGATGACGACACCCTCCGGCAGCGCCCCCTCCATCGCCGCGACCGCCATGGCGACGGGGAAGCCCCGGGCGAGCTGGATGTCGCCGGGATTCACCGGACCGCCCGCCGGGTCGGGCGCACCCGTCGTCGGCGCGATCGCAACGGGTGGCCGGTCGCCGTCCGCCCCGACGAGCCCGAGCGGTCCGGCCGCGAGGAACGCCGCACTGCTCGCGGCGACGAGCAGGCCGGCGCCGGTCCCCAGGCGGGCCCGGCGGCGGCGGGCCAGGAGCGCGCGGCCGAGGCGCTCTGCGTCCTGGACGGCGAACCGCATCGGCGGCTCGACGGCGACGAGCGTCGCCAGCGCCGCGACGACCAGGTCCCGGTCGTCCGAGGGCTCGGACGGCCCGGAGGGTGTGCTGCGGTTCACGGGGTCGTGGCTCATGCCCGGTCCTCCTCGGTGAGGCGCGCGCCGGCGAGCGCGTCGCGCAGGTGGGCGAGGCCGCGAGCGGCCTGGCTCTTGACGTTGCCGGTGCTGCACCCGAGCAGCCGGGCGACCTCCTCGACGGACAGGTCGTCCCAGTAGCGCAGGACGACGACCGCCCGCTGCGACGGACCGAGCGCGGTGAGTGCGCGCAGGAGGCGGCGAGTGCGCGCAGGAGCACGGCGCGCGTCCCGTCGTCCGCGCCCCGGTCAGGTCGTGTGGTCCCACATCCGTCACATGCAGGTCGACGGCCGGGAGGTTGCACGGGCTCCCGGGACCACCCGTCCGGCCGGTCTCCGGCAGCCCCGGACCGTCACGGGCCGATGCGGTCACCGCCACCGCCCATCGAGGGACAGCTCACGGGGGGCATAATGCCCGGCGTCGGTCATCATGGTCGGCGGAACCACCGCCGGACGGCGCGCGAGCAGAGCGGGACGGCGAGCGGAACGGGATGACGAGCACAGCGGGATGACGAGCACAGCCGGTGCCGGACGGGCCGTCGTCGAGCGGGTCGGCGTCATCGGCGCGGGCATCGTCGGGCTGGCGGTCGCGCGCCGCATCGGCCGGCTCCTGCCGGGCGCCCGGGTGACGGTGCTCGACAAGGAGGACCGGGTCGCCGCCCACCAGAGCGGGCACAACAGCGGCGTCGTCCACGCCGGCCTGTACTACCCGCCCGGCTCCCTCAAGGCGACGCTCTGCCGTCGCGGGGTCGCACTGCTGCGGGAGTTCTGCGCCGAGCACGACGTGCCGTACGCCGAGTGCGGGAAGGTCGTCGTCGCGGTCGACGACTCCGAGCGGCCCGCCCTCGAACGGCTCCACCGGCGCGCCGTCGCGAACGCCGTCCCCGGCCTCGTCGAGGTGGACGCCGCGGGCCTGCGCGACCTCGAGCCGCACGCAGCGGGCGTCGCGGCGCTGCACTCCCCGCACACCGCGATCACCGACTTCGTCGCCGTGACCCGAGCGCTCGCGCACGACGTCGAGGCCGCCGGCGGCCGGGTCCTGCTCGGCCGCGAGGCCACCGGCGTCGACCTGGTCCCCGGCGGTCGGTCCGGCCGGGTCGTCGTCCGGGTACGGCGCCGTGCCGGGTCGGCGGCGGCGGGGCCGGGCGAACCGTCCAGGGACGCCGACGGCGAGGAACGGCTGACCTTCGACCGGCTCGTCGTGTGCGCGGGCCTGCAGTCGGACGTCGTCGCGCGCTGGGCCGGGGACGACGCGGGACCGGCGATCGTGCCGTTCCGGGGGGAGTACTACACGCTGCGGCCGGAGCGGGCCGACCTCGTGCGCGGTCTGGTCTACCCGCTGCCGGACCCGGCATACCCCTTCCTGGGCGTGCACTTCACCCGCCGGGTCGACGGCCGGGTCGACGTCGGGCCCAACGCCGTCCTCGCCCTGGCCCGCGAGGGCTACCGGCGACGGGACGTCGTCCCGCACGACGTGCTCGCCGCGCTCGCCTGGCCCGGGTTCCGCGTCCTGGCCCGCAGGCACTGGCGGACGGGACTGGCCGAGCTCGCAGGGTCCGCGAGCCGCGCCGTCTTCGTCCGGCGGGCCCGGCGGTACGTGCCCGCGCTCGTGCCGTCGGACGTCGTCCGGGCGCCGGCCGGGGTCCGCGCCCAGGCGGTGGACCGCGACGGCAGCCTCGTCGACGACTTCCGGATCAGCCGTCTCGGTCCTGTGCTCGCCGTCCGCAACGCGCCCTCGCCGGCCGCGACGTCGTCGCTCGCCATCGCCGAGCACGTCGCCGGGCTGCTCCTGGAGACCCTCCGCGAGCCGTCCTGACAAGGCGCGCGGGCGTCGTCACGACCCCGGCGCGTCGGCCGCGAGGTCGGCGGCGATCTTCTCCTCGTTCGCCCGCGCGTACGCGTCGAAGGACTCCTCGAGCCCGAGCTGGCGGTACCGGGCGGCGAGCACGACGCGACCGTCGGCGTCCGGCCACGACAGCGGGTCCCACAGCCGGCTGCGCCGGAACGCCTTCGCGCAGTGGGTGAAGACGGCCTCGATCTCCACGACGACGGCGAGCACCGGGCGGCGCAGCTCGGCGGCGAAGGTGTCGAGGACGTCGTCGTCCGTCGTCAGCCGGGCGCGGCCGTCGAGGCGCAGCGTCTCGGGCTGACCGGGGACCACGGCCAGCAGGCCGGCGTGCGGGTTGACGACGATGTTCCGCAGCGAGTCCAGCAGGTTGTTGCCGCCCAGGTCGGGCAGCGCGACGCGACGGTCGTCGAGGATCGCGACGAACCCGGGCGGGCCGCCGCGGGGCGAGACGTCGCAGCGGCCCTGGCCGTCCGACGTCGCGAGCAGCACGAACGGCGACGCCTGGACCGCGGCGCGCAGTCCGTCGTCCAGCCGGTCACGCTTCTTCGTCCGCACCCGCTCGACCGGCTCGCGGTAGAGCGCCTCGAGGGCGGTCAGGGTGTCGATCGTCGCCATCCGGCGATGCTAGGCGCACCTGCGCCGGAACCGGCCGGAGACGCTGCCCCTCACGACTCGCCCGCCCGGTGCGCGACCCGGGACGCACCCACGACGGCGAAGCCCATACGCTTACCGTCCGTGTCCAAGGTGCTGACCAGCCTGCCCGTCGGGGAACGCGTCGGGATCGCCTTCTCGGGCGGACTCGACACCTCGGTCGCCGTCGCGTGGATGCGCGAGCGCGGCGCGATCCCGTGCACGTACACCGCGGACCTCGGGCAGTACGACGAGGACGACATCTCGACGATCCCCGGCCGCTCGATGCAGTATGGCGCCGAGCTCGCGCGGCTCGTCGACTGCCGGGCCGCGCTCGTCGAGGAGGGGCTTGTCGCCCTGACGTGCGGGGCGTTCCACATCCGGTCCGCCGGCCGGGCCTACTTCAACACGACGCCGCTCGGCCGCGCCGTCACGGGCACGCTCCTCGTGCGGGCGATGCGCGAGGACGCGGTGGCGATCTGGGGCGACGGGTCGACGTTCAAGGGCAACGACATCGAGCGGTTCTACCGCTACGGCCTGCTCGCCAACCCTTCGCTGCGGATCTACAAGCCGTGGCTCGACGCCGACTTCGTCAGCGAGCTCGGCGGGCGCAGCGAGATGTCCGCCTGGCTCGCTGCGCGGGACCTGCCGTACCGCGCGAGCCAGGAGAAGGCGTACTCGACGGACGCGAACATCTGGGGCGCCACCCACGAGGCGAAGCGGCTGGAGCACCTCGACACCTCCGTCGAGCTCGTCGAGCCGATCATGGGCGTGCGGTTCTGGGACCCCGAGGTCGAGATCCTCACCGAGGACGTGACGATCACCTACGACCAGGGTCGCCCGGTCGCGATCGACGGCAAGGAGCTCGCCGACCCGGTCGAGCTCGTCCACGCGGCGAACACGATCGGCGGCCGGCACGGCCTGGGGATGAGCGACCAGATCGAGAACCGGATCATCGAGGCCAAGAGCCGCGGGATCTACGAGGCGCCCGGGATGGCCCTGCTCTTCGCCGCGTACGAGCGGCTCCTCAACGCGATCCACAACGAGGACACGATCTCGACGTACCACTCCGAGGGCCGCCGGCTCGGCCGCCTGCTCTACGAGGGCCGCTGGCTCGACCCGCAGGCGCTCATGCTCCGCGAGTCGCTCCAGCGCTGGGTCGGCAGCGCCGTCACCGGCACTGTCACGCTCCGGCTGCGCCGCGGCGAGGACTACTCGGTCGTCGACACGAGCGGCCCGCACCTGTCCTACCACCCGGACCGGCTGTCGATGGAGCGCACCGAGGACGCCGCGTTCGGACCGCTCGACCGGATCGGCCAGCTGACCATGCGCAACCTCGACATCGCCGACTCGCGGCAGAAGCTCGAGCTGTACGCCGGCCAGGGCCAGCTCGCCGGGCAGGCCGAGCTCGTCGGCCGGCTGGAGCCGGGCGGCGCCGACGAGATCGCCGAGCTCGGCGTCGCGCCCGACACCGACGACGAGGCGCTCGACCGCGCCGCCATGGAGGCCGGCACCGACTGATCCGACGTTTCGGTCCCGTCCTCTGGTGGCGAAGGGGCCCTTCCCGGTGTCGGGAAGGGCCCCTTCGCCACCAGAGGACGTTTCAGCCGGTCGGGCGGTAGCCGTACCTCTCGCCGAGGGCGAGGCAGTCGGCGGCGGCCATGACGCCGTCGCAGGTGCCCGAGCCCTGGAGGTTCGCGGCGGCCGAGCAGACGCCGAGGCGCAGGCAGTCCTCGACGGGCAGGTCGTCGTGCAGCCCGAGGACGACGCCGGCCGCGAAGGCGTCACCGGCACCGGTGGCGTTGCGGATCACCCCGGGCGGCAGGCGCACCGAACCCTGCCGCCACACCTCCCCCGTGGCCGAGACGGCGAGCGCGCCCGACGGGCAGTGGACGACGACCAGCCGCGCCACGCCGAGCGCGAGCGCGCCCCGCGCCGCCGCCTCGATGCCTGCCCAGTCGACGGCGCCGTCGACCCCGACCGCCGTCACCTCCACGCCGGCCACGGCGGCGGCCTCGACCTCGTTGACGACGAGGTGGTCCAGGTGGGGCAGGCACGGCCGGGCGAGCTCGCGCACCCTGCCCGCCTCCAGCGAGACGAGCTCGAGGTTCGTCCGGAGCCCGGCGGCCTGCGCTGTGCGCAGCAGCCGGACCCAGCCGGTCTCGCCGGCCTCGTCCACGGCGTCCAGCGCCGCGTGGAGGCCCGGCGAGCCGCAGTGGAAGATCCGCGCCGTCGACGCCGCGAGCGGCACGTCGTCGGCGGTGAGCAGGTCGTTCGCCCCGGTGTGGTGGAAGAACGTGCGGACGCCGCGGCCGCGCAGCACCATCGCGTCGGTGAAGGACGTCGCGGCGCTCGACGTCACCCGGACGCCGCCGGTGCCGATCCCGAGCGCGGCGCACTCGGCGAGGACGAAGCGCCCGTGGTCGTCGTCCCCGACGACCCCGGCGAGCTCGAGGCCGAACCCGGCCCCGAGCCGGGCGAGGTCGACGGCGAGGTTCAGCCCGGGACCGCCCGTGCTGAGCGTCACCGAGTCGATGAAGGCGAGCCGCTCGGGGGTCGGCCAGACGTCGACGACCTTCGCGGCGTCGACGACGACGCACCCGGCGCACAGCACGCCCGAGCGTTCCTGCCACGACAGCCCCATCGCCGTCCGCCCTGTCTCGAAGGCCCGCACCCGCTGGTCGCGGCCGCCGACGGCCGTGTCGGCGCCTTGCGGGAACCGTTGCGCCGCAAGGCCTTCCGAGTCCCGCCGTCAGCCGCCGGCGGTCGGGGCCAGCAACGGATCGGTGACCGCGAGGTCGTCCTCGAGGGGCCGCGTCGGCGCGATCCCGGCAGCGGCGAGGGCGGCGTGGTACTCCTTCACCGCCGCCTCGGGGGTGTGCTCGCCGCGCAGCACCGCGCGCATCAGCCGGACGAGGTCGAGCTGGGACTCCGCGCGCTGGATCTTGCGGCCGAACAGCGCGACCCGGGCGCCGTGGCGCTCGCTCTGGGCCAGCAGCTCGAAGCAGTCGCGCGTCGTGCCGGCCGAGCCGCCGAGGATCCCGACGACGAGCGAGGGGTCGTTGCCGACCAGCTCGGCCATCGCGGCGGGACCGTTGTAGGCCATCTTGAGGAACAGCGGCCGCTCGGACGACGTGACGCCGGCCAGGGTGCGCAGGATCGAGTCGTTGACGAAGGCCCCGACCTCGTCGGCCGCCAGGCCCTGCGGGGCGTTCGGGTTGAAGACCTCGAGGAAGTGCCGCATCCCCACGGCACGGGCCTCGGAACGGAACCGGGCGTACTCCTCGACGCTGCGCAGGTCGTGGTCGAGGTCGTTGTTGAACGTCACCGAGTACAGGACCAGGTCGCAGAACGCCCGCACGATCTCGAGGTTCGCGCTGCGGAACGGGCGAGACGGCCGGGTCGGGTAGACGCCGCCGCGCTGGTTCCAGATGTCCGTCGTGTCGTTCGCCCGGACCGCCAGGGTCACGGCCGAGGAGTCCAGGACGCCGTCGGCCGCGAGCCGCTCGCCGTTCGAGGCGCTCGTCAGCAGGACGTCGATCGCGTCGGCGCGCACGAGCGCGGTCATCGCGTCGAGGTACTCCGGGCGGCTGCGCCAGCCCGAACCGTCCGGGCGCGGACCGGCCGCTGCGGCCCCGAACGCCATGTCGGCGTCCTTCGCGTCGGCGAGGACGAAGTCGTCGCCCGTGTACGTCCCGTCGGCGATCGCGCCCAGCTTGCGTTCGAGTGCCTTCATCGCTGTCCCGCACCCCTCTCCGGTCGGCGCCGGGGCGGACGCCGATGCCGGCTCCCGTGCGCCGAGGCCACGCTACGGGAGTAGACAGCGCTGTCATAGACCCTGTCGGGGTCGCGCTGGGCACATCGGCTCACCGGGTCGCACTCCCCGTCGACCCGGGTGCCGCCGGCCCGCCGAAACGTGGCGGACGGCGCTCGAGGAACGCCCGGACGCCCTCGACGCCGTCCGGCTCGCCAGCGCTCGCCGCGATCGCGGCAGCCTCGGCGTCGAGGTGGGCGAGGAAGTCGCCGCCGGTCGCGGCGGACCTGACGAGCACGCGGGTACGGCGGATCGCGGCGGCCGGGCCGGCGGCGATCCGGGCAGCGACATCGGCCGCGACGGCCTCGACCGAGACGTCGTCGACGACCCGGCTCACCAGGCCCGCGGCCAGCGCCTCGGACGCCGTGACGAACCCGTCGGTCAGCAGGACGTCGAGGGCGCGCGCCGGACCGAGCGCGCGGGTGAGGAACCACGAGGCCCCGCCGTCCGGCGACAGCCCGATCCCGAGGTAGGCCGGCCGCAGCCGGGCCGCCTCGCCGAGCACGACGACGTCGGCGACGAGCGCGAGCCCGATCCCGGCGCCGGCGAGCCACCCTCGGGCGCCGACGACGAGCGGCACCGGCAGCTCGAGAATGCGCCGCTGGAGCTCGTGGAAGGCCTGGGCGAGCGCGCCGACGCGGGCGACAGGATCCGCGTCCGGCGCAGCGAACGTCCGGACGTCGCCGCCGACGCTGAAGTTCGTGCCCTCGGCCACGAGCAGGACGCAGCGCACGGCGTCGTCCGCGGCCGCCCGGTGGAGCGCGGCGACGAGGGCCGCGGCCAGCGCGGCGTCGATCGCGTTCCCCGCCTCGGGCCGGGCGAGCGTCAGACGCAGGACCCCGTCCGCCGCGGTGTCCGGACCGACCCGCACCGCCGGGGCCGCGACCTGCTCCTGACCCGCCCCGCCGGCCGACCCGCCGCCGGCGCTCATGCCGTCCGCCGCCACGGGTCCGCGCCGGCCTCGTCGACGACGAGCTGCGCGTCGCGCCGGCCGAGCTCGACGAGCCGGTCGACGAACTCGGTGTCGAACAGCAGGAAGCTCAGCAGCTCCGCGTGCGTGCGGCTCGACCCGCCGACGAGCCGGTTGAGGACGGCGTAGTCGGCGCCGAGCAGGCTCAGCAGCCCGGGCACTCCCTGGTACCGCGACCCGAGGACGTCCGCGGCGGCCGCCGCGATCGCGTCCCCGCGGCGCGGCCCGCAGAAGACGAGCGGCACGTGCCGGTAGCGCTCGTCGCGGGCGCCGGCGGCGAGCAGCCGGTTCACCCGCAGGAGCGACCGGACGTCCTCGACCATCCGGTCGACGAGCGCGGACGACATCACGGTGCCGCCGGCGGCGAAGACGTCCGGCGCCCCGGTGCGGGACTCGTCGTCGGACGGCGTCGGGTCGGTGTCCTCCTGGAGCGGGTGCGTCGCGACGACGACGAGGCGGTCGGCGCCGAGGCCGAGCGCGGGGCGGATCGGCGCGTTGAGGCGGACCCCGCCGTCGAGGTACCACCCGTCGTCGATCCGCACCGGGGGGAAGGCGACGGGGATCGCCGCGGACGCCATGACGTGGTCGGGCTCGAGCCGGGCCCGGGTGTGCACGACGCCGCGGTCCACGTCGTCGACCGGCAGCCGGACGCCCGGCCCGGCCTCGATGAAGACCTCGCTCCGGGCCCGGCCCATCGACGTCGTGACGATCGCGACGGCGTCGACGAGGCCGGCGGACACGTTGTCGTGCAACGACCCCCAGTGCTCGAAGGTCTCCAGCGTGCGCCGCAGCGGAGCGGGGTCGAGCAGGCTCTCGCAACCGCCGACGAGGCCGACGACCCCCGCGAGGTACCGTGCCGCCGACAGCGGCGCCGTCAGCGCGAGCGCCCGGAAGACGCTCCGGCCGCCGATCCCGCGCCAGAGGGCCAGGGCCGACTCGGCGGCCTCCTCGGGGTCCGGCCACTCGAGCATCGACGCCACGAGGACGGCGTTCATCGCGCCGGCGCTGGTGCCGACGACGACCCGCGGGGCGTCCCCGCGCCGGCGCAGCCAGGGCACGAGGACCGACAGCGCACCCATCTCGTAGGCGCCGCGGGCGCCCGCGCCGGCGATGACGAGCCCCGTCCGCGGTCTGCGCTTCGGCATACGTTCACCGTAGGCCAGCCCGCGCCGTCCGTGGGGCCGCGAACGGCTCCCGCCCCGCCGACGGGATGGCGGCGGGGCGGGAACCGGGACGGTCCGAGCGGATCAGACCCGGGCGGACAAGACCCGGATCAGACCCGGCCGAACGAGACCCGGGTCGACCAGATCTTGCGCAGCGACACGCGCTTGCCGGGCCGCGGGGAGTCGTACATCGTGTTCTTCCCGGCGTAGATGCCCACGTGGTACACCCGGCCGCTGGAGGACTTGAAGAAGACCAGGTCCCCCGCCCTGGCCTTGGCGCGCGAGATCTTGCGCAGCTTGGCGTACTGCGCCCGCGAGGTGCGCGGCAGGGTCCTGCCGGCCTTCTTCCACACGTACTTCGTGTAGCCGGAGCAGTCGAAGCCGCTCGGCGTCGTCCCGCCGTACCGGTAGCGGACGCCGACGTACCTCTTCGCGATGCGGATGGCCTTCGCCCGGCGGGCGGCGGCGGTCACGGTGGTGGCCGACTTCACCGTGGCGGCCGAGGGTGACGAGGTGGCCGGGGCGGCCGCTGGACGGGGAGCGCTGACCGCCGCCAGGGCGGCCCGCTCGAACGGCACCGCGGCGGACGCCGCGGTGAGCGCAGAGCCCGCGGCGAACGTCGCCGGGGCGACGCTCGTCCGCGGCGCCGACACGACCGCGGGAGCCGCTTGGAGGGCGTCGGCGGGAAGCTGGCCGGCAGCCGCGAGCGCGGTGCCGAGCACCGCAGCGAGACCGAAGCGGCCGAGGGAGGAGCCGAGGGCGAAGACCGGACCGGGCCGGTCGGACGGACGTGGTGCGACATGGGCCGGGCGCTGGCGCTGCCCGGCTGCGGGCGCGCTGAAGCGCCCCGTAGCGGTACGACGGGTCACGTGGGAAACCTCTCCGACGCCTACGAGGTGAGCTGTCGGGTTCGGATGGGGAGTTCACCCGGCCACGGAGCCGCGTCGGCTCGTTCGGCTTCACCCCGAGGGTCGGCGCATACGCGCTCGCCGGCCCGGACTACCTGGGTCCCCCGCCTCTGTCATGCGGTGTGTCGACCGGCCCGCCAGCGGTGACAGAGTTCGGCGTCCGCATGGGCACGCCCTCCAGGCGGAGGGCGCGTTGGGACGTTACGTCAACCTGCGATGGACAATCCAACCGGAATGCCCCGATGTGGGCGCACTCACACCCGGCGTCCAGGCCGTCGTCCGGCGTTCCGGGTGGTTCACGGACGTCGAGCCCGGCCGGTCGGCTCAGGTCGTTCAGGTCGGAATCAGAACTGGCCGATGACGTCGACGACGAGGATCTGGGCCGGCGAGCTGGCCTCCTGGGCAGTGACGACGACCGCCCGGCTGCCGACCGACTGGTCCTTGAGCGCCGTCACGAGGCCGAGCACGCTCTGCGCGGGGACCACCTGCGGCTGCTGGGCCTCCCACGTGCGCTGGGTCTGCTTGCCCGTGGCGACGTCGGTCTGCAGGTACTGCAGGACGAGCTGCTTCTTGGCGTCGATCGGGTCGCCGCCGCCCTTGAGGAGAAGGGTCGACGCGGGCGTGTCGGCGGCCTTGACGCCCTTGACCGACGCGATCTCGGGCCGCTTGCCCGAGGCCGAGGTGACGACCGGGAAACCGGCGGGCACCGCGGACACCGCGGTCCCGGTCGCGACGCCGTCGCCCTTGATCGTGCTCTTGATGTCGATGACGAAGACCAGGGTCTGGCCGCCCAGCTTGTTGTCCGCGGACGCCGTCGCGCCGTAGCCGTCGGCCGGCGTGATGGCCAGCAGCACCCGGCTGCCGACCTTCTGCCCGACGAGGGTGTTGTCCCAGCCCTTGACGACCGCGCCGACGCCGATCGGGAACCCCGCCGGCTGACCGCGGTCGTAGGAGTTGTCGAAGACGTTGACCTTGCCGTCCGCCGGGGCCCAGGTCTGTCCGAGGTAGTCGGCGATGAGGACGTCGCCCTTGGCGACGGCCGCACCGTCCCCGGCCCGGAGCACCTCGACCGACGTCGCCGTGGGCGCGGCCGACGACGGGATCTCCAGCGCGGGCTTCTTGCCGGCCTCACCGATGACCTTGACGCCGACCTTCGTCGCCACCGCGGGCCCGGCGGCCGGGCTGCCGGAGCCGCTCGCCGAGGCACCGGGCGTCGCGGCCCCGGAGGACGAGGCGTCGGTGGAGCCGCCGCTGCACGCGGCGAGCGCGACGGCGGACACGACGAGAAGCGCGGACAGTCGGATGGAGCGGCGCATGACAACCTCAGGCGTAGGCAGCGACAGACCGCACGACGGTAACCCACGGACCTGTGAGGCCGTCCCACCCCCCGCTGCACCGACGTCCCCGCGCGAAGGCGGGGCACGACGCGACCGCCCGGGTCAGACGTCCTCCTGCCCCTGCGCCAGTGGCGCGGCGGCCTCCGCGACGACGTCCGACGCCACGTCGCGCAGCCGTCGGTTCCGGGTCTGGCTCGTCACCCGCAGCATCGCGAACGCCGCGTCCTCGTCGACCCGGTGCCGGGCCATGAGGATGCCCTTGGCCTGCTCGATGACCGCGCGCGACGCCATCGCCGTCCACAGCTGCCGGCTCTCGGTCGCCGCCGCGTTGAAGCGGACCGACGACTCCAGGACCCCGCCGACGACCGCCGCGACCCAGTCCGCGAGCCAGACGTGGGAGTCGTCGAACGCGTCGGCGGTGTCGCTGTAGACCGCGAGGCTGCCGACGACGGCGTCGCCACGGCGCAGCGGCGCAGCGAGCACGCTCGAGATCCCGAGCCGCCGGGCGATCTCCGGGCCCGCCGTGCCGAACCGGGCGTCGCGTCCGAGGTCGCCGACGGCGACCGTGCTCCCCGACGCCGCTGCGGTGACCGGGCCGGTGCCCCCGAGCTCGGCCTCGGCGAGCACGGCGAGCGTCGCGACCGGGTCGGTCGCGGCGGCGACCGGCGTCCGGGCGGCGACGACGTCGAGCGCGATCCGCACCGGCAGGGCGCCGAACGCCTGCCCGGCGAGCGCCGCGAGCCGCTCGGCGACGTCCTCGACGGGCTGGTCCGCGGGAGTCCGGATCATCTCGAGGGTCAGCGCGTGCGGGTCCGGCCGGTCCGCCGGCGGGACGGGGACGTAGCGCCCGGTCCGTGCGGGCACCGGGTCCGTAGGGACCTCCTGTGCCGCCGACGCGGCCGACGCCGGGGCCGCAGCGGCGGCGGACGTCGGCGGCTCACCCGCCCCCACCTCGGGCAGCGCGTGCGCGGTCGGTGACGACGTGACCTGCCACACGAGGAACGGCTCGCCACCCGCCGCGACGCCTCGTGCGACGACGACCCGGACGGCGATGCTGCGGCGTCGCCCGAGGCTGAGGCTGATCTCGGTCGTCACCGGGTGCGCAGCGGACGCCGCGACGGCGGCGAGCCGGCGCAGCCGGCCGTGCGGCGGGCCGGCGAACTCGGCGAGGAAGCGGCCGCTGACGTCGACCACCGGGACCCCGAGGAGCCGCTGCATGGCGCGGTTCGCCAGGAGCACCCGGGCGTCAGGCGTGGTGACGACGAGCGGGAGCGGTGCGGCCGCGAGCACGCCGGCGGCGTCCGGCGCCTGCTGCCCGGCGCACTCGACCGCATCGGGCTCGACCGCATCGGGGTTCACCGCAGCGGGCTCGGCGGGTCGTGGCGGGCGGGTCTCAGACATCGGACGACGCCCGCCCGCTCGAGGCCGCACAACCCGCAAACCGTTGACAGAGCACGGAACTCCAGACCTTGGTCACCGACGGCACCCGTCACGGCCCTGCTGCTCGCCCGAGGCCGCCCAGGCCCCGCGCCGTGCTGGACATGCGATCCCGATCTTCGCGAGAGGCACGTGCCCGCCGCACGACGGACATTATGGACCCAGGCGACAGTAGCTGTGACGCCAGGGGTGACTTTCGTGGAGTGTCAGTTCCGGTCGCCGACGCCGAGCCGCGCGAGCTGGTCCGCGACGGTCGGCGCGCCGTCCCGGCAGTCGACGGCCAGGTGCGGCACGACGGGCGGGATCTGCGGCGCGACCCTCGCGACGAACTCCTCGAAACCGGCGAGCTTGCCCGCGTCGCGGGACCGGCCGCGGGCGAGCAGCCTGCGCCGCAGGGTGTCCGCGTCGCTGCGGACCCAGACGAGCCGGACGGGTTCGCCGCCGACGGCGGTGACCAGCGCGGCCCAGCGGTCGTCGTCGCGGATCTGCCCGGTGTACGGCGCGACGAGGACCACCGGGCAGCCCGCGGAGCGGACCTGCGCCGCGGCCGCGGCCATCCCGGCGTACTCGTGGACCTTGACGTGGGTGTCGTACCAGGGCCCCTCGCGCTCCCCGTGGTCGCGACCGTGGGCGGCGAGCACCTCGGCGACGAAGCCCGAGAACAGGGTGTCCTTGTCCAGGACCGCACCGGCCGGCCGCAGCAGGGCCGCGAGGACCGCGGCGACCGTCGACTTCCCGCCGCCCGGCGGCCCGGCGACGACCCAGACCTCGCCGGGCACGGCCGGCCCGGCGGTCGGTCCGGGCGCCCGGTCGTCCGACGGGCGCGAGGGGTCGTCCACGGCGTCAGTCTCGCGCAGCCCGGGACGGACGGCGCGGAGGGTGGGTCAGTACCAGCCGACGCTCTCGCTGTGGGCCCATGCGTTGCACGGGCTGCCGTAGCGGTCCGCGATGTAGTCCAGGCCCCACGCGATCTGGGTGACCGGGTTGGTCGCCCAGTCGGCCCCGGCGCTGGCCATCTTGCGGCCGGGCAGGGCCTGCGGGATGCCGTACGCGGACGACGAGGGGTTGTCGGCGTTCCACCGCCACTGGCTCTCGCGGTTCCAGAGCAGGTTCAGGCACGTCCACTGCTGCCCGGTCCAGCCGCGCTCGGCAGCCATGATCTTCCCGATCGCCCGCGGGTTGCGCTGGGCGTTGCGCAGTGCCTCCGCCTTGGCCTGGGCGCGCGCCTCGGCGGCCGCCTTGTCGGCGGCCCGCTTCGCGGCCGCCTTGCGGGCGGCGGCCTGGCGCCGCTCGACGTCCCGGATGCCGGCGAGCACCGCGGCCTCGACCTCGGGGCCGGCGTCCCAGTAGGACTCCTCGCCGGTGACGGCGACGTCGTCGAGCGGGTTCACGGCCGGCACGACCGCGAGCTCGGCCGTCGTGTCGGGCGAGGTCGGGGCGAGCTTGCCGACGTCGATCCGCTGACCCGAGATCGTCACGACGCCCACGGCGACGAGGCCGGTGAGGACCGCGCCCCGCGCCACGGTGCCGGCCGTCCGGGTCGCCCGGGACACGTCCGTCAGCGCACCCCTGCGTGCGTCGCGCAGCGCTCTGCGGGACTGCGGTCCCTGCTGCTCGGCGCGGCGCAGGTCCCGCCGCCTCGGCAGCGTTCCGGGGGTGAGGTCGAGGACCGGCAGCGTCAGCGGCTCCGCGGCCGGGACGTGGACGGCCGGCTCCGTGCCGAGGAACTCGTGGCCGGCCGGCAGGCCGAGCGCGATCCCGGCGGTGGGCGTCGTGCCCGAGACCTGCGGCGGCGGCGGGGCGACCCGGCCGTTGCGCAGGTCGCGCCGGCGTGGCAGCGGCGCCCGGGCGCCGCGGGCGTGCGGCACGTGGTGGCCGGCGGGGTCGTGGGCAGCAGGCCGGACGTGGTCGATCGCCGGCGGCCACGACAGCCCGGCCGCCGGAGTGTGCAGCGGCTCGAAGAGGTGGCCGAGCGGGAGGCCGTCCGAGTGGGTCTGGGTCCGCGACGGGTGATGCGCCGGTCCGCGACCGGACCGGGCGTGCAGCGAGGCGCGTGACGGCGCCTCGACGAGCCACCAGCGGTCGGTGTGGGGGGCGGGACGGGATGCTCGACGCGTGGGCCGGTCCTCGAGGAGAAGACCACCGTGACTCACGTTGTCGTCACTGTGAGCCATCAGATGTGCCGTCCAGGGACTCCGCAGAAACTCACGGTGAACAACCTGGCGCGCCAGTCGGTCGGGTATCAACCCCTCGGGCACGGCGAGTTCGTCACTTAACAGAAGCTTGATGGATGGTTTGTCTATTTCGTGGGGATGTCATGACGCGTTGCCTTCCGGGCCTGACGGGCCGTAGTCGGATTCGGTCACGACCTGATAACTTGGACATCCGACTATCTGACATCCAAGAATGCTGCTCCGGGCACGGTGAGAACCCTGCCGGACGTCACCGCGAAGCACCCGAGGAGACCCTGTGCCGACCTCTGCGCCCGTGCTGCACGTCCCACGGCACCCGCTGCGTTTCGTCACCGCCGCGAGCCTGTTCGACGGCCACGACGCGGCGATCAACATCATGCGGCGCATCCTCC
>DAIOGQ010000053.1:0-16727 GCA_036745175.1 Kineosporiaceae bacterium
GGGCGACGGCGGCCCGTGGCCGGGACCGGCCGTCGTCCGGGTGCGGCCGCCGGACGTCGACGGCCGCACCGGACGGGTCGGAGCGGAGCGGGTCAGAGCGTGACGGTGTAGGCCTGGTCCACGTCCGCGAAGGCGCCCGAGGTCTTCGTGAGGTACGACCCCATGAGGTCGAGCTCCTCGACGCAGCTCTTCGCCGCGGCGTTCCAGCGCTCGTGCGCCGACGCGAAGCTGCCGGAGGCGGAGTCCGTGACGAAGCCCGTGCTCACCAGGTCGGTGATCTGGGCCTGGACCTGCTGGAGCTGGGCCTCGAGGTCGGCACGGGCCTGCACGAGACGCGACGCCTGAGCTGCCATGGCTGCGTGGTCGACGTGGACCTTACCGCCGCCGGGAACACTCACTGGGCTCTCCCTCCGATGAGCCACACCCCCGCTGGCGCGTGGCTGGCGTGATCCTTCCGCGGTGCGCGGGGTGGAGTCAATCGTCGGGCATGTCCCGGAGTGGCCACGGTCGGCGACCGCCGTGTCATGGTTTGTACGCTCTGTCGGTCGCCACTTACCGGACGGTGACACATGGCGTGACGAGGAAGCGCATCGCGGTCTGCGCGGTGTACTCGGCGTGACCGGGGTGTCTAGACTGCCGCCCGCGGCGTGGAGATCACGTCGTCGGGCGCAGCCGGGGGGACGCCCTGCCGCAGAGGGCAGCGTCTCGCCGACAGCCTCGACCTCAGCCGGGGAACGTGCGACCGCGTGGTCGTGGCCGCCCCCGGCGCGGAGCCTTCGGACGTGGACGACGCATGAGCCTGCAGCACCCGGCCCCAACGGTCCCGCCGTCCGGATCGCCTGCGCACGGCTCGCCGCTGTCGAGCCCGCCACCGACCGGTGCCCCGTTGCCCGGACCCGACGCGGCGTCGGCCGGATGGCAGCCGCGCGGTCCCGACCCCCGCGTCGTCGCCCCCGGTCCCGTCCAGCCCGCCCCGCGGGCCGCGGGCGGGGCCGGGTCGTCCGGCGACCGGCTGCCGCGCCCGCCACGCCGACGCAGCGCCGGGCTCGCAGCCCTCGCCGTCCTCCTCGTCGCCGGCAGTGCCGCCGTGGCCGGACTGCTCGCGCTGCGGATCGACGAGCGGGTCGACGTCCTCGTCGCGCGCACGGACATCCCTGC
Organism: Kineosporiaceae bacterium; assembly: GCA_036745175.1. GTDB lineage: Bacteria > Actinomycetota > Actinomycetes > Actinomycetales > Kineosporiaceae > R-H-3. Next base: position 1,159 of record DAIOGQ010000053.1, read on the forward strand.
GGGCACCCGGATCACCGAGTCCATGCTCGCCGTGGCGCCCGTCGCGGCGCAGGGCGTCGACCTCGTGCCCGCCTCCCGGCGCAGCCTGGTCGTCGGCCGCTACGCCGCGGTGCCGATCCCGGCCGAGCGCCTCATCGACACGAACATGGTCACCGACCGGGCGGCGCTGCGGGGTGGCAGCGTGGCGATCGGCGTCGTCCTCGCGCCGGGGGCGTCGCCGGCCGGGGGGCTCGAGCCGGGTGACCGCGTCACCGTCTACGGCACGGACGGCGAGGGCCAGGTCCTCAGCCGCGAGGCCGTCGTGTCGTCGGTGAAGGTGCCGGAGTCGGGCTCGTTCGGCTCGACGGGCAGCGACACCGTCGCCACGCTCATCGTGCCCGAGGGCGTGGCGGCCGCCGTGACCGCCGCCAACGCGGCCGGCAAGCTCGCGCTGGGGCTCACCGAGCGCGGCGCCTCGATCGCCGCCGGGGCCGACGGCTGATGGCCCTTGTCGCCGTCGCCAGCGCCAAGGGGTCGCCCGGCGTGACGACGCTCGCCGTCGCCCTCGCGGGCGTGCTCCCCGGGCCCGTGCTCCTGGCGGACCTCGACCCGGCCGGGAGCGACGTGTGGCTGCGCTACCGCGACCGGGCCGGGCACCCGCTCGACCCGGACCGCGGCCTGCTCTCCCTCGCCGCCGCGGCGCACCGCGGCACGCTGGACCTCGGCCAGCACGTCCAGGTGCTCGCCGGCGGGCTGCCGGTGCTCCTCGGCCTCTCCTCGCCCGAGCAGGCCGCCGGGCTCGGGGCCGCCTGGCCGCACGTCGACGTCGCTCTCGGCGGGGTCGCCGGCACCGTCGTCGCCGACTGCGGACGGTTCACCGGCGCCGCCACCCCCGGCGTCGCACCGTTCGTCTGGACCGCGGACGCCGTCGTCCTCGTCGCCCGCGGCGACGCGGCGTCCCTGGCGCACCTGCGCGAGCGGGTCCGGGCCGTCCACGAGCTGCGCGGCGGCCGGCGGCCGGCGTCGTCCGGCAACGGGTCCGGCCAGCGGGCAGGTCCCCCTGCGTCGAGCACGTCGGTCGGCGTCGTCGTCGTCGCCCCGGTCCGCGAGCGCGGTGCCGCCACCGACGTGCAGCGGCTCCTCGACGCCGCCGGGCTGCCGGCCCGGGTCCTTGGCCACGTCGCGGACGATCCCAGAGGCGCGCTCGCGCTGTCCGGCGCCGGCCGCGGCGCACCCGGCCGGACCGACCTCGTTCGGTCCGTGCGCGGCCTGGTCCCCGCCGTGACGGGGTTCGTCCAGGACGCCGTGCGACCGCGGACGGCTGGGGTCGCCTGATGGACAGCGCACTCGTCCGGCGGTTGCGCGAGGAGGTCGCCGAGGTCCTGGCCCGGCAGCGCCGCGAGGACGCCCTCGCGGGCCTGGCCCGGCTCACTCCCGAGGACGAGCGGCAGTTCGCCCGCGCGGTCATCGGCCGCGTCCTCGAGGCGCACGCCCGCGCCGAGCTGTCCGTCGGGCGCACCCCTCCGACGCCGCCGGAGGAGGCCGAGCTCGCGGACGGCATCCACGCCGCGCTGTTCGGCGTCGGCCGGCTCCAGCCGCTCCTCGACGACCCGATGGTCGAGAACATCGACATCAACGGCTGCGACCGCGTCTTCGTCTCGTTCGCCGACGGTCGCGAGGTCCTCGTGCCGCCGGTCGCCGACTCCGACGAGGAGCTCGTCGAGCTCGTCCAGCTGCTCGGTGCCTACTCGGGCCTGACGAGCCGCTCCTTCGACACCGCCAACCCGCAGCTCGACCTCCGGCTGCCGGACGGCAGCCGGCTGTCCGCCGTGATGGGCGTCTGCGCCCGCCCGAGCCTGTCGATCCGGCGCTCGCGGCTGTCCCGGGTCAGCCTGGACATGCTGGTGGACAACGGGTCCGTGACGTCCGACCTCGCGTCGTTCCTGTCGGCCGCCGTGGGCGCGCGCAAGAACATCATGATCGCCGGGGCGACGAACGCCGGGAAGACGACCCTGCTGCGCGCGCTCGCCAACGAGATCCCCGCCTACGAGCGGCTCGTCACCGTGGAGCGCGCGCTCGAGCTCGGGCTCGGGGAGTTCACGGACCTGCACCCGAACGTCGTCGCGTTCGAGGAGCGGCTGGCGAACTCCGAGGGCCAGGGGGCGATCGGGATGGCCGAGCTCGTCCGGCGCTCGCTGCGGATGAACCCGAGCCGGGTCATCGTCGGCGAGGTCCTCGGCGACGAGATCGTCACGATGCTCAACGCGATGAGCCAGGGCAACGACGGCTCGCTCTCGACGATCCACGCCAACTCCTCGCTCGAGGTGTTCAACCGGATCTGCACCTACGCGATCCAGTCCGCGGAACGGCTGCCGACCGACGCGACGATGATGCTCATCGCCGGCGCGATCGACTTCGTCGTCTTCGTCCAGCGCCGCAACGACAACGCCCGCGGCGGGACGCTGCGCCGCACGGTGACCAGCGTCCGCGAGGTGAACGGGGTCGACGGCCGCGTGCTGTCCAGCGAGGTCTTCGCGGCCGGCCCGGACGGCGTCGCGGTCGCGGCGGCCCCGCTCGCGTGCCTGCCCGAGCTCGTCGCCGCCGGGTACGCCGCCGCCGTCCCCGCGGGGTGGCGCGGATGACCGGCGGTCTCGTCGCGCCCCGGCTCGACGTCCTGCTCCTCGTGCTGCTCGGGGGGGTGTTCGGCGGCGGTGTCGCGCTGCTCGTCGCCGCGCTCGTCCCTCGCCCGGTGCCGCCGCCGGCCCGCAGGCCCGGCGGCGGCACCCTCGCCCGGGGCCGGCGGCTCGGCCGGCGCGGCGGCGTCGCCGTCGCGGTGGGCGTGGGCACCCTCGTCGTCACCCGTTGGCCCGTCGCCGCGGGTGCCGCCGGGCTGCTCGTCCTCGCCTGGCCCGCGCTCTTCGGCGGGGCGGCGTCGGAGAAGCGGGCGTCCGCGAAGGTCGAGGCACTCGCCGTCTGGACCGAGTCGTTGCGCGACACGATCGCCGGTGCCGTCGGCCTCGAGCAGGCCGTCATCGCGTCGTCGCACGCGCCGCCCGGCCCGATCGCGACCGAGCTTCGCGGGCTCGCGGACCGGCTGCGCGTGCGGGTCGCGATGCCCGAGGCGCTGCGCCGGTTCGCCGACGACCTCGCAGACCCGAGCGCCGACCTCATCATCGCCACGCTCGTCCTCAACGCCCGCCTGCGCGGGCCGGGCCTGCGCGAGGTGCTCACCTCGCTCGCCGAGAGCGCCCGCGCCGAGGTCGAGATGCGGGGCCGGGTCGCCGCCGGCCGGTCGAGCACCCGGCGCAGCGTCCAGATCGTCGTCGGCGTCACGCTGCTGTTCGTCACCGGGCTGTCGCTGTTCAACCGCTCGTACGTCGCGCCGTACGGGACGGCGCTCGGCCAGGTCGTGCTCCTGGTCATCGTCGGGCTGTTCGCCGGCGGGTTCTTCTGGCTGCGCCGGCTGTCCCGGTTCGACGAGCCGGGCCGGCTGCTCGTGGGCGGCGGTGGTGCCGGGTGACCGCGGTGATCGTGGCCGGTGCGGTCTGCGGGCTCGGCCTGCACCTGCTCGTCCGGGTCCTGCTGCGCCCGGACGGCGGCCGTGCGACCGGCGCGGTCGCGCTCGCCGAGCTCGACGCCGAGCGCCGCCGGCTGCGCCGGGAGTCCGCCCTCGTCACCGACCGTCGCCACGGCGGCGAGTCCTTGCGGCTGCGCAGGATCGGGGGCGCTCTGCTCGACGCCGCCGAGGTGCGCGGCGTGCGGCTGCCGGCGGAGGCGCGCCGCGACCTCGCCCTCGTCGGGCGCTCGCCGGCGCTGCACCTGGCGCACAGCGTCGTCGGCGCGGTCGCCGGCTTCGTCGTCCTCCTCGTGCTCACCGCGCTCTTCGCGCTGGCGGTGCCGGCCGTCGGCGGGATCACGCCGCTGTGGGTGGCGTTGCTCGGGGGTCTCGTCGGCGGCCTGCTCCCGACGCTCACCGTGCGGTCGCGCGCCGAGACGCTGCGCCGCGACTTCCGGCACGTCGTCGGGTCGTTCCTCGACCTCGTCGCGATGAACCTCGCCGGCGGCCGGGGCATCCCCGAGGCGCTGCAGTCCGCGGCGTCCGTGAGCCCCGGCTGGGCGATGTCCCGGGTCCGGGAGTGCCTCGAGACCGCTCGGCTGCAGGGCATCACGCCGTGGTCGGCCCTCGGCGCGCTCGGCGAGGACACCGGCGTCGACGAGCTGCGGGACCTGTCGGCCGCGCTGGCGCTCGTCGCGGACGACGGCGCGAAGGTCCGGCAGTCGCTCGCCGCCCGGGCCACGTCGCTGCGCCGGCGCGAGCTCGCCGACGCCGAGGGCCGGGCGCAGGCCCGGTCGCAGTCGATGCTCGTGGCCCAGCTGCTGCTCGCTCTGGGCTTCCTGGTCTTCCTCATCTACCCCGCGATCGCCCGGATCCTCGAGAGCTGAACCGAATGGAGCCACCGATGTTCTCGCTCGCCCCGTCCAGCCCGCTGGGCTACGCCCTCCTGCTGCTGCGCAGCCACGTCGACCGGGCCCGCGACGCGGACGACCGCGGCGCCTCCGCGATCGAGTGGGTCGTCATCACCGCGATGCTCGTCGTCATCGCCGGTGCCGTCTTCGCCGTGCTCTACAACCTCATCATCAACAAGGCGAACGACATCGACCTCGAGACCCCGGCCGCACCCTGACGTGAGGGTCCCGACGCCGGCCCGCCGCCGCGACGCAGGAGCCTCGACGGTCGAGCTCGCGATGTACATGCCGCTCCTGCTCATCGCGATCTTCGCCGTCGTGCAGTTCTCGCTCGCCTACCTCGGCGACCGCGCGGCCCAGGCGGCTGCCCGCGAGGCGGCCCGGGTCGCCCGGGCCGGGGCCGGCACGCCGGACGCCCTGGCCGCCGCCCGGACCCGGGGGGCGGCCTACGCGACGACCGTCGGTCGCGGCGTCCTCTTCGACACCCAGGTCGTCGTCGTCACCGTGGGGGCCGACCAGGTCCGGGCCACGGTCACCGGGCGCGCGCTCCAGGTGGTGCCCGGCATCCCCGCGCCGCGGGTCGACGAGTCGGTCCAGGGCCCGGTCGAGATCTTCCGGCCGGACGTGCCGTGACGCCCCGCGCGGCGCGCCCCGATCGCGGCTCGATGGCCGTCGAGGTCGTCATCCTCACGCCCGTCCTCGTCGCGTTCATCCTGCTCGTCGTCGCCTTCGGCCGGTACGTGACGGCCCGCGGCGACGTCGAGGCCGTCGCCCGGGACGCCGTCCGGGCGGCGTCCCTGGAACGGACGTCGGGGCAGGCCCGGGCGGCCGCGAACGCCGCGGTCGCGGCCGGGCTCGGCCGGGGCGGCTGCTCCCCGGCCGCGCTGACCGGCGCGTTCGTCGCCGGCGGCACCATCACCGTCGAGGTCGAGTGCGCCGTCCCGCTGGCCGACCTCGGCCTGGTCGGCGTCCCGGGCTCGGTCACGGTGACCGGGTCGTCGTCGGCGCCCCTGGACGTGTACCGGAGGACGGGATGAGCCCGGCGCACCACCGTCCCGGCCCGGACGCCGACCGGCGGCGCGACGAGGCCGGCACGGCCACGGCCTTCGTCGTGCTGCTCGCCGCGATCCTCCTCGCCCTCGCCGGCCTGGTCGTCGACGGCGGCCTCGCGATCAACGCTCGCCAGCAGGTCGCGGACGACGTCGAGCAGGCGGCCCGGGCCGGCGCCCAGCGCGTCGACCTGCTGACCCTGCGCCGGGCGGGCGTCGTCCGGATCGAGGCCGGCGCCGCCGAGCAGGCCGCCGTCGGCTTCCTCGCGACCCGCGGCTACCCGGGCGGGGACGTCGCCGTGTCCGCGACGGACACCGAGGTCACGGTGCGCGGCCGGCGCGAGGTGCCGACGGCGCTGCTCTCGCTCGTGCTCATCGACTCGTTCACCGTCGAGGCGTCCGCGCAGGCGCGCGCGGCGGTCGGCATCAGGGCGGAGGTCCCATGACCCGCACCACCCTCACCCAGGCGACCCCGACGGCCTCGACGACCCCGGCGGCCGGGCCCGCCCGGTTCGCCGCGGCGCCGCCGGGTCGTGGCCGGCGGCCGCTCGTCGCGCTCGCCTCGACCGTGACCCTGCTCGGCCTGCTCGCCGGCATCCCGGTCGGCCTGCTGCTCCTCGGCGGCCCGCCGCCGGTGCCGACGAGCCTGCCGACCCGGGAGTGGCTGACCCAGCCGGTCGGCGCGGAGCAGGTCGTCACGGTCCTGCTGGCCGTCGTCTGGCTCGCCTGGCTCCAGTTCGCCGTCTGCACGCTCGTCGAGGTGGTGGCCGCGCTGCGCGGCGGCGTCCTGGCGTCGCCCGTCCCCCTCGCGGGACCCGTGCAGCGCCTCGCTCGCGGGCTGGTCGCCGGGATGCTCCTGTCGGCGACCCTCGCCGTCCAGACCGCCGCCGGGGCGTCGGCCCCGCCACGGGCGCCCGCTGCCGTCGTGTCGGTCGAGAACGCCCCCGCCGACGACCTGCGAGCCGCGCCCGCGGTGGCTGTGGTCGGTCCCGGCGGCGCGGTCCTCGGCGCCGGCCAGGTCGCGACGCCGGCCCCCGGTGCGGTGCCGCTGGTGCCCGCCGCGGTCATCGGCGACGCGATCGACTCCGCCGACGTCGCCTCGCTCGCCGGCCGCAAGGTGTACGTGGTCCAGGCGCCGCTCGGCCGGCACCACGACTCGCTGTGGGACATCGCCGACCGGCACCTCGGCGACGGCCGCCGGTACACCGAGATCTACGCGCTCAACAGCGGCCGCCGGCAGCCCGACGGCCGCATGCTCGAGCTCGCACGCCTCATCCAGCCCGGCTGGTACCTCGTCATGCCCGAGGACGCCGTCGGTGTCGACCGGCTCCCCGCACCCGCCCCGGTCGGGACCCCGGAGGGCGACGCGGGCCAGGGCGGCGCGGGCCAGGGCGGCGCCGGGCAGGGCGGCGCCGGGCAGGGCGCCTCGAGCGCGGACGGGGTCGTCGACGGGGTCGTCGACGCGGCGGACGGCGGCGGCGCGCCGGCCGGTGACACGGTGCCCGGAAGCGGTTCGGCCGCCGCGGGTCCGGTCCCGCAGGCGAGCGACCGCGCCCGGGTCGCCGGCGAGCTCGGCGCCGCCGGGCTGCTCGGCGCCGGTCTGCTCGCCGCACTCCTGGCCGCCCGACGGCGAGGCCGCCCGACGGGCGCTCCAGACGCGGCCGTCGAGGCCGAGGTGTGGCTGCGCGTCGGCGCCGACCCGGGCCGGGCGCGCTTCGTCGACACCGCGCTGCGCAGCCTCGCGACGGCCTGCGCGGACGACGGCCGGCCCTTCCCCGACGTCTACGCCGTCGTGGCGGACGACGACGAGATCGCCGTCCTGCTCGCACCGCCGCGCACGCAGGCCCCGGCGCCGTGGACCGCGCAGGCCGACGGCGCGCGCTGGGTGCTCCCGCGCGGCCACCTGCCGCGCGGCGGCGGCCACGCCGAGGCCCCGCTGCCCTCGCTCGTCGGCCTCGGCCGGGACGGGGCCGGCCGTGACGTGCTCGTCGACCTCGCCGCGGCCGCCGGCCCGGTGTGCGTCGCCGGGGACCCTGCCGCCGCCGAGCACGTCGTCCGGGCCCTCGCCGTCGAGCTCGCGACGAACGCGTGGTCGCGTGACGTGCGGGTCACGGCGGTCGGCCTGCCGCCCGGGCTGGCCGCTGTGAGCAGTGCTCTCGTCGTACCCCCGGACGCCGCCGACCCGCTGGCCGACCTGCGTACCCGGGTCCGTCCCGCCGTCGGCGACGACGTCGTGACGGGACTGCGCGCGGCGCCCGGCGGCCCCGACGAGCACGTCGTCCTCGGCCGGCCGCCGCAGCGCGACGTGGCCGACGAGCTGCGCCGGCTCGGCGCCGGAGGCGGGCTCGGCATCCTCGTGGCCGGCGACGTCCCGGGCGCCCGGTGGCGCTTCGAGGTGGATGCGGACGGCGCACTGACCGCCCCTGACCTCGCGCTCAGCGTGGCCGCGAACCGGATCGGGGACGGCACCCTCGCCCGGCTCTGCGAGCTGTTCGCGGCGGCCGCCGGCCAGACGCCCGGCAGCGGCAGCGGCCCGCTCGACGGCGGGCCGGACGGCGGGCTCGACGTCGGGCCCGACAGCGCGAGCGGGCAGGGCGACGCGGCGGCCGCGGACGACGCGGGCACCGGCTGGTACGACCTCGTCCCGGCCGCGCCGGCGCCGTCGCAGGACGCCGCCTGGAGTGCCGCCCAGGCCCGGATCGGGCTGCTCGGTCCCGTCCTCGTGCGCGCACCCGGCGCGCTCGACCCGTCCCGCGTCGACCTCGCCGCCGAGCTCGTCGCCTACCTCGCCCTGCACGCCGACGGCGTCCACCCGACGGTCCTCGGCGGCGCGCTGTGGCCGCGCGGGGTGACGGCCGACGTCCGCGACGCGACCGTCGACCGGGTCGCGGACTGGCTCGGGGCCGACCCGGACGGCCCGCGGCTCACCGTCGGCGCCGACGACCGGCTCCGGCTGCGCCCGACGGTCGTCGTCGACTGGCACGTCCTGTGCACCCTGCTGCGGGAGGCCGGCCAGGCCGCCGGGAGCCCCACCGAGCGCGCCCTGCTCGTCCGCGCGCTCTCCCTGGTGCGAGGGCCGCTCGCCGGCGGGGCGGTGGGCGGGGCCTACACCTGGCTGCCGCGCACCGGGCTCGAGCGCACCGTGCCGCAGGTCGTCGCCGCGGCGGCGCACCGGCTCGCCGCGCTGTGCCTGCCGGACGACCCCGCGGCCGCCGGTGAGGCCGCGCGCTGCGGGCTGCGGTCCGACCCCTGCGCGCAGGCCGTCTGGCGTGACCTGCTCCGCTCGGAGCACGCGCAGTGGGGGCCGGACGGCGTCCGGCAGGCCGCCGTCCAGATGCGCGAGGTCCTCGCCGATCTCGGCACCGCGCCGGACCCGCTCACCGAGGCGCTCGTCGAGGAGCTGTGCCCCGGCGTCCGGGTCGGTGCCACCGGAGGTGCGTGAGCGTCCGCCCCGGTCCCGGTGATCCCCGTTCGCCCAGGGCGTCCGTTCGGCTGCGGCGATCACCGTCGCGGCGTCAGTAGGGTTCCGGCCATGAGCGATCGCGACGGCGCCGGCGCACGCGAGCCGGACTGGGAGCGGCTGCGGGCGGCGGCCCGCGACGTCATGACCCGGGCCTACGCGCCGTACAGCCGGTTCCGGGTCGGCGCCGCGGGACTGGTCGACGACGGCCGGGTCGTCGTCGGCTGCAACGTCGAGAACGCCGCGTACGGCGTGGCCCTGTGCGCCGAGTGCGGCATGGTGTCGGCCCTGCACGCGACGGGCGGCGGCCGGCTCGTCGCCGTCGCGTGCGTCGGCCCGGACGGCGAGCCGCTCATGCCCTGCGGGCGTTGCCGCCAGCTGCTCTGGGAGAACGGCGGACCGTCGCTGCTGCTCGAGACCGCGCGCGGCGTCGTGCCGATGAGCGAGGTCCTGCCCGACGCGTTCGGCGCCGGTGACCTGGAGGCACGCCGGTGACCGCCGGCGAGCGACGGCGACAGAAGGTGGGTCAGGCATGAGCGAGGCCTTCGCGGCGGTGGACGTCATCGTCGCCAAGCGGGACGGCCACGAGCTGTCGGACGCGCACGTCGACTGGGTCGTCGACGCGTACACCCGGGGCGCGGTCGCCGACGAGCAGATGTCGGCGCTCCTGATGGCGATCCTGCTCAACGGGATGTCCCGGCGCGAGATCGCCCGCTGGACGGCGGCGATGATCGCCTCGGGGGAGCGGATGGACTTCTCCGGCCTCGGCCGGCCGACGGCCGACAAGCACTCGACCGGCGGTGTCGGCGACAAGATCACCCTGCCGCTGGCCCCGCTCGTGGCGACCTTTGGTGTCGCGGTCCCGCAGCTGTCCGGCCGCGGGCTCGGTCACACCGGCGGCACGCTCGACAAGCTCGAGTCGATCCCCGGCTGGCGGGCCGCGTTGACGAACGAGGAGATGCTCGCCCAGCTCCGCGACGTCGGGGCCGTGATCTGCGCGGCCGGCGCGGGGCTTGCGCCCGCCGACCGCAAGCTCTACGCGTTGCGCGACGTCACCGGCACCGTCGAGTCCATCCCGCTCATCGCGAGCTCGATCATGAGCAAGAAGATCGCCGAGGGCACCGGAGCGCTCGTGCTCGACGTCAAGGTCGGCTCCGGGGCCTTCATGAAGTCCCCGGAGTCCGCTCGTGAGCTCGCGGAGACGATGGTCGCGCTCGGCCGGGACGCCGGTGTCACGACGGTCGCGCTCCTCACCGACATGTCCACCCCGCTCGGGCTCACGGCAGGCAACGCCGTCGAGGTCGCCGAGTCGCTCGAGGTGCTCGCCGGTGGCGGGCCGCCCGATGTCGTCGAGCTCACGCTCGCGCTCGCGCGCGAGATGCTCGCGGCGGCCGGGCGGGACGGCGAGGACCCGGCCACCGCGCTCGTCGACGGCCGCGCCATGGACACCTGGCGCCGGATGGTCGCCGCCCAGGGCGGCGACCCCGACGCGGCGCTGCCGGTCGCCCGCGAGTCCCACCCGGTGCTCGCGCCGGCGGACGGCGTGCTCGTGCGGCTCGACGCGCTCGCGGTCGGCGTCGCGGCCTGGCGGCTCGGCGCGGGCCGCACCCGCAAGGAGGACGTCGTCCAGGCCGGCGCGGGCCTCACGCTGCACGCCAAGCCCGGGGCCGTCGTCCGGTCGGGGGAGCGGCTGCTCACCCTGCACACCGACACCCCGGAGCGGTTCGAGGCGGCACTGCGGGATCTCGACGGTGCGTTCCTGATCGCCCCCGAGGGGTCGCGGCCCGCTCTCGGCCCGCTCGTCATCGACCGCGTCGGATGACCACCGGGGGGCTCGACGGGGACGGGCCGGCAGTCGACGACGACGCCGCGCGCCGCCGCCCGCGGGCGGTGTACGGCCTCGGGGACGAGCCCGACCCGCGGTTCTCGATGGCGAACGAGCGGACGGCGCTCGCGTGGGTCCGCACGTCCCTCGCGCTCGTCGCCGGCGGGGTCGGTCTCACCTCGGTCGCCCGGCTGGCGGACCTGCCGCGCCTCGTCGACGTGGCAGCCGCCGGAATGTGCGTGCTCGGCGGGTGGCTCGCCGTCTCGGCGGTCCTCGGCTGGCGGCGCAAGGAGGTCGCGCTGCGGACCGGCCGGCCGCTGCCCGCGCCGGTCGCCCTGCCGTGGCTGGCCGGGGGCGTCGTGGTCTGCGCCGCGGCGCTCGGCGTGCTCGTCCTGGTCCGGGTGTGAGCCGGTGACCGGCCCCGGCCTGCAGGAGGAGCGGACGGCGCTGGCCTGGCAGCGGACCGGGGTGACAGGCACCCTGGTCGGCGGGGTCGCCGTGCTCGGGGCCCTGCACCGCGGCTCCGGGCCGCTGCTCGTCGTCTGCCTGGCCGTCACCGCGGTGACCGCCGCGCTCGCCGGTCGTGCCTCGACCCGGCCGGGGCGCGGGCCCCACGGTGCGGAGCCCCGGTCGCCGTGGGGCCGGCTCCTCGCGACGGCGGCGATCCCGGTCCTGCTCGGCGTGCCCGGACTGCTCCTCGCGCTGACCTGACGACTGCCGTCAGGCCGGGACGGCGACCTCGCGGTCGGCGGCACCCGGGGTGCCGGTCGTGCCGTCGTCGGTCGGGGACCGCACGCCCCTGACGAGCAGGTACCCGAGCATCCAGACCTCCGCGACGACCGGCGGCACGACGAGCGCACCGTTGACCCGCGCGCCGAGGTCGGGGGCCAGGAAGAGCACGAGCAGGTCGACGAGGTACAGCTACGTCTACGGGTTCACGATGCAGCAGGCGAACCTGCCGCTGCACGACCCGGAGCAGGTGGCCGAGGTGGCCGGCGACATCCTGGGTCTGCTGCCCGGGGACGAGTACCCGCACCTCACGGAGATGATCGTCGGGCACGCCCTGCAGCCCGGCTACAGCTATGCCGACGAGTTCGCCTTCGGGCTGGACCTCATCCTCGACGGCCTCGAGCGGGCGCTGGCCGGCACCTGAGAACCGCCACTACGGCGCGACACGCACCGCTGCCACGGTGTCCACCCGTCGGCCGTGACAGTCCGTGCGTAGGCTCGGCGCCGTGACAGTTCCCGACGCCGCCACCGTCGCCAGTGCTCCCAAGGCGCTCCTGCACGACCACCTCGACGGCGGGCTGCGGCCCGCTACCGTCGCAGAGTTCGCCGACGAGATCGGGCACCCGCTGCCGGCGGAGGGCGCGGCGGCACTCGGCGGCTGGTTCCGGCAGTCGGCAGACAGCGGCTCGCTCGAGCGCTACCTGGAGACGTTCGTCCACACGGTCGCCGTCATGCAGTCCTCGAAGCACCTGCACCGGGTCGCCGCCGAGTGCGCGCTCGACCTGGCGGCCGACGGCGTCGTCTACGCGGAGGTCCGGTACGCGCCCGAGCAGCACCTCACCCGCGGGCTCACGCTCGACGAGGTCGTCGTCGCCGTCCAGGACGGCTTCGAGGCCGGCGCGGCGCAGGCGGCCGCAGCCGGCACCCCGATCCGGATCGGCACCCTGCTCACCGCAATGCGGCATGCCGCGCGCAGCCTGGAGATCGCCGAGCTCGCCGTCCGCTACCGCGACCGTGGCGTCGTCGGCTTCGACATCGCCGGCGCCGAGGCCGGCTTCCCGCCGTCGCGGCACCTCGACGCGTTCGACTACCTGCACCGCGAGAGCTTCCACGTGACGATCCACGCCGGCGAGGCGTTCGGGCTGCCGTCGATCTGGGAGGCGGTGCAGGTCTGCGGCACCGACCGGCTCGGCCACGGCGTCCGGATCGTCGACGACATCGAGGTGCTCAGCGGCCTGGACGGCCACGGCCGGCCGTCGGTGCGGCTCGGCCGGATCGCCGCGTGGGTCCGGGACACCCGGATCCCGCTCGAGCTCTGCCCGATGTCGAACCTCCAGACCGGCGCGGCGCGCAGCATCGCCGAGCACCCGATCACGCTGCTCAAGGACCTGGGGTTCCGGGTCACCCTCAACACCGACAACCGGCTCATGTCGGCGACGTCGATGACGCGGGAGATGACGGCGCTCGTCAGCGAGGCAGGCTGGTCGCTCGAGGAGCTGCGCTGGGTCACCGTGAACGCGCTGAAGAGCGCGTTCATCCCCTTCGACGAGCGGCTCGCGCTCATCGAGGAGGTCGTCAAGCCGCGGTACGCCGCACTCGGTGCGCTCTGAGGTCCGCCGGGGCGGCCGGGGACGTTCGCCCCGGCCCGCCGCGGACCACCGCTGCCTAGCGTTCGGGTCATGGAGATGCCCGAGCTGCGCGCGCTCGTCCGCGCGTGCGTCGCGGACCCGACGCTGACGTACCGGCAGCGCGTGCACAGGCTCGCGACGCTCGCGGAGGACGCCCTCGACCCACCGGCGGTGAGCGAGGACTGCCGGCAGGCGCAGGCCGCCGGTGTCGTCCACGACATGGGGGAGGGGCACGCCCCGTACCGGCCGCGCTACGTCCTGCCGGACTACGCCGCGGCGCTCGCCCGGGGCAGCGCCCACCTCGAGCTGGGGCCGCCCGCCGATCTCGACGAGGCGCTCGCCTTCCTGCTCTCGATGTACGCGGGAGTGCCGTCCGTCACCGGCTACCCGGTGTACCTCGGGGACCTCGACACGCTCCTCGAGCCCTTCTGCGCCGGCGTCGACGACGCCGAGCTCGACCGCACGCTGTCGCTCTTCTGGCAGGTCGTCGACCGGACGATGCCTGACGCCTTCGTCCACGCCGACCTCGGGCCGGACGACGGGCGCGCCGTCCGCGCGATCCTGCGGGTCGACCGGTCGCTGCGCCAGGTCGTGCCGAACCTCACCTTGCGCGTCGACCCCGAGCGGACGCCGGACGCGCTGCTGCGCGAGGCCGTGCTCACCACGTGCGCCGACGGCAAGCCGCACTACGTCGCCGACCCGATGATGCGTGCGGACCTCGGCCCCGACTACGGAGTCGTCAGCTGCTACAACAGTCTGCCGCGCGGCGGCGGTGCCTACACGCTCGTCCGGCTGAACCTGCTCGAGAGCGTCCGGAGGGCCTGCGCCGCACCGGGTTCGGCGCCGGACCCGGAGCGCTGGTTCGCGCAGGTGCTGCCGCGGGACGTCGCGCTCGCCGCGGAGCTGATGGCTGCGCGGATCCGCTTCCTCGTCGAGGACGCCCGGTTCTTCGAGCACGACTGGCTCGTCACCGAGGGCCTCGTCCGGCGCGAGGCGTTCACGGCGATGTTCGGCTTCTACGGCGTCGCCGAGGCCGTCTCGCTGCTGCTCGGGGCCCGCTACGGCCTCGACCCCGACGCGACCGCCCTCGGGCACCGGATCGTCGCCACGCTCGCCCGCCTCGTCGACGCGACGCCGCTGCCCTACTGCGAGGCGACCGGCGGCCACGCCCTGCTCCACGCGCAGTCGGGCATCGACTCCGACGTCGACGTCACGGCCGGCGCGCGGATCCCGCCCGGGGCCGAACCCACGCTCTACGAGCACATCCGGGCCGTCGCGCCGAACCACCGGTTCGTGCCCGCGGGGATCAGCGACGTCGTCCGGTTCGAGCCCACGGTCGAGACCAACCCGGACGCCGCCGTCGACATCCTGCGCGGCGCCTTCGCCGAGGGCATGCGGGACTTCACGTTCGACGTCGAGGGCAACGGGTTCGTCCGGATCACCGGCTATCTCGTCCGCGAGGTCGACGTGGCGCGCGTCGCGTCCGGGGCCCGGCACGCGAGCACGTTCCTCGGGGCGACGGCGCTCGAGCGCCAGCACCTGCGCGACCGGGTCACCCAGGCGGCCGCCGCCCCCGCGGGCGCGGTGCGGTGACCGCCGCCGAGGGCCTCGTCGCCGGGACCGTGCCCTTCTCGGCCGTCGACGGCCCGGGGAACCGGTTCGTGGTGTTCCTGCAGGGCTGCGACTTCGACTGCCTCGTGTGCCACAACCCGCGGACGATCCCGCGGCATCCGCGGGGCGCCGTGCCGACCCCGGTCGCCGACGTCGTGGAGCAGGTCGCCTCCGCGGCCCGGTTCCTCGGCGGCGTCACGGTCACCGGCGGCGAGCCGACCGCGCAGCCGGACTTCCTCGAGGCGCTGCTGCGGGGGCTCGCCGCCGACCCGCGGACCGGGCACCTGTCCCGGTTCGTCGACAGCAACGGCGACGTCCCGATCGCGGTCTGGGAGCGCCTGGCGGACGTCGTCGACGGCGTCATGCTCGACCTCAAGGCGATCGACAGCGAGCGGCACATCGTGCTCACCGGCCACGGCAACCACCGGGTGCTCGCGAGCCTGACCCGGCTCGTCGCGCTCCGCCGGCTCCACGAGGTCCGGCTGCTGCTGGTGCCGGGGCTCAACGACGACGACGACGTCCTGACCCGGACGGCGCACTGGCTGCTGTCCCTCGACCCGGCGATCCGGGTGCGGGTCAACGGCTTCCGCCGGCACGGCACCCGGGCGTGCGCCCGCGAGCTGCGCGAGGTGACGGACGCCGACCGCGAGCGCTACCGCGCGGTGCTCACCGCCGCCGGCGTGCGTGACCTCGTCGTCCGGTGACGCGCCGACCCGCTCGCTCCCGCCAGGACCGCCACCCGCGCCGCGACGGTCGCGAATCCTAGGCTGAGGTCCCCGCTGCGCAGCCTACTGCTCTTCCGCCGGTCGGCGACGACCTGG
>DAIOGQ010000054.1:0-13972 GCA_036745175.1 Kineosporiaceae bacterium
GACCGCGGCGGCCTGGGCCAGGGCCCGCGCGGTGAGGGCGCGGGCGAGCTGGGCGCGGTAGGCCGTGCTCGCGTGCAGGTCCGGCTCGGGCTCGAGCCGCGCCACGGCCGCCCCGGCCGCCCCGGCCCAGGCAGCGGGGTCGGTGGGTCCGCCGGGGGCACCGGGTCCGCCGGCCGGCGCGTCCGGCGTGAGGTCGACGACGACGGCGGTCGGGGCCATCGAGATGTACGCGGCCCGCGCGCTCGTCACCCGGCCGTCGACGACCGTCACGGCGGCGGCGAGCCCGGCCATCGCGTAGTCGCCGTGCCGCCGGGCGGCCTCGACGAACACCGTCCCGGTACCGGCCGCGAACGCCGGGAACCAGGCCTCGACGGCGAGCTCGCCCGGGCGCACCGCGGACTCCAGCGGGCCGACGAAGAAGTCCGTCGCGGCGACCGTCCGCACGCCCGTCGCCGACGCGAGGTCCACGTGGCCGCCGGTGAGGGCGAGGACGGCGGTGAGCTCACCGCTCGGGTCGGCGTGGACGAGGGAGCCGACGCTCGTGCCGCGGTTGCGGATCGTCGGGTGCGCGACGTGCCGGACCGCCTGGCGCAGCAGGGGGAGCGTCGCCGCTGCCGCGGCGTCCCGCTCGACGGCTGCGTGCCGGGCGAGGGCGCCCACGTGGACGCCGTCCGGCCCGCTGCGGACGTAGGCGAGATCGCGCAGCCGGTTGACGTCGACGAGGTGGCCCGGCGCGGCGAGCCGCATCGACATGATCGGCAGCAGGCTCTGCCCGCCCGCGAGCACCTTGCCGTCGTGCCCCACCTCGGCGAGGACGGCGAGCGCCTCCTCGAGGGTCTCCGGCCGGTGGTAGGTGAACGGCGACGGCTTCACGGGAGCATCCTGCCTCTCGGGTGCGGGCGATGCCGGGAGAACGACGCGACGGGGCCGGGATGACCTCCCGGCCCCGCCGTTCGACGACGTGCGTCAGGGTTCCTTGTACGCCCCCGGGGCGTCGACGACGACGGTAGCGCCGCCGACGGCCGCGTCGCGCAGGTGCGGCGGCGCGAGGACCCGGGCGAGGTGCCAGCCGGCGACGGCGACGATCGTGCCGAGCGCGATCCCGCTGAGGGTGAACGTGTCGGTGAACTGGATGCTCGTGTTGCCGATCGCGATGACGATGCCCGCCGCCAGCGGCACGAGGTTGACCGGGTTGCCGAAGTCGACGTTGTTCTCCTTCCAGATCTTCGCACCGAGCAGGCCGATCATCCCGTAGAGGACGACGGTGATCCCGCCGAGGACGCCGCCGGGTGTGGACGCCACCAGCGCCCCGAACTTCGGTGACAGCCCGAAGAGGATGGCGACCACGGCGGCCACGTAGTAGGCGGCCGTCGAGTAGACCCGGGTCGCCGCCATGACGCCGATGTTCTCGGCGTAGGTCGTCGTCGGTGAGCCGCCGACGCTGCTGGCGATGACCGTGCCGACGCCGTCCGCGGCGATCGCCCGGCCCATGACGGGGTCGAGGTCGGCGCCGGTCATCTCGGCGACCGCCTTGACGTGCCCGGTGTTCTCCGCGACGAGCGCGATGACGGCCGGCAGCACGAGGAGGACGAACGCGATCGAGAACGTCGGTGCGTGCCAGCCCGCCGCCTCCTTGCCGTCGGGGAGCAACGTCGTCTGGCTCGGGAAGCCGAACCACGCGGCGTCCTGGACCCCGCCGAAGCTCACCCGGTCGTGCGTCGTGATCTTGCCGGCGCCGGCGTCGAACGACGTGATCTGACCGAAGACCGAGTCGGCCAGCCAGGACAGGACGTAGCCGAACACGAGACCGAGGAAGATCGCGATCCGGCCGAGGAAGCCGCGGGACGCCAGGCTCACGACGATGACGAAGACCATGACGGCCAGGGCGACCCACTGGTCCTGCGGCCAGTAGATGTCGGCGACGACCGGTGCGAGGTTGAAGCCGATGAGCATGACGACGGCGCCGGTGACCGCCGGCGGCAGCACCTTGTAGACGACCGTCGAGCCGAGGTAGTGGATGATCACGCCGACGAGGGCGAGGACGACGCCCGCGACGAGGATCGCGCCGGTGACGTCCGAGGAGTCGCCGCCCTGGGCACGGATCGCCGCGACGCCGCCGACGAACGACGCACTCGTCCCCAGGTAGCTCGGGACCTTGCCGTTGACGATGAGCAGGAAGCAGATCGTCGCGATGCCGCTCATCATGACCGCGAGCTGCGGGTTGAGGCCCATGATGAGCGGGAAGACGAACGTCGCGCCGAACATCGCGACGACGTGCTGGGCGCCGAGCCCGACGGTGCGGCCCCAGCTGAGGCGCTCGTCGGGCCTGACGACTTCTCCGGGCGCGAGGGACTTGCCGTCTCCGTGAAGCTTCCAACCGATGGCCATGGACCCTCCTGGGGGCAGCGCCGACCTGCACACGGTCATCGCCGGCTGCGTCGTCGGCTGCACGGTGTTGAGCGCAACCTAGGGCCGGTGGTCACGCACAGCACTGTCATGGTTCGCCAAGACCCGTCGTGAACCTTTGTGCACAGCCCGTCGCACGTGTCACGGCACCGGGGTCGTCGATGCCCCGGACCCGGCGCGGCAGCGTGCGGGCGACGTATCAGCGTCGGCGCGCGGGTCCTCCACCTGAGGGTCGAGGCGGCAGCGTCGCGACGGTCGACCTCGCCGACAGCGGGAGACGCACAGCGGGAGATGCGCCGTGGCCAGACAGCTCAAGAGCTTCGGGTTCTACCTGCGGCAGTTCGCGCGCTCGGTCGACATCGTCGACGAGCGAACCATCGAGGAGGTCCGCAAGCTCGTCTACGACTACGTCCGGGACGAGCTGGAGATCGGGTTCTTCACCCTGGCGACGAGGCACTCGGTCAACGGGGAGCCCGGGCTGCAGTCCCGCTGGCGCACCGAGGGTCCACCCATGACCTCCACCATCCGCGCCCCGGACGGGTCCTACAGCACGCAGATCGCGGTCGCCTTCGACAGCGGCCGACCACTGTGGATCGTCGACCCGGGTCAGGGGCCGCTCCCGTCCTGCGACGCCTACAGCGAGAGGTGGTCGGACCTCGCGTCGTCGTTGCCCCGGTACCAGGCGCCGGTCAGCCGGCAGATGCGGACCTCGATCGTCGTCCCGCTGACGAGCTGGGGCGACGTCCTCGGTGTCATCTACCTCGAGTCGACCCGCTACCTGGAGTTTACGGAGGTCGCCGCGCAGGAGCTGCTCCTGCTGGCCGACAGCCTCGCCATCCTGTTCGAGCTCCGGGAGGCCAACGAGTCGCAGCTCACGGGCACCCGGGACGCCGTGTCCGAGCTGCGCGACGTCCTCGACGACACCACGTTCCCCAGACTGACGAAGCCGCAGATCTTCCTCGCCTCCTCCGCACGCGCCGACGACGCCGTGCTGGGCGTCGTGCAGGTCGTGCTCGAGGAGTTCGCAGACGTGCTGGCCCTGGCGCAGTGGGACCTCATCGACTCCTCGGGGTCCATCACGGCGCGCCTCATCGAGGAGATCTCCCGGTCGCGGTTCGGCCTGTGCTACCTGTCCGAACCGGCGCCGGCCACCCTGCACTCGTTCCAGGACAACCCCAACGTGCTGTTCGAGGCAGGGATGCTGCACGCGCTGACGAACGCACCGACCGCCCAGCCACGGGCCTGGATCCCGGTTCGCGAGGCCGACTCCCCCACCGTGCCGTTCGACTTCGCCACGGAGCGGATCCTCGTCGTCCCCCGGACGGACGACGGCGCGCTCATGGAGGCGCGGCTGAGGGACGGCCTGCGGCGCCGCGTCCGGGCCCTGCTCGACGACGCGACCCGGTAGCGCCTCAGGTCGCGGGGAACGCGTGTCCCAGCGCCCGGGCGACCGGCCACGCGCCGTCCGTCCAGTTGGACACGACCGTCCACGTCAGGCCGGTCGACGGCCGGTGCAGGCTGCGGAACGACACGCCCGCGTCGTAGCCCTCGAGGAGCACGCCGTCCCCCTCGGGCTCGAGCCAGAAACCGAGGCCGTAGCGGAACGATGAGTCCGGGTCGGGGTCCACGCTGAGCGCGGTGACCATCCGGGCGAAGGTGTCGGCGCCGACGATCCGGCCGCCGGCCGCCGCCGACCAGAAGGCCGCGAAGTCGGCGACCGTCGAGTAGGCGCCGCCGTCCCCGACGCCGCGCACCGGCAGGTGCAGGACGTGGGTGCGCAGGTCGTCGCCGGCGAACAGGTAGCCGAGTGCCGCCCTGCCGGGCAGCGCGTCGGACCGCAGGAACGCCGTGTCCGCCATGCCCGCGCGCTCGGTCACCCGGGTGGTCACGAGGTCGTGGTACGGCACCCCGGACGCGCGTTCGGCGAGCAGCGCGAGGACGACGAACCCGCCGTTGTTGTAGGCGAAGCGCTCTCCGGCCGGGAAGACCGTGGGGAAGCCGTCGAGGACGGCGAGGTAGTCCTCGGCGGCCGCGAGGCGGTGGACCGGGATCGGCATGACGTAGTCGGTGATCTCGTGGTCGTCCTCGTGCAGGTAGTCGCCGATGCCGCTGCGGTGCGCCAGCAGGTGCTCCACCGTGACGTCGTCAGCGACGAGCGGGAGGTCGTCGCGCAGCCACCGGCGCACCGGGGCGTCGAGCGTGAGGACGCCGTCGTCGACGAGGCTCATGACCGCCATGGCCGTGAACGCCTTGGCGCCGCTCGCGATCGCGAACTGCGTGTCGAGCGTGTTCGGTACGCCGAGCCCGCGGTGGGCCGGCCCGTGGGCGTGCGCGAACGCCGTCCGCCCGGCGACGTCGACCCGGACGGCGCCCGAGAAGCCGGACTCGACGATCGCGGCGTGGACGGCGTCGAACGGCGCCTCGAGCGCACGGTCGGGGTCGGCGTCGGACGTGGCCTGCGGCATGGCGTCGACGGTAGGCCCGCGGCGGGACGGCGTCACCCGGGTTTCGGTCCGGACGGCGGTCCCGGCCGCTCCCTGCGCGCCCGCGCGTGTCCGTAGCCTGGGCCGGTGCCCCGGCTCCTCGTCGTCCACCACACGCCCTCACCGTCCACCCGCGCGCTCCTCGAGGAGGTGCTTGCCGGCGCGGGGCTGCCCGAGCTGGCCGAGGTCGAGGTCGTCGTCCGGCCGGCGCTCGCGTCGGGCGCGCACGACGTCCTGACCGCCGACGGCTACCTGCTCGGGACGCCGGCGAACTTCGGCTACATGTCCGGGGCGCTCAAGCACTTCTTCGACACCGTGTACTACCCGTGCCTCGACGCGACCGCCGGGCGTCCGTTCGGGCTGTGGGTGCACGGCAACGACGACGTGACCGGCGCGGTCCGCGCGGTCCGCTCCATCGTCGGCGGCCTCGGGTGGCGGCCCGTCGCACCGGTCCTCGAGGTGATCGGGACGATCCGGCCCGACGTCCGCGACGCCGCCCGCGACCTTGGGGCGACGGTCGCCGCGACGTTGCTCCCGTGATCCGGCTACTAGCGAGTCAGACCCAGCTGGAGGGTAGGACTCGCTAGTAACCGCGGGGGGTGGGGGCCGTCGTCAGGCGCCGCGCATCTGGAGCACCTGCAGGGCCAGGTGCAGACTGAGCCGCAGGTGCGCGTCGCGGGTGAACGGGCCGAGCATCCGCTCGAGCTTGGCGATCCGGTAGCGCAGGGTGTTGTAGTGGAAGTGCAGGGCGCGGGCGGTCTCGGCGACGTTGAGGTTCGTCTCGAGCAGCACCTCGAGCGTGCGCCGCAGGTCCCGCACCTCGTCGTCGTCGAGCCGGGCGAGGTCGCCGAGGGTCTCCGCGGCGAAGGACCGCAGCTCGCCGACGTCCTCGACGAGCGAGAGCAGCCGGAAGACGCCGAGGCCGTCGAAGTGGGCGACGCTCCCCGGGCCGCTCATCCGCCGGCCGACCCGGACCGCGGTGCGGGCCTGCTCGTAGGCCGCCGGGATCGCGGCCGGGGTCGTGGCGACCCGGCTGACCCCGGTGCCGAACGAGCGCCGGCCGCCGCCGCCGTCGCCGGAGACCTCGCGGACGATCTCCCGGACGAGCCGGTCCACGCCCGTCGGGCCGGGCCCGGGTCCCGTCGGTGCCCCGAGGACCGCCACGACCTCGCGGTGGAAGCCGACGACGGGTGCGTGCGGGTCGCGCGGCCGCACCACGCTCTGCCAGGCGGACGCGAACCGTTCGACCGCCGGCCGGGCGACCGGACCCGAGACGGGCCGGTCGTCCTGCGTCGGGTCGAGCTCCGCGACGACGACGAGCACCGGACGGTCGACGTCCCAGCCCAGGCTCGCCGCGTGCGTCACGGCGAGCTCGGGCTCGACCTGGCCGGTGAGCAGGTCGCGGAGGAAGTCGCCCTGGTACTTGCCCTCCACGGCGCGGACGGCGAGCTGCTTGGTGACGGCGAGCGCCGCGACGGTCGCCGCGCGCTCGACCGTGTGGACGTCGTCCGGGGTGAGCGTGCCGGCCCGCGAGAACGCGACGATCCGGCCGTGGTCGACCCGGCCCGCGACCACCCTGACGACGACGTGGTTGCCCTCCAGCCCGTCGTGCTCGGTGAGCCCGGTGACCTCGGCCTCGGTCCGCAGCCGCCCGGACGCCTCGAAACAGCGACCGCCGTACGCCGACGACAGCGCCTCGACCTCGCCGCCGTCCGCGAGGACCCGCCCGTCGGGCGTCGTGATGACGACGGCACCGCCGAGCAGCCGGACGAGCCCGGCCGCCAGCTCGGGCAGCTCGCCGCCGTCCAGGACGACCTGGACGAGTGCCCGGTGCACCTCCTCGGACCGGGCGAGCGCGGACGCCTGCCGGTCGAGCAGGTCGGTGAGGACGTGCTCGAGGACGTCGTCCCAGGCGACGTCCTCCGGGACCGCGACGACGGGGAAGCCGCGGGCGTCCGCCTCCTCGAGCATCGCTGCGGGCAGGTGGTCGAGGTAACGGCCGAGCTTGACGCCGAGCGCCGCGAGGCCGCGCTCGTCGAGGTCGACGACGAGCCGGGCCAGCGCCCCGGGGTCGTCGCGCAGCGGGTAGCCGGTGGTCAGGAGCAGCTCGTGCGGCTTGACCCACGGGAGGATGTCGGGGACCTCCATGACGTTGACCCGCTCGACGGCGCGGTCGAGCCCGGTCGCGCCGGCGAGAACGGTCGAGCCGCCGAGCACCGTCGACGCGAGGACCTCCTCGACCGTCAGGGCGCGCGGAAGGCGTCGCCCGTCGAGGACCGGGTCCGCCGGCGGGGCTGTCAACTCCTGAAGCGGGTCGGGGTCCTTCTTGGCAGGTCTAGCCATACGGGGACCGTATCGCCCCGGTTACGTTCGCGGAGGGATCCGCGCGGACCTCGTGACCGGACGGGGGGTGGTCATGCCAGCGGCCAGCACGACCGTCCGCGCCCTCCTCCTCGGGCCGGCCCGCGTGCTGCGCGTCGTCGCCGCGACGCCCCGCGCCCTGTACCTCGCGCCGGGCGACACGCGTCCCGCGGCAGCATCGGCCGGGCTCGTCGCGCTGCTCGCCCCGGACGCCGTCCGGGTGCCGTTCGGCGTCGTCCTCGACGCCCGCCCCGGCGGGACCACGCCGCACCTCGCGTCGGTCGCCGTCGGCGACGAGGCCGTCGCGGGGGACGGTGTGCTGCGGCTCTGCGGGTTCGCCGTCCGGCCGCTGCGCTGGTGGGACCCCGGCGTGCCCCCGGTCCACGTCGTCGCGACCCGGGTCGCCGCGGACCTCGCTGCGCACCTGCCGTCCGCACCGCCGGAGGTCGTCGGTGCGCTGCCCGCGCTCGCGAACGCCCTGCGGCGCGTCGCGACGGGGGTCGCCGGCAGCCCTCGCGCCGACCTCGCGGCCGCGGTCCGCGGTCTCGTCGGCCGTGGACCAGGACTGACGCCGACCGGGGACGACGTCCTCGCGGGGGCGCTCTGCGCGCTCGCCGCGACCCGGTCCGCGGCCACGACCCGGCGTGCCCTCGCCGACACCGTGCTCGCGGAGATGCACCGGACGACGCCGGTCTCGGCGGCCCTGCTCGGTGAGGCCGTCCACGGCCGGGCGGTCCCGCAGCTCGTCGACCTCCTGAGGACCCTCGGCAGACCTGCTGCGGCGCAACGGGTCGCGGCTGCGGTCGCGGCCCTCGTCGGCGTCGGGCACACCTCGGGGACCGCGCTGGGCCACGGCCTCGTCCTCGGCCTGCAGGCGGCCGCGCCGGTGACCCGGGCAGCGGCGTGACGTCGAGCCTCCCCGCGGGCGCGGCGGGGGTCGGGGTCGAGCGGGTCGAGGTCCGGCGCGGTGCGTACCACGACTCGGTGACCCTCATGCAGGTGAGCCGTACCGTGGCGGCCGCCGCCGGCGTCCTCGCCGCGCAGGTGGCGATGGCGACCGACCTCAACATCGACGTCCTGGCGGGCATGGGGTTCACGCTGCCCGACGGCCTCACGACGTCCGACCTGCTGGTCGCGCTGCGCGCGGACGACGACGCGGCGCTCGCGGCCGCGGGAGCGCTCGTCGACGAGACGCTCTCGGCGCGTGGCGGCCGTCCGGCGGCCGGTGGAGCCGGTGTCGGCGGCGTCGTCGTCCCGCCTGCGACGCTCGGGACCGCGGTCACGGCGTCCGGCGCCGCGCTCGCGCTGGTGTCCGTGCCCGGCGAGCATGCCTTCACCGAGGCGATGGACGCCCTCGACGCCGGGGCGCACGTCATGGTCTTCAGCGACAACGTCCCGCTCGCGCAGGAGGTCCGGCTCAAGGAGGAGGCGGGCCGGCACGGCCTGCTCGTGATGGGCCCGGACTGCGGCACGGCCGTCGTGGCCGGGGTCGGCCTGGGCTTCGCGAACGTCGTCCGGCCGGGCCCGGTCGGCCTCGTCGCGGCCTCCGGCACCGGGGCGCAGCAGGTCATGAGCCTGCTCGACGCCGCGGGCGTCGGCGTTCGGCACTGCCTCGGGGTCGGCGGCCGCGACCTGTCGGCCGCGGTCGGCGGGCGCTCGACCCGGACGGCGCTGGCGCTGCTCGACGCCGACCCTGCGGTCGAGGTGATCGTCCTCGTCTCCAAACCCGCTGCGCCGCAGGTGGAGTCGGACGTCGCAGCGTTCGCGACCGGGTTGTCGACGCCGGTCGTCGTCACGACGCTCGGACCCGGCCGGCCGGACCTCACGGCCGCGGCGCGCGCCGTCGTCGAGCGGCTCGCGGCGACCGGCGCCGACGTCCCCGCGTGGAGCGAGCCGCGCTCGTGGCCGGTCCCCGACCGGCGCACCGGTCGCCGCACCGCGCTCCGGGGGGCCTTCGCCGGCGGGACGCTGTGCGACGAGGCGATGCTCCTCGCGACGGCGGCGCTCGGCCCGGTCGCCTCGAACATCCCGCTCACCCTGGCCGGCGGCGGCACGGCCCCGTTGCTCGGTCGCGACCTCGCGCCGGTCGCCGGGACGCCGCACGTCTTCGTCGACTTCGGCGACGACGACCTGACCCGCGGCCGCCCGCACCCGATGATCGACGGCTCGCTGCGCGCGGAGTGGATCGTCCGCCAGGCGGACCGGGACGCCCCGCAGGACGGCGCGGCCGTCGTCCTGCTCGACGTCGTCCTCGGCCACGGCGCCCACCCGGACCCGGCGGCCGACCTCGCGCCGGCGATCGAGCAGGCCCGCCGGCTCTGCGCCGCGCGCGGCGGAGAGATCGCCGTCGTCGTCTCGCTCTGCGGCACCGCGGGCGACCCGCAGGGCATCGACCGGCAGGCCGCCGCCCTCGTCGCGGCCGGGGCGTCGGTGCACCTGTCGAACGCCGCCGCGACCCGCGCGGCGATCGCGCTGCTCGCCGAGGACGTCGTGCCCCGCCGGGAGGGTGCCCGATGACCGCCGCTGCGCAGCCCGGTCCGTCCGCCGCCGTCCCCGACCTGCTCGCCGGCGAGCCGACCGTCGCGACGGTCGGGGTGGCCCTGTTCACGCAGACCCTTGTCGCGCAAGCGGTCCGGGTCGCGCCGGTCGACTGGCGCCCGCCGCTCGGCGGCCCGGACGTCGGCACCGACCTCGCCCGCGTGATGGCCGACCCGCGCCGGGTCGCCGCGAACGAGACCGCCGTGGCCCGGATGCTCGCGGCCGGCGCGCGGCTCGTCGACGTCCGGCCGGCGTCGGAGGCGCTCGGCCTGCAGAAGGGCACGTTCCTGCACGCGGGGCCGCCGCTGGAGTGGGACCGCGCGAGCGGCCCGATGCGCGGCGCGCTCCAGGGCGCGATGGTCTACGAAGGCCTGGCGGCCGACCCGGACGAGGCCGGCCGGCTGCTCGCGACGTCCGCGGGCCCCGCCGGCAGCGGTGCAGGAATCACCCTCGACCCGTGCCACCACCACGGATGCGTCGGTCCGATGGCCGGGGTGGTCTCGCCGTCCATGTGGATGTTCGAGCTCGAGAACCCCACGACCGGCGCTCGCGCGTGGTGCTCGCTCAACGAGGGGCTCGGCAAGGTGCTGCGCTACGGGGCGTACGGGCCCGAGGTGGTCGAGCGGCTGCGGTGGATGTCGGCCGTCCTCGGCCCGTTGCTCCAGCACGCCGTCCGGACCGTGCGCGACACGACTGGCCCGGTCGACGTCAAGGCGATCGTGGCGCAGATGCTCCAGATGGGCGACGAGGGCCACAACCGCAACCGGGCCGGGACGCTCATGCTCCTGCGCGAGCTGCTCGCCACGATGATCGACGCGCCCGGCAGCGTGCGCTCCGGCCCCGCGGCCGGGCTGACCCAGGCGGACGTCGCGCACGCGGTCGGGTTCGTCGCCGGGAACGACCACTTCTTCCTCAACCTCGTCATGCCCGCCTGCAAGCTCGCGACGGACGCCGCGCGCGACGTCCCCGGCTCGACGGTCGTCGTGGCGATGGCCCGCAACGGCACCGACTTCGGGATCCAGGTCTCCGGTACCGGCGACCGCTGGTTCAGCGGGCTGGCGAACACGCCCGAGGGGCTGTACCTCGGCGACTTCGGCCCCGCGGACGCGAACCCGGACATCGGCGACTCGGCGATCACCGAGACGGCCGGCATCGGCGGCTTCGCGATGGCGGCGGCGCCGGCCATCGTGCGGTTCGTCGGCGGTGACGTGCCGTTCGCGCTCGCGACGACGCAGCGGATGTACGAGATCACCCGCGCCGAGAACCCAGCGTTCGGGATCCCGGTCCTCGAGTTCCGCGGGACGCCCACCGGGATCGACGTGACCCGCGTCGTCCGGACCGGCATCCTGCCCCAGATCAACACCGGGATGGCCGGCCGGGTGGCGGGGGTCGGCCAGGTCGGCGCCGGGCTCGTCACCCCGCCCGCCGAGGTGTTCCCGGCGGCGCTGTACGCGCTCGCGGAGGCCGCGCCACGGCTGTGACACGCTCAGCCCGGCGGCCTCCCGCCGAGCCGGCGGGTCAGCTCCGCGGCGCACCGCCGGACGGCGCGGGCGAGGGCCTCGACGTCGGGCGCCGGACGGGACGGCGCGGCCGTCGGCGGTTCGACGGGGAAGGTGACGGCGACCCCGGCCACGGGGTGCCCGGTGTGGTCGTGGACCGCCGCGGCGACGGACGCCAGGCCCGCACCCACCTCGCCGTCCTCGACGGCGTAGCCCCGGCGCCGCACCTCGGCGAGCACCCGGCGCAGCTCCGGTAGGCCGGCCGGACCGAGGCCGGTCCGGTCGACGAACGCCGTCCGGTCGGGGAACAGCGCGCGCACCTGGGCCGCGGGCAAGTCGGCGAGCATCGCCCGGCCGGACGCGGTCAGGTGCGCGGGCAGGCGCACCCCGACGTCCGTGACGAGCGGCGGCCGCCCGGCCGCGCGGTCCTCGACGACGTAGAGCACCTCGCGCCCGTGGAGCACCGCGAGGTGGGCCGACTCGCCGACCCGGTCGACGAGCCGGGCGAGGACCGGCCGGGCGAGCCGGGCGAGCGGGGCCTGCCGGGCGTAGGCGCTGCCGAGCTCGAAGGCGGCGACGCCCAGCCCGTACCGTCGTTCCTCGGGCAGGTGGACGACGAAGCCGGCCGTCACCAGCACGGTGAGCAGGTGGTAGGCCGTCGACCGCGGCAGCCCGACGTCGCGGGCCACGGCCGCCGCGGGCACCGGGCCGGCCTGCCGCGCGAGGTACCGCAGGACGGCGAGGGTCTGCTCGGCCGCCGGCACCCGGCTCGTCACGGATCGCCGACCAGGTCGCTCAGCGCGGCCTCGACGGTCTGCTCGACGTAGGGCCCCGGGTCGGAGGTGATCGGCCGCAGCTGGCCGAAGACCTCCATCACCGTGACACCGTGCACCCTGACGAAGCCGTCGACCACCGTTGCGAGCACGGCGAGCGGGAGGGTGTAGCCGCGCCGCTGCGCGAGTCGGGCCAGCTCGGCCGCCGTCGTCGCGTCGAGCGCGGACTCCCTGCGGCGCAACCGGTCGGGGTCCGTGCGGCCCGCGGTGTGCAGCCGACCGGCGAGCGTGACGAGCAGGTCGCCGACGCGCGCGCCCGCGACGATCGTCGAGGGTGGCGCCACGTAACCGGGGACCGGCGCGCCGTACAGCAGACCGAACTCGGCGGCGTGCGCCACCGCCCAGGCGCGGTAGGCGAGCATCGCCGCCCGGATGGCGTCGCGCGGGTCCGGGTGCTCGCCCGCGGCCGCCGCGACGGCGTCGGCCTGCGCGTCGAACGCGCTGACGACCAGATCGGTCAGCAGATCGTCGCGGCTCGCGAAGTACCGGTAGAGCGCGGACGGCGCCATCGCGACCTCGCGGGCGACCGCGCGCAGCGACAGCGCGGCCGCGCCGTGCGCCACCAGCTCGCGGCCCGCGGCGGCGCGGATCGCGGCGAGCACCTCGGCACGTCGGCGGCTGCGCAGGGTCGGGGCGTCGGGCACCTCCCCAGCGTAGCCGTCGGGAGAACAGTGCTCACAAGAAGAGCAATGCTCTTGCTTTTGTGACCGGACTGTGCGAACACTGTTCTCGACAAGAGCGCTGCTCACATACCTACGACGGAGGCTCCCGATGAGCACGAACTCCACGACTCCCGCGTCCACCGCCCCGGCCGCGGCGCCGGCCCCGCGCCGGTGGCCGGCGACAGGCTGGCTGCTCGCCGGCTCCGGCGTGCTGGCCACCGTCGGCGCGACGATCCTGTCGTCCGTCTTCGGCTGGCCGGCCGTCCTCGACGAGCCGGGCTCGACGGTGTTGCCGCTCTTCGCGGCCGACGAGCAGGCGATCCGGGCCGGCTTCTACCTGATGCTCGTCAGCAGCCTGCTCCTCGTGCCGGCCGCGTTCGGCGTCGAGGCGGCCCTCACCCGGCCGACCGCCGGCACCCGCGCGATGACGACGTTCGGCGTCGCCGGCGCGCTCTTCCAGATCCTCGGCTGGGTACGCTGGCCGATCTCGGTGCCGTACCTGGCCGA
This sequence comes from Kineosporiaceae bacterium, assembly GCA_036745175.1. Taxonomy (GTDB): domain Bacteria; phylum Actinomycetota; class Actinomycetes; order Actinomycetales; family Kineosporiaceae; genus R-H-3. The sequence goes on from DAIOGQ010000054.1 coordinate 13,290, forward strand.
CGCCTACGCGCAGGCCGGCGACCCCGCCGCGCGGCAGGCGGTCGCCGCGTCGTTCGACGTGTTGAACCGCTACGGCGGCGGCGCCCTCGGCGAGCATCTCGGCTGGCTCTTCCAGGGTGTCTGGGCCGTGTTCGTCGGCATCGTCGTGCTGCGTGCCCTCGGCGTCCCGCGGTGGTTCGGCGCCCTCGGCCTCGCCCTCGCCGGGGTCTGGGCGATCCTCGTGCCCGGCTCCGCGATCCTTCAGGCGGACGCCCTGAACACCGTCGGTCAGCCGGTCTACACCGCCTGGTACGTGTGGCTCCTCGCGCTCGGAGTGCTGCTCGTCGTCCGCCGGGTCGCGGCCGGCTCGGGACCCCGCAGCTGACCCGTTCCCCGGTCGACGGCTCGACCTGCGCGGGCCCGGCGGACGGCCTAGCGTTCTGACGCCGGTCCGGACGGTCCGGTGACCCGAGGCGCCGCCCAGGCGGCACGAAGGAGCGACATGACCGAGACCGAGCCCGAGGCCCCCGCCGACGGCGGTGCGAGCGGTGTTCCCGGCCAGCACGACGGCGGCGCGGACGGCGGCGCGAGCCCGACGGGCGACGGCGGTGCGGACGGCGGTGCGGACGGCGGTGCCGATGGCGGTGCGGACGGCGGTGCGGACGGCGGTGCGGACGGCGGTGCCGATGGCGGTGCGGACGGCG
>DAIOGQ010000054.1:14072-16616 GCA_036745175.1 Kineosporiaceae bacterium
GCGCCGACGGCGGCGCGGACCGTGGCGCAGGCGCCTGACCTCGGCGTCGCGACGGGCGGGGCGGCCGGGCCGGCATCGAGCCGGCCCGACCGCCCCGCCCTGCGACGGTGCACGAGCCTGCCCCCGGACCGCTTCGCCGTCGAGGTCTGGGGCCGGACGGCGTCCCTGAGCCGGCGCGAGGACCTGCCCCGGGGCTTCGCGGACCTGTTCTGGCTCGACGCCGTCGACACCCTCGTCAGCCGGCAGGGGCTACGCACCCCGTTCCTGCGTGTCGCGAGGAACGGCCAGACCCTTCCGGCCGGGCGTTTCACCCGCGGCGGCGGAGTCGGCGCGACCGTCGCCGACCAGGTCGCCGATGACCAGCTCGCCCGGCTGTTCGCCGACGGGTGCACGGTCGTCCTCCAGGGCCTGCACCGGGTGTGGTCGCCCGTCGTCGACTTCGCCCAGGACCTGATGGCCGACCTCGGCCACCCCGTCCAGGTCAACGCGTACGTCACCCCGCCGCAGTCGCAGGGCTTCGGAGCCCACTACGACGTGCACGACGTGTTCGTCCTCCAGGTCGCCGGCGAGAAGCACTGGACGGTCCACGCGCCGGTCCGGGTCGCCCCGCTGCGCGACGAGCCGTGGGCCGACCGCCGCGCCGCCGTCGAGCGGGCCGCGGCCGGCGAGCCCGTCCTCGACGTCACGTTGCGCCCAGGGGACGCCCTCTACCTGCCGCGCGGGTTCCTGCACGCGGCGCAGGCACTCGGCGGGACGAGCGCCCACCTCACCGTCGGGATCCACCCGTGGACCCGGCACCACCTCGTCGAGCAGGTGCTCGCAGGGCTCGGCCGGGCCGAGACCGACGCCTCGACCGCGCTGCGGACGGCGCTGCCGCTCGGCGTCGACGTCACCGACCCGGCCGCGATCGGCGACGAGCTCGAGGCGACCGTCGCCGCGATCGTCGCGGCGCTCGCCGAGGTCCGCGGGCCGGCGCGCGCCGCGGACGTCGCGGGCCGGCTCGAACGCCAGGCGGACGCCGCGGCGCGCGCCGCGCCGGTGGGCCCGATGGCCCAGGCCGGCGCGCTGGCGGCCCTCGACCTGCGGACCCGGCTCCGGTGGCGCCCGCACCTGCGGGCGCGGCTGTCGGTCGAGCCGGCGCCGAGCGGCGCTCCCGGGACGACCGCCGAGGCGGGCGGGCCGACCGGAGGCCTGCTCGTCGTCCGCACCCCGGAGGTGACGACGCGGCTGCCGCTCGCGGCCCGGTCCGCGGTCGAGCGACTGCTCGCCGGCGAGGTCGTCGCCGCCGCGCAGATCGGCGAGCTCGGTCGTGCCGACGCCGCCGGCGCGGGGGATGATGGCGCGATGGACGCTCCCGCCCTGACCGACCTCGAACGGCTCGACGTCGCCCGGACCCTGCTGCGCGACGCGCTCGCCGTCCCGGAGTGAGCGGCGCCGGCGGCGCAGAGACGTTCCGCTGCTCCGACTCCGCGCGGGACCGTGGCGACGACCTGACGGCCACGGCGGCGCCGGCCCGGCGGCAGCTGCTCGTCGAGGTGCCGGGGCCCTGGGGACGCACGGCCCTCACGGAGAGCCGGCTCGACCACTACGTCGCCGGCCGGCTCGCCGAGGCGGCCGGCCACGCCGGTGTCCGCGTGCTGCTCGTCCGCCGGCCGGGCCGGGCGTCCTCGGACGGCGAGGCGCCGCGCGCGTGGGCGCTCGTCGACACCCGGCCCGGTCGTGAGGCCGTCACGTGGGGCACGTGGGACGACCCGCACGCCCTGATGGATGTCGACCTGCGCGGTCCGGTCGCGCCGTCCGGGCCGCAGCGGGTCGCGCTGGTCTGTACGCACGCCCGGCACGACGTGTGCTGCGCGCTCCGCGGCCGGCCGGTCGCGGCGGCGCTCGCCGCGGGCACCGACTGGGACGTCTGGGAGTGCTCGCACCTCGGCGGCGACCGGTTCGCGGCGAACGTGCTGCTGCTGCCGTCGGGAGAGCTCTTCGGTCGGCTGGGCCCCGAGGCCGCGGTCGACGTCGTCCGCGGCTTCGACGCCGGCCGCCTCGCGGTCCCGCTGTGGCGCGGCCGGTACGGCCGCTCACCCGTCGAGCAGGCCGCGCTCGCGCACGCGGCGACGGCGCTCGACGACGACAGGCGCGACGCGCTCGCCGTCGTCGACGTCGAGGAGCGGCCCGGCGAGCAGTGGGCCGTCGAGGTCGCCCACGTCGACGTGACCGGTACCGAGCAGCGCTACCGGCTGCACCTGTCGGCATCGACCTCCCACCCGCACCTGCTCACCTGCTCGGCGGTGGCGCCGTCCAGGATGCGGGTCTTCGACCTCGACGGGCCGCCCGAGCCGCTCGGCCGGCGCTGAGCGCGCCGGGCCGGAACCCCGCCCTCTCGACGCCCCGCCGTGCCCCGGGTGCCGGCCGGTGCACGACCCGCGTGACGGACGACCGTCAGGTGCCGGTGCCGGTGCCGGTGCCGGTGCCGGTGCCGGTGCTCGTGCCGGCGCGGGCCTGGGCCTGGGCCAGCCGGTCGTGGAGCCGGGAGCGGATCTCGTCGGG
>DAIOGQ010000055.1:0-16612 GCA_036745175.1 Kineosporiaceae bacterium
GCGCTGCAGCGCGCGGACGCCCAGGCCTGGACGGTGTCCGACCTGCCGCTCCTGGATGCCGCACGGCAGCGGCTCGGCGACCCGGAGGCGTCACGGCGCAAGCGCCGGCACGACTCCGCTGTCGCCGCCCGACGGGAGCAGATGGCCGAGGTCGTCGACGACCTGATCGAGGCCGCCGACGACGAGTACGGCGTGGGCCTGGTGACGATGCTTCGCGGCGAGGACTTCCACGACGTGCTGGTCGACGACACGGCGGTGCCCAGCACCGACCCGAACCTGCTCGCCGGCCCGTTCGCGCACATCGTCGTGGACGAGGCCCAGGAACTGACCGACGCGCAGTGGCAGATGCTGCTGGCACGCTGCCCGTCGCGGAGCTTCACCGTCGTCGGGGACCGTGCCCAGGCCAGGCACGGGTTCAGGGAGTCGTGGCAGGAACGGCTCGAGCGGGTCGGGCTCGACCGGATCGACCTGGCGTCCCTGAGCATCAACTACCGGACGCCGCAAGAGGTCATGGCGGAAGCCGAGCCGGTCATCCGGGCCGTGCTCCCGGACGCCAACGCGCCGACGTCCATCCGCAGCAACGGCGTCCCCGTCGTCCACGGATCCGCCTCGGATCTGGCCTCGATCCTCGACACCTGGCTCACCGCGCGTGCCGACGGGATCGCCTGCGTCATCGGCGATCCCACGTTCCGGGCGACGTCCCGCGTCCGGTCGCTGACCCCGGAGCTGTCGAAGGGGCTCGAGTTCGACCTGGTCGTCCTCGTCCGCCCGGAGGCGTTCGACAAGGGCATCGAAGGAGCGGTCGACCGCTACGTCGCGATGACCCGAGCGACGCAGCGGCTCGTCATCCTCACCTGACGTCGGTCAGACAGCATGATGGGACGGCGCCGGCTTCCCGGGCACGACGTCCCGGCTCGGCGGGATGACCAGAGGTGACGATGGTCGCTGCCCCGCGAGTACCTGCCGAACCCTGCCGGAGGTGGGGACCGTGTCCGATCAGTACGCCGATCTGCCGTACAGCACCTGGCTGCTGAAGCTGATCGGCCCGCTGCGCGCCGGCTTCCGGGTGGTCAACCGGCGGCTCACCGTGCCTGTCATCGACCGCGGGCTCGGCCCCCTGCTGGGCACTCCGATGACGGGATCGATCCTCGTCCTGCGCACGACCGGCCGGAAGACGGGGCTGGTCCGCGAGGCGCCGCTCGGGTACGTCATCCTCGACGGGCGGGTCGTGGTGGTCGCCGGGTACGGCCGCGCCTGCCATTGGTTTCGCAACGCCGTGGCCGACCCCCGGGTAGAGGTTGCGTTGCCGGGTGCCGTCCTGGCCGGCTGGGCCGAGGAGATCGCCGACCCCGGGGAGCGGCGACGGGCCATGCGCGCCGTCGCGTCTGCGCTCGGCGTGATCGGAAAGGTCACCCTCGGTGACGTCGATCACGCCGACGACGCTCGGGTGGACGAGCTGGCGGACAGCTTCCCGCTGCTCGCCGTCACGCCCACCGCCGTCCTGCCCGGACCGTACGACCCCGGTGGCACCTTCTGGAGGATCCCGCTGGCCGCGACCGTCGCCGGCATGGCACTCCTGCTGGCCAAGCGACGCACCCGCACGAGCCTCGCGGGGTGGACGACGTCGTCCGGCCGGTCTCGAACGGCCGGCCGGACGACATGATCATGCCCTGACGTGCGCAGACGTGGCGGAGGATAGGGGATTTGAACCCCTGAGGGTGTTTAGCCCAACACGATTTCCAATCGTGCGCCCTAGGCCACTAGGCGAATCCTCCGCCGGCGAGTCTACCGGGCGTCACGGACCGCCCGTGCGCCCCTCGGGATCGGTCGGGCGACGCACCTCAACCGACGGCGCACTGCTGGACGGTGACCTTCGCCGACCGGGTGTCCTTCTGGCCGTCGGCGTCCCGGACGGTCACGTCGACGGTCGTGCCCATCGGCACCGTCCACGGGCCGACGACGCCGTCGAGCGTCGAGCCGGTCCCGGTGAGCGTCACCGTCTTGGTCGACCGGCCGTCCGGTGACCACGACGCCGTCCCGCGGACCTTGCCGGGCGCCTGGACGGCGACGGTGACCTTGGCCGTCGTGGGCGAGCACGCGGCGCCGACCACCTGCACCTGCACCGTCGACGGCGAGACGGCGGCCCGGAGGATGACCGGCGGGGCGGGCAGTGTCGGCGTCGTGGTCCGCGTCGTGGTCCGCGTGCGGGTCGGCGGCCGGCTCGACGTCACGGTGACGGCGGTCGTCCTCGGGCCGGACGACGTTCCCGACGCTCCTCCCGTCGTCGCGGACGGCGCGGACGGGACCGCGGTGGCGACGCTCGTCGGGCCGGGCGGCGTCACCGGATCGGTCAGCGACAGGGCCGGCGTACCACCGGCCGAGGGCGTCCCCGCCGGGTCCGTCGCCGCCGTCGTCCCCGCGGCGCCCGAGACGCTCGGCGAGGCGTCGAGGGCCACCTCGACGGCGTCCGACCCCGACCCGAGTGTTCCGAGGAGGCCCGCGACCCCGGCGACCCCGATCGGCAAGGCGACGACGAGGATCGCGGCTGCCGTGCCCAGCGGGCGCCGTCGCCGCCGGTGCGCCCCGGCGACGTCGGCCCGGCCGACCGGCGTGGCCTCGACACCCGCCGGGGCCACCACCGCCGCACCCGCGACAGCGAGCGGCTCGGCAGCGCCCCCGACCGCGGCCGGCCACGGGCCGGGCGGGGTGTCGGGGCCGGCGAGCCGACGGATCGGGTCTGCCTCCTGCACGGGGAAGCCGTCGTCGCGCCAGTCCCAGCCGTTGTCGGGGGTCCCTGGGTTCGGGCCGGCCGCCGGACCGCCCCCACCGGATCCGTCTCCCGGCCCGGTCGCCGCCGCGGCGCCGTCCTGGCCGAGGCTCGCGACGAGCCGCGCACGCAGGTCGGACGGCAGCAGCACGACCGGCGGCAGGATCGCGGGCGCCAGCCGCTCCATCGAGACCATCGCCGTCCGCCGCTCGCCGCAGCGTGCACAGCCCTCGACATGCCGGGACACCCTCGACCGGACGTCCAGCGAGAACCTGCCGTCCCAGCCGTCGAGCAGCCGGTCCAGCGCGTCGCAGTCGCGGCGTCCCAGCCGGGCCACGAGCAGCGCGCCGAGGCAGCGTTCGAGCCGGTCACGCATCCGCGACAGCAGGACCGCTGCGTGCCCGGGGGTCACACCGAGCGCGTCGGCGAGGTCGGCGGTGTCGAGGCCGCCCCGCAGGTTCAGCTCGAGGACCTCACGGTCGCGGTCCTGGAGGCCGTCGGCCGCCGTCCAGACGAGCGCCGCGAGCTCGGCACGGGAGGCCTCGACGTCCGCGGGCGCGGCGTCGTCGGCGAGCAGGTCCGTCACCGCGGCCGCCGAGCCGTCGTCGAGCGAGCCGCCGGCGTGCCGCCGGGCGCGGTGCACGGCGGTCGCCTCGTTGCGCAGGATCGCGAAGAGCCACGCCCGCAACCGGTCGGGGTCGCGCAGGGCGTCGACCCGCGGGGCCGCGCGCACGAAGGTGTCGTGGACGAGGTCGCCGGCCGCGGAGCGGTCGCCGAGCAGGCCGACGGCGGTCCCGAAGAGGGAGGGGGCGAAGCGACGGTAGGCCTCGCCGAAGGCGGCGGGGTCGCCGACCGCCCAGCGTCGCGCCAGGTCACCGTCCGTGAGCACAGCCGGGTCATCGACCGACGGCGGCCCGCCACCGGCACCCGGCCCGTCCTGCATGCCCTACCTCCTCGAACCCGCACGACGTCCACCCAGGGACGACGGCGGGAGACCCGGATCATTACACCCCTGCCGGACGGTGGTCCGGGGCGGCCGGGAAAAAGACCCGGCCGGGGTGTAAGCCTCGCGGCATCCGGGCCTCTTCCTCCCGAGAGCCCGAGCAGCGGGCCTTCCCGGAGGAGCGCGTCATGACCCCCACGACCCTGCACCCGTCCGTCATCCGCCACCGGGCCGCCGCCCAGCCCGACGCAGTCCCGGTGACGGGCGTCCCGGCCTTCGGGGCACCGTTCGTCGCGGACCACGACCGCGCCGGCAGCGGGTCGGACGGTACGGACGGGACGGACGACGACGGGCGCCCGCGCTTCCCGCTCTGGCTCGTCGCGCTCGTCATCGGCGCGTTCGTCGCCATCGTCGCCGGCGCGCTGGCCGGTGCCATCTACGGGCCCGACCCCGACCGCGGGGGCGTCGTCACCGGGATCGCGGACGGCGAAGACCTACGGCCGGGCGCCACACCGACCGCGTCCACGACCGCGACGTCCGGGACTTCAGGCCGCGCCGCGGGTGGGGCCGTCAGCACCGGCAAGGCGGGGTCGGGTGGCGCCGGGTCCGGCGGGGGGTCGGACGGCGCGAGCGCGGCCACGGACACCGACTCGGACACCGGGAGCGACACCGGCTCGACGAGCACCGGCACCGCTGACCCCGGCCCGAGCGAGCCCGCCGCCGACCCCGGCGACTTCTCCATCGTCTCCCCCGGCAGCGGCACCCGGCGCGCGGGCAGACCGATCAACCTCGAGGTCACGGCGGTCCTGCCCGACGGCGGCGGTGCGGTCCCGGACGCCGACATCCACTGGACGGTGACGCGCGGGCCGTCCGACACGCTCGTCTACGAGCACACCGGTGCGACCGCCGTCGTGCCGGGCGGCCTGGTCGCCGCGGGCATGCACACCGTCAAGGTCCACATCGAGAGCGGTGGCCTCATCGGCACCCGCCGCGTGAGCTTCGCCGTCGTCGCGGGGCCGACCGTGACCCTGGCGCCCGCCGCCGACCCGGTGAGCCCGAAGCCGACCGCGGTCCTCGACCCGGTCGGGGACCTCACCGTCCCCGTCGTCGCCCCGAAGCCGTAGCCGACCGGGCCCACCCCCACCCTCGACCCGCCAGGCGTCACGGGGTGCCCGGCGGGTCGTCGGCGTACAGGGTCAGCGCCGCCGGGCCGTCCCGAGGATGCTCCGGGTGATCTCCCTGCCCAGCACGGTACCCGCCGAGCGCAGGAAGCTCTTGAACGCCGAGGACTTCACGACCTCGGTCACGAGGCCCGGTTCGTCCTTCCCGGCGCGCCGCGGGGCCGCCCGCTCCTCGGTGCGTCGGTCGGGAGCCGCACGCTCGGGTTCCGAACGCTCGGGGGCCGGCTCACGGCGGGTGGCGGGCTCCTGCGTCGTGACGGACGGTGGCGGCGCGAGCTTTGCGGCGAGCCGCTCGTAGGCGGACTCCCGGTCCAGCGCCACGCCGTACCGCGGCTGCAGCGGCGAGGCGGCGACCGTCGCGGCGAGCGCCTCGGCCGGTGCCGGCGCCATCAGCGACTGCGGCGCGCGAAGCCTGGTCCACGCGACCGGGGTCGGGGCACCGCGCTCGGACAGCACGGTGATGATCGCCTCGCCGATCCCGAGCTGGGTGAGCAGCTCCTCGAGGTCGTAGGAGGACTTCGGGAATGTCGACACCGCCGCTCGGAGCGCCTTCGCGTCGTCCGGCGTGTACGCGCGCAGCGCGTGCTGGACCCGGTTGCCGAGCTGGGCGAGGACGTCGCCGTCGACGTCCTTCGGCGACTGGGTCACGAAGAAGACGCCGACGCCCTTGGACCGGATGAGCCGCACGGTCGTCGTGATCTGCTCCGTGAACGCCTTGCTCGCGTCGCGGAAGAGCAGGTGCGCCTCGTCGAAGAAGAAGACGAGCTTGGGCTTGTCGAGGTCACCGGCCTCCGGCAGGTCCTGGAAGAGGTCGGCGAGCATCCACAGCAGGAAGGTGGAGAAGAGCGCGGGCTTGTCCTGCACCGCGGGGAGCTCGAGGCACGTGATGACCCCGCGGCCGTCCGTCGCCGTCCGGATCAGGTCGCGGGTGTCGAACTCGGGCTCGCCGAAGAACACCTCGGCGCCCGCGTCGGCGAAGGCGATGAGCTCGCGGAGGATGACGCCGGCCGTCGCCTTGGACAGGCCGCCGAGGCCCTCCAGGTCGTCCTGGCCCTCCTCGGAGATGAGGTACTGGATGACGGCGCGCAGGTCCTTGAGGTCGAGCAGCGCCAGCCCGGCCTTGTCGGCGAAGTGGAAGACGAGCGCCAGGCTCGACGTCTGGGTCTCGTTGAGGTCGAGGACCTTCGCGAGCAGCGTCGGGCCGAACGACGTGATCGTCGCCCGGACCGGGACACCTGCGCCGGTGCCGCCGAGGCTCAGGTACTCGACGGGGCAGCCCACGGGCTGCCAGTCCTGCCCGATGGACGCGGTCCGGGCCGTGAGCTTCTCGTTCGGCCGGCCGGGCTGCCCGATGCCGGACAGGTCGCCCTTGATGTCGGCCATGAAGACGGGGACGCCGTTCGCGCTGAGCTGCTCGGCCATCAGCTGGAGCGTCTTCGTCTTGCCGGTGCCGGTCGCACCGGCAACGAGGCCGTGCCGGTTGAGCATGGCCAGCGGCACCCGGACCTGGGCGTCGACGACGGGCTCACCGTCCACGAGCAGTGCGCCGAGCTCGAGAGCCGCCCCCTCGAACGCGTACCCCGTGCGGACGACGTCGGCGACGTCCGTGGGCTGGTCAGCAGGCATCCGGCGACTCCGCGATCATGTACGACATGGTCGGGCCGAGCCTACGGCCTGCCGTCCGCTCCGGGCATGGCAACCGGACGACACCGGTTCGGGTCCGTAGAATCGCGCGTGTGATCTTCAAGGGCGTGGGCGACAGGCGGCCGTACCCGGACCACGGGTACTCCTCGCCCCGGCAGTGGGCGCAGGTCCCGCCGCGCCAGGTCCGGCTCGACGAGCTCGTGACGACGAAGACCACGCTCGACCTCACCCAGCTGCTGTCGGAGGACTCCACGTTCTTCGGCGACCTCTTCGCGCACGTCGTCCAGTGGCAGGAGACGCTCTACCTCGAGGACGGCCTGCATCGAGCCGTCCGCGCCGCCCTCGCGCAGCGGTCGGTGCTCCACGCACGGGTTCTCGTTCTCGACGACTGAGGGGGCTCGCGGATGGCGGCTACGGACGACGACCCGCCGGAGAGCGCGGAGGGTCGGACGGCGTCCGGACCGGTGGGGGAGACCGGTCCGGACGACGCCTCGGCCGACTCCGGACCGAGGACCGCCTCTGATGCGACGCCGGAGCCTACGGCGGAGCGGGCACTCGAGCCCGAACCAGAACCAGAACCAGAACCCGAGCCCGAAGCGGAGCCCGCCGAAGCCGTCGTCGACGAGCCGCGGCCATGGTTCGAGACGGTCCCCGACCGCTCGCCGGCGCCGGCCGACCCGGTGGCCGAGGATGTGCACGCAGAGCCGGTCGTCGACGCCGAGGAGGACCCCGGCGACGCGGTCGTCATCTCGCACGACGACGTCGTCGAGGCGGTCGACCTCGGGCTCGTCGGCCGGGACCCCGGGCCAGACCCCCGACCCCCCGACCCCCCGGAAGCGCCGGTGCGCCTGGACCCGCCTGCGCCCCCGGCCGCCCAGGCAAGCCTGGATCCACCGGCACCCCTGGATCCACCGGCACCCCTGGATCCACCGGCACCCCCGGAACCGACGGCACCCCCGTCCCCGGGCGGGCCGGAGGTCACGACAGGCGCACCGCCCGTCGCGCCCGTCCCGCTGCCCACGGACAAGACCTACGAGCCGGCGACGACGACCATCACGTTGCGGCCGGACGTCGCCCTGCTCGCCGCCCATCGACGGCGCGAGCGGCGCCGGACGCTGACCTTCCTCGGGATCTTCCTCGGTGTCCTCACGATGGGGCTGGCCGCCTTCACGTTCTTCCAAGGTGCGTGGGCGTGGCCGTTCGGCAGCGACACCCCGGCCGCCCAGCCGTGCCCGACACCGACCCGCACAGCGGTCGATGCGAAGGGCATCACGCTGCGGGTCTACAACGCCAGCAACAAGAACGGCCTGGCGCGCAGCGTGTCGGCCGCGCTGAAGAAGCGCGGCTTCACGATCACCGAGATCAGCAACGACCCGCTCGAGGCGAAGGTCCCCAGCGCCGCGGTGCTCCGGCACGGGCCAGCCGGGCTCGACACGGCCCGCACCGTCGCGGTCCATGTCGAGGGCAAGGTGGTCTACGTCGACGACGGCCGGGTGAGCCAGTCCGTGGACCTCGTACTCGGAGCGAAGTTCACCAAGCTGCGCACGACGGCCCAGGTCGCCAAGGCCCTCACACCGGTAGCGCCGTCCGGACCGCCCGGCTGCACGCCCGCACTGGGGCCCACGGAGTCGTCGACACCATCGGCGTCCGGGAGCTGAGCCGGCTCAACCGAAGCGGGGCGTCCGGGCGGCCTCGTCGAGCAGGCCGGGCAGCCAGGACTCGGTCGGACCCCCGCAGGCCTGGACCGGCCACCAGGCGGCGCCGACCCGGACGCCGAGGCCGTGCGCGCGCAGGCCGCGCCGCGAGCCACGATGGAGCCGTTCTGCGGTGTCGAGGGTGTACGTCGGGTCGGCGGCGAGGAGGACGGCGAACCGGCCGGGCGCCGTCCGCGCGATCCGGTCCGTCGTGCGTACCGCGGCCTCGAGCAGATCGGCGACGAGCGGACCGCCCGGCGTCAGGTCCGCCTCGGCCGTGAGGGCGACGAGGTCGACGGTGAGGGCCGCGACATGCCGGCCGTGGCGGACCGCCTGCCGCCGGACGTCGCCGACGACGCGTTCGAGCCCGCGCACGGTGACGAGGCCGCGACCGGGGTCCGGAGACGGGACGCCGTCCCGCCGGACGCCCAGGCGTGCGACGACCATGTCGCCGAGGCGCGCGACGACTCCGGTCCGGGCTGCTCCCACCACCCGAGCGTCGGCACGCAACGGCCCGGACTGAAGGCCGCAGCGGTCGGCTCAGATCGAGCTGCTGGGGTCCTGCGGTGCGGTCCCACCGTCGGGCCCGGACTCCTGCGCACCGGCCGGGCCGGCCGTCGAGGGCCCGGCCGTCGAGGGCGCGGCCGTCGAGGAGGCCTCCGGCGCGGCCGGCTCCTCGCCGTCCTCGCGCTTGGCCTCGCCCTTGCGCTTGTCGAAAGCCTTCTTCACGTCCTCGGAGATCTCCGAGAACGTCACGCTGAGGGCCTCGGTCACCGACTTGGAGGCCTGCTTGGCCTCCTCCTTGACCGCAGGGTCCTTCGCGGCTGCGCCCACGGCGTCGATCGCGCCCTGGAGCGCCTCACCGACCTTCTTGAACGCGTCGCTGACCTGCTCGCGGGTCTGCCCCGCGTCGTCGCCGCGCTGCTGCGCATAGTGCTGCTTGAGGGAGGCGCCCAGACCCTGGAGCTTGCCGCCCGCCTCGTTCCATGCCGATCTCACGTCTGTCATACCCACCATTCCACCCCGGGTTCGCGCTGAGGGCCAGCGGCGAAGGCCCTGCCTCGACCCTGGTTCTCGGGCGGGCGGCATCGGGGTGTTCCCCGAGCGGCGGCCCCGGCGGCCGCCCGGCGGCCTCCGACGGCGCTCAGGCAGGCGTTCGCCGGGTCGCGAAGCCCACGGCGAGGCTCGTCGCGACGGTGAGCCACAGCGCGTACGGCAGCAGGACCCAGCCAGTCCACGGCAGCGCGCGCCAGGCGACGGCCGCGAGCACCCACGCGAGCAGGGCGCCGGCACCGAGCGCGCAGGCCGCCGGCCACAGCGCGTGCGGCACGTAGAACAGGTAGGCCCAGGTGAGCGCGAGTGCGACGTCGGCGACCAGGACCGCGAGCCATACCCCCGACGTCCGGGCCGGCGCCCGGAGCGCGAGCGTGACGCCCGCGACAGCGATCGCGAGGAAGTTGTACGGCCATGCCACGCCGAAGACCCAGTCCGGCGGCTGCCAGGCCGGCTTGTCGAGCGAGGCGTACCAGCCCGGGTCGGAGCTGACCCAGCGCGTCGCGAGCACCGCGTACGCGACAACGGCGACGACCACCCCCGCCGCGACGAACGGCTGCTGGCGCACGAGACCTCCCGGCACGGCGGGCCGGCGGTCGACCCAGGGGGATGCTGTCACGGCCGGCTCGGGCGCCGCATCCCGGCGTCGGCGCGCGCTCCGGCAGCGGGTCGGGGTCGCCGTCCACCGGGGTCGCGGGCCAGACTCTCGTCATCGACGCTCGCAACGGCCCCGCCGCCCGGGACGACCCCGGGCCCTGGCGGCTGCCGACGGCAACCGGCGAGTACGTCGTCGGGGTCGCGGCGTCGGGGGCCGGACTCGTCCTGCTGCACTGGGGCGCGCCCGGCGAGGCGCCCCCGCCGCTGAGGACCGAGTCGATGAACGTCCTCACCCCGGCGGACGTCGAGCCGCTCGAGTACGCCGCGCTGGGCACCCGGCACGTGCAGCGCTCCGAGCTGGTCGCCGACCTCGGGGACGGGCTCGTCGGCGTGCTGCTGCGGCTCGACGGACCGCCGGACGTCGAACGGTCCGGGACGGCGCACACGCTCACCGGGCGGCTCGTCGAGCCGACCGGCACCCTCGCAGTCCGGCTCGTCGTCGCGACGGACCAGGCGCACGACGTCGTGCGCAAGCACGTCGTCGTCGAGAACATCTCCACGGATCGGACGATCGCGTTGAGCCGCGTGTTCAGCGGCGCGTTCGACCTGCCCGTCGGACCGGGCGCCGGGGTCGGCCTGCTCGCCGGCGGCTGGGCGACCGAGTTCACCCCGATGACGGCGGCCCTGCCTGCGGGCGAGCTGTCGATCGGGAGCCGGACCGGGCTCACCGGGCACCTCTACGCGCCCGTGGTCACGGTGCAGCGGCTCGGCGCCGGCCCGGACGACGAGGCGTTCGGCGTCGCGCTCGCGTGGAGCGGGTCATGGCGGCTGTCGGTCGACGCCGTGCCGCACCGCGGCGCCGTCCGGGTGTCGGCCGGCATCGACGACGAGTCGACCGTCGTCACGCTGCTGCCCGGCGAGCGGTTCGTCACGCCGGAGCTGCTCGGCGTCCGGAGCCCGCGCGGGCCTGGCGGGGTGAGCCGGCGCTGGCACGCGTTCCAGCGCCGCACACTCAGCCGGACGACCGGGCCGGAGCATCGTCCGGTCGTGTACAACTCTTGGTACGCAACGGGTTTCGACGTCCGGCCGGAACACCAGGCCCGGCTCGCCGACGTCGCCCACGACCTCGGCGTCGAGGCGTTCGTCGTGGACGACGGCTGGTTCGCCGGCCGGACGGGCGACCACGCCGGCCTCGGCGACTGGTGGCCCGACCCGTCGACGTTTCCCGACGGGCTCGGCCCGCTCGTCGAGGCCGTCCACCCGCGGATGCGGTTCGGGCTGTGGGTCGAGCCCGAGTGCGTCAACCCCGACAGCGACCTCTTCCGCGCGCACCCGGACTGGGTCTACCACGCCGGCGACCGGCCGCTCGTGACGATCCGGAACCAGTACGTCCTCGACCTCGGCCGGCCCGAGGTCGAGGCGTACCTCGACGACGTGCTCCGCACGCTGCTCGCAGAGCGGCGGATCACGTTCCTCAAGTGGGACATGAACCGCCCCGTCACCGACGGCGGCCGGCCCGGCGACCCGCACGGCCGGCAATGGTCGGTGCAGCACACGCGCGCCTACTACCGGCTCATGGCGACCCTGCGCCGCGACTTCCCGCACGTCACCGTCGAGGCGTGCTCGAGCGGCGGCGGACGGGTCGACAACGCCGTCCTCGCGCTGAGCGACGTCGTCTGGACGAGCGACCAGACGGCGCCCCGCGCGCGACTGGCGATCCAGCACGGGTTCCTCACGGCGTACCCGGCGTCGACCATGAGCTCGTGGGTCACCGACCACGACGACCACGGCGACGACCCGTGCTCCTTCGAGTTCCGTTTCGTCGTCGCGATGGCCGGCGTGCTCGGGATCGGCGCGGACCTCCTGCGCTGGGACCCGGCGCGGCGGACCCGGGCGCGCGGCCTCGTCGCGCTCCACAAGCGGGTCCGGCGGACCGTCCACACCGGCGTCGTGGTCCCGTATGGGCAACCACGCGACCCGTACTACGCGCTGGTGTTCACCGCGCCGGACGGCGGGCAGGCGGTCGTCCTCGCGTACGCCCGACCCTCCGCACGCGGCGAGCTACGCGTGCCCGTGACGGGCCTGGATCCGCGGGCGCGGTACCGGCTCGGCCACGACGGGTCGGTGCTGTCCGGGCGGGAGCTGGCCGCCGGCGTCGTCGTCCCGTTCGCGCTGGCGCCGGACGCCGATGTCGTCCTCCTCGACCGCGTCGACGGGTGACCCGAGAACGCATGCTGACAGCGCGGCGACCGGATGCCACTGATGGTCCTGCACCATAGGTGTGGCTGGGTCCGGCCGTGCTCACCGGGAGCGAGGACGCGTGGGCAGATCCGCTGCGACGGCCGTGCGGATCACCGATTGAGCCGCGTCCGCGGGGTCACTCACACGCGCAGTCCAACACCGGCCGTCGCCGACGTCGAGCGACGTGCCCGGTGGCCCCCGTCATCAGTCCGGGACGATCATCGCCGTGACCTGGTCGGTCGTGGGTTCCATGTTGTGGAATCGACGACCGTGCTCGACCGCGGCCGCGACCACTTGTTCCTGGGTGCCGCGGGCCTCCCAACCGCAGGCGCACCGCAGGCGCCGGTCCTTCCCGTCGGGCGCTGACGCCTCGTCCATTCTCGTCTCGGGCATCGTGGTCTCCTGTCAGCCGAGATTGCGGAACGGTTCAGGAACGTACCCGGACAGGATCTGCCGCCACCCGGGGTCGAGCTCACCGGCCACGACCGAGTCTTCTGCGACCAGCCAGGCCAAGTGGCGCAGGGCGTGCTCGATCACCTGGGTGTCTGCAATCACGGCCGGCGCAGCGCGTGCCTGGGACCTGGCCAGCCCAGCACGGGTGATCGGGACGCTCGGCATGGCCCCCACCGGCTCGGGGTCGATCACCACCAGGAAGGTCAGCACCACCCCGCCCCGCTCCCGGCGCCAGGATGTGGAGTGCACCAGCCGAGGCGCCCCGACCACGTCGGCGACCATCCGGTCGACGACCTCGACCGGGTGTTCGATCTCCGCCAGCTGCAGGTACCACGGGTCGGCACCACACGGCCCGGTCAGTTCCAGCCGGTCACCGTTGCGCCAGACGAGGAACACCTCGGCCTGAACAGGGCCGACCACGTCCCAGCCGTCCTCGAACCGCGCCACCGGGCCAGGGTAGCCAGTCCGAGGTCGCCACCGGACTCCCTCCGAACTGACCATGGACGCTCGGCGAGAGGTGCACCCCGGTGTCTGCTGTCGCCGCTGACTCTGCTCGTGGTGGCGTGCCGACGCGGCCGCCGGGAGGGGGGCGGGTGGCTGTTGCTCAGGTGATCGGGACGCGGGCGCGCGCCGCCTGCGGCTGACGCATGGTCATGAGCGGCACGCCGATCCCGTAGGTGAGGAAGTGCCCTTCGGGAGCGACACCGATCAGGCATGCGGATTCCTGCCGGTCCGGGGGCAGCAGCTTCGCGAGCCTGGCCATCAGCGGGCCGGCCTCGGGTGAGCCTGCTGGGTACACGGTCGCCCTGCCGTGGAAGGTGATCGTCGCGGGCGGGATAGGGATGAGCAGCGACAGGATGCCGCCACGGCGCACCAACGCCGTGACCGACACGTGGTCACCGGTCTCGATCTGGCGTGCCTTCCAGCTATCGGGGGCCACCGCGACGTACAGGTGGCGATCGACGACCGCGTAGACAACACCGCTGGTGCGTGGGGCGCCCGCCGGGGTGACGTGTCCGAGAACAGCGTTGGAGGCCTTGTCGAGCACCCGCCACACCTGGTCGGCGGTCAGGCGTGGCACGTCGGCGGACCCGGCGGTCCCAGCTGTCCGCGCCGCCGCGGACGTTCGCTCGATGCGGTCGGTCGGCTCTGCCATGGCCCCAGTCTTCTCCGGAGGCCGGCCGCTGCCCGGAGGACGTTCGTCACCACCGCACGGCCGGAACAGCCCGACCTTGTCCGGGTCCAGATCGGCGACCGACCACCGATGCGCGATGCGGTCACGGACCTTGGCGATCGCGGTGTCGGGGCTTCGGTCTCGGGGTGATCCTCGACCCGTCCGGACCTTGAGCCCAGCGCGGAAGGTCCTTGTGCGACGAACAATGGAGCAGCCACATGAATGCGGGCCCAATCGCGGCGGTCCCGATCGCGGCCGCCCGGCAAGAGCGGGTGATCCCATGATCGACAAGAGCAGTCTCATACACGAGCCGGCGAATGTTCGGCGTGCGCAGGCGCACTACAGGTCGGCGCGCAGTTGGGGCGGCCTACCGCTGGTCGACATCAGCCTCGGTGGCCGGGACCACGACGGTCGCTACCGAGTCGGCTACGCCCGAGGCGTGATCGCCATCGGGGATGTGGCCGTGGGCCTGGTGGCCATCGGCGGTGTCGCCATCGGGCTCTTGAGCCTGGGCGGCCTCGCCGTCGGGTTGGTGGCCCTTGCCGGCGCCGCACTGGGCGTGGTCGCCGTAGGTGCCGCCGCCGTCGGCGTGACGGCGGTCGGTGCGCTCGCCCTCGGGTTGACCGCCCACGGAGCCGTCACCTGGAGTGCCGCCGCAGCCACGCCGATCGGTCGATCCCTCCCCAGGCACTGAGCGAGCTGCGACCCGGAACAGGCAGCAGCCAACGGACTCTCCGCCGCCTTGCGCTCGGGACGCGCGACGTGGCGGAGTCGGCCTTCACTTGTTCAACGCGAAGCACGCAGCGGTGCCCGCGCTCACGGTGAGACGTCGGCGAGTGCCTGTCTGGGTCATGCCCTTCTCCCCCCACCTGCGTCGTCGCTGGTCGGGGCGGACCGACAATGAATGCGCGGACCCCACTCGGCCCCGGGGTCCACCCGACAGTCCTGCGAGTCGGTTGCCGTGGGGTCACGGATCGCCGTGCTCACCAACCCGCCGTCGTCGTGGGCGGTCGCGTCAACGCTGACGTGGTTGGCCGCGTCTTCCGTAGCAGCACCCCTCAGCCAGTCATCCGTACTCCCACCGACCGCGTTCCTAATCCGCACCACCTGCAGTCAGGGGCGGCACGTGCCGCGGTCAGCGAGCGGCGTACGAGACGGCCGTGAACGGCCAGTCGGTGTCCAGCCAGGTGGAGACCGCCTCGTGCAGGACCGGATCGAGATCGGCCCGGTCAGCCCTTACCCAGGAGCAGACATCGGTGACACCCGTCTCGCGCGAGGGATAGATGTAGACGCAGCCGATCACACGGTCACTGCCGGTTTCGAGAACGGTGTAGGTGAACCCCGACCGCTGCGCGAAGTCGTCAGCGTGTCGGCGCAGGTCGGCGAGGTTCTCCTCGAGTGTCATCCCGGGATCCGGCCACTTCCCTATCGGGAAGCCGGGGGTGGCCCGGATGTGCTCGATGCTCGATGTCCAGGCCTCGTAGTCATCGGCATTGTGCTGTGGCCCGAGCGGTTCCAGGCGAAACCTCGGCGCGATCAGCGCGCGAGGCGCTTCGAAGCCGTCCGGCACGAAGGTCCAGTAGTGTGTGTCGTTCGCTTCCATCACTGACTCCCACCCGTCGTATGAGCGACGTCGACGTCGGGACATTGTCCGCCAGGCGCAGTCCTCATCCAGAGCGTCGGTCAACAGCGGACCTGGCTGGGCTGCGCCGGCTGGTGTCGTCGGTGTGCCGCTACCTCGGCGACGCCGGCCCTCATGCCGGCGACGCCCCCTGGGCGACTCACTGCCTGGCGAGTATCTGGCGATCTCTTCGTCGCGCTCGGTGGGCGGGGTGTGGCTGCTGGACGGTCTGTGGCGTCAGCTCGGCGTCGATGCCGCGCTGCGCGGGGTGGTCGGGGCGCGCCGGTTCACCACGGACGTGGAGCGGGTGCTGTTCGCGCTCGTCGCGAACCGGGCGTTGGAGCCGTCCTCGAAGCTGGCCGCGGCGGAGTGGGCCACCCATGACGTCGCGGTCCCGGGGCTGCCCGCGATGGACGAGGACCAGGCGTATCGGGCGATGGACCTGCTGATCGAGGCCACTTCGATCAGCATGCCACCGCCCAGGTGCAGGAGGCGGTGCTCTTCGCGGTCGCGAACCTGCTCAACCTCGAGGTCGAGTGCTGCTGTCACCGCGGGACGTCGCGCTCGGGTACAAGAACCTGCTGGAGGCCGAGCGCGGGTTCCGGGACCTGAAGTCCACCCTCGGGCTGCGGCCGGTGTTCCACCGGATCGAGCCGCGGATCCGCGCTCACGTCCGGCTCGCCTGGCTCGCCCTGCTGCTGATCCGTCTCGCCGAGCGCCGCACCGGCATGACCTGGGCGAGCATCGCCCGGGAACCGTCCCGCCAGCACGCCGTCACCCTCACCGGGCCCGCCGGGACCGTCGTCCAGGCCACCGACCCGACCGACGCCCAGGGGAGCACTTACCGGGCCTGTGACATCACGCCACCACCCCGGATCACCAGCCTGCACCCCGCTGACCAGCGCAAACGTCTTCCTCGGAGGGGTCCGCAGGCGTAGGCACACGACCCCCACCGCCCGAACGGCCGCTTTCGCCTGTCCCGCAATCGATCCCAGCCGACCGCGTGCGTACCAACCGCGGAACTCGGGCCGCAAGGGGGTCAACTTTCGACCGTCGTTGACACCCTGGCGGCGGCTGCCCGCGCCGAGGTGCTCGACTCGACGAGCCGGCGACCCGGGACGCGGTCGACCCAACCAGGCATCTTGTCGCCGGCCCGAACCCTTTGTCAGCCGTCGTTCCTGATGCGGCCGTAGTGGACGTGGGCGTCACCGATGTTGCGGATCGCCGGGGTGATCGTTGCGGTG
>DAIOGQ010000056.1:0-16520 GCA_036745175.1 Kineosporiaceae bacterium
TGGAGGCGGACCTCGGCCTCGGGTGCGTACTGGCGAACCAGTCCGACGGTGAAGGTGCCGTGCCCGACCCGGTAGTCGTAGCTCGTCGCCTCGCAGATCACGGCGGACTCGTCCGCGGAGATCTCCCGCGCGACCGCCGCCGAGACCCCGGTGTCGAGCAGGCCGATCACCCGGCCCTTGCCGCCGTCCGCGGCGACGGAGGCCGGCAGGCCTGCGTACGGCTCGTCCTGGCGGTCGCTGGGGGCCGGGGCCGTCGCCGACTTCGCGACGATGTAGGGCCAGCCCTCGCCGCCGAGCGGCAGGGAGCGGTTCTTGCCGATGACCGGGCACCAGCCCGCCCAGATGTCCGCGAGCTGCAGGCGCACGCCCGACAGCACGACATCGAGGTCGTCACCGGCCGTCCACGCCGCGGCCGATGCCGTCGTCGAGCGACGGCGCGCCGCGACCGCGGGGGCGAAACGGGCCGCAGCCTCTGCCACGTCGGTGATCCGCAACCTGGCCAGGCCGAGGCGGGCGTTCCGTTCGACCTCCTGGGCCGTGGGGCCGATGACCGTCGTCA
Organism: Kineosporiaceae bacterium; assembly: GCA_036745175.1. Taxonomy (GTDB): domain Bacteria; phylum Actinomycetota; class Actinomycetes; order Actinomycetales; family Kineosporiaceae; genus R-H-3. The sequence continues at coordinate 560 of DAIOGQ010000056.1, forward strand.
CGAGATGGACGTGCGGGATCGCGACGACGATCTCCCCGTCGGCCGCCTCGTCCTTCGACGTCGAGCCGGGCTGTGGTTGCGTGACCATCCTGGTCCCCACCTTCCTGACGTGGGCCTGCTTGTCGGAGCAGCGGGACGCGCCGCTGATACACGGGTGCCGCGGTGTCTTCGCCACCTGTCCGCGAGCCGGCGTTTCCCGGCACATCACGCGAGTGCAGGCAAATGGTATTGCGGTCACATCGCGTGGGGCACCACTGTTGGGAACCGTGGCGCCGGGATCTCTGCGGGACGAGGCCGAGGAGATCCTCGGTCTCGTGAGCATGGCGCCCCGGGAGGCGGCACGCCGCGCGACGGAGCTCGAGGCGGCGGCAGGGCGCAGGGACGAGTGGGCGGCGCGGTCGGTGGCCGCCCGGGCGCACGGCCTGGCACTGGCCCAGGTGGGTCCGCTGTCGGACGCCGTGACGACCCTGCGCCGAGCCGTCCGTCTCGCGCGACGCAGCGGCGAGCGGGACGTCGACGCCGAGGCGCGTGGCTGCCTGGCCAACGTGCTCAGCATGCAGGGCCGGCACGGTGAGGCGCTGCGCCAGCTCGAGCTCGCGCCGGCCGTGCCCGGTGGTGCGGTGGCCGCCCACACGAGCGCACGGCGCGGGACGCTGCTCCTACGGGCCGGCCGGATCGACCTCGCGATCCGCGAGCTCACCTCGAGCCTGGAGTCGCTGCGTCTCCTCGACGACCGGTCATGGGTGCTCACCGGCCTCGTCAACCGCGGCGCCGCCTACCTGACCCGGGGTGACACCGCGGCCGCCGAGGCGGACCTCACGGATGCCGCCGCGCTGGCCGACGACCTCGGCTACACCGCCGAGGGCGCCTTCGCCCGGGCGAACCTCGCCTTCGTCCACTCGCTCCAGGGCAACGTGCCGAAGGCGCTGGCGTCCTTCGCGGACGCAGAGGTGCACGTCCGGCGGTCGGGCACGAGCGTCGCACCGTTGCTGTCGATGCGGGCCGAACTGCTCCTGTCGGTCCGGCTGCTCGGGGAGGCGCAGGAGACCGCCGAGACGGCGATGGCGGAGTTCGAGTCCGAGGGGAACGCGCTCGGGGCCGCGGACACCCGGCTCCTTCTCGCCCAGATCGCGGCCCGCGGCGGCCAGAGCGCGAAGGCCGGGGGGCTCGCCCGGCAGGCGGGCGCGGACTTCCGGCGCCTGGGCCGGGAGGACCTCGCCGCGCTGTGCCGGTTGTGGCGGATCGCGACCGGCAGCCGGGTCGGCGCGGCCGAGGCGGACGCCGTGGTCCGGGCGATGGTCTCGGCGGGATGGCGCGGCCCCGCCGTCGAGGCCCGCATCCTGGCGTTCTCCCGCGCGCGGACGGCTGCCGAGCGCGAGGCGGGGCTGCGGCACCTCGCCGAGGCCGCGCGCTGGCGGTCCCGCAGCGGCGCGGCGGACCTGCGGGCCCGTGCGTGGTTCGCAGAGGCCTTGCGGCGAGAGGCCGTCGGACGCCCGGTAGGGGCCGAGCGCGCCGCCCTGCGCGGCCTGGAGATCCTCGACGAGCACCGCGCCTCCCTACCCGCCACCGACCTGCGGGCGCACGTCGCGGCGCACCGCACCGACCTGGTCCGGCTGGGGATGCGGCTCACGCTGGCCGCGGGGTCGGCCCGCCGGGTCGCCCGGTGGGCCGAGCGTGGCCGGGCGACGCATCTCCTCCAGCGGCCGGTCCGGCCGCCGGACGACCCGCGCCTCGCCGACCGGCTGGCCAAGCTCCGGCGGGTCGTCGGAGACCTCTACGACGCCCGGCCGGCGGGGACCGGCCAGCCGGAGCAGGACCGGCTGCGTCAGCGGCAGGTCGCACTGGAGCGGGAGATCCGCGACCTCGCGCGCGCGGCCGGCGGCGACCACTTCGACCCCGTCGGCCGGCCGGCGGACCTGCGCGACCTCGGCGCGGCGCTGGGGGAGCGGGCGCTCGTCGAGTACGTCGTCCTCGACGGGGCGCTGCACGCGGTGACGCTCGTGGACGGCCGGTGCCGGTTGCACCACCTCGGGCCGGCGTCCGTCGTCGAGGGGCTCCTCGAGCGGGTGCCGTTCGCCGTCCAGCGGATGATCCGGGCGGCGCGCAGCCCGCGCGGGGCGGCCGCGGCGGCCATGCTGCTCGCGGACGCCGGGCGCCGGCTCGACGACGTCCTGCTCTCGCCGATGCGCGAGACGGCCGGGCGCGAGCTCGTCGTCGTCCCCACCGGGATGCTCCAGGCGCTGCCGTGGTCGGTCCTGCCGTCGTGCCGGGGACGGGCCCTGACCGTCTCACCCTCCGCGACGGTCTGGCTCGCCGCGACCCGGCGGCCGGCGACCCCCGGGCACGCCCTCGTCGCCGCCGGCCCGCGGCTGCCGAGCGCACCCGCCGAGGCGAAGGCGGTCGCCGCGCTCTACGGGACCGAGCCGGTCATCGACCCGGAGGCCACGGTGGGCTCCGTCATGGACTGCCTGTCGGGCGCGGCTGTCGCACACCTCGCGACGCACGGCCGGCTCTCCGCGGAGAACCCGCTCTTCTCCCACCTGCTCCTGTCCGACGGGCCGCTCGTCGTCTACGACCTGGAACGGCTCCCGTCGCTGCCGCACACCGTCGTCCTCGCCGCCTGCGACTCGGGCCGGCACGTCGTCCGGGCCGGCGACGAGCTGCTCGGCCTCGGAGCCGCGTTCCTCGCGGGCGGGACGGCGCAGCTCGTCGCGTCCGTCGTCCCCGTGCCGGACGCCGAGACGGCGTCGCTCATGACCGCGCTGCATGCCGGCCTGGCGGGCGGCAGGCCGCCCGCGGTCGCCCTCGCGCAGGCGCAGGCGGCCGTCGCCGGGTCGGGGGCGGTCGCCGAGGCGACCGCGGCCGGCTTCGTGTGCATCGGGGCCGGCTTCGTGCCGGTCCCGTTCGCCGCCACGCAGCCTGCGGACCGTGCGGCCCGGTCCGGTCACCAGCCGCGGGAGCGCCACACCGGCAGCGACGGACGCTCGGCGCCGATCGTCGTGTCCTTGCCGTGACCGGGATACACCCAGGTCTCGTCCGGCAGGACCCCGAACAGCCGCTCCTCGACGTCGTCGACGAGTGAGGCGAACCGCGCCGGGTCCTGCTCCGTGTTGCCGACCCCGCCAGGGAAGAGGCTGTCACCGGTGAAGACGTGGGTGCTGCCGTCCGACGACCGCAGCACGAGGGCGACGGACCCGGGCGTGTGCCCGCGCAGGTGGACGACGTCGAGCCTCAGCGCACCGACCGGAACCCGGTCGCCCTGGCCGAGCCGGTCGTCGGGGGCGACCGGAAGCGCGTCGGCGTCCTCCCGGCCGGCCGACGTCCGGGCGCCCGTCGCAGCGACGACCGCGGTGAGCGCCCGGTGGTGGTCCCAGTGCTGGTGCGTCGTGACGACGCGAGCCAGTCCGGAGCCGCCGTCCGCGGCGCCCTCCTCGACGAGCGCGAGCAGCCGCGGGGCGTCGTCCGCCGCGTCGACGAGGAGCTGCTCGCCGGTCGCCCGGCAGGTGAGCAGGTAGCAGTTGTTGTCCATGGCCGAGACGCTGGCCTTGCGGACGACGACGTCGGGCAGCACCCGGACGTCGCTCGGGCCGCCGGGGGAGACCTCTCCTGTGTACGTCACCTGCCCATGATGGCGGCGACCGGCGCCCGCGTCCGGGCGGGTCCTCGGCGTGGCGTCGGGGCCTCAGGCCCAGGCGGGCAGCGAGGGCAGCGGGCCGGAGGAGGTCAGAGCCTTGCCGTCCCACCGGCCGGTGAGCCAGGCGGCGAGGGCGGGCGCGGGCCCGCTCACCGCCGTCCGGCCGCCGGCGCCACCGGCCCCGGCGCCGACGAGCCAGTCGCGGCCGATGTCGGTGGCCGTGACGGCGAGCGGCGGGACGTCGTCGCGCGCCGCGAAGGTCGTGCAGGTCTCATCGAGCAGCCGGACGACGAGGGGCCCGGCGGCCGTCAGGACCTCGACCGCCTGCCGCGGCGCGGCGTCGCAGGGGTGCAGGTCGACATGGTGGAGGACGACCTCGCGCCACCGGAAGAACGCGACCTCGTGGACCGGCCGGACCCAGCCCGCGGGCGAGCTGAACCGCTCGTCGAGCGCCGACGCCGGCAGGGCCGCCCAGGCCGCCGCGAGCCGCTCGGCGCTGTCGAGGAGCCCGGCGAGGTGATCGGCGGCAGCCGCCTGCGCGCCGGCCTCGATGTCGGCGTCGCGCTGCTCGCGGCTGGGGTACATCCGGCCGATGGTGCCCTCGGCGGCGGACCTGAGGACACCGACGAACGCCTCGGCGTTGAGCCGGACGTGAGCCAGGACGTGACCGCGGGTCCAGCCGGGCAGCGCGGACGGCGACCGGACGTCGGCGTCGGTGAGCCGGGCGGCCGCGGCGGCGAACGCGACCGTCCGCTCGGCGACGGCGGCCCGGACTGCGTCGGCGGAGGCGTCGGGAGTCATCGCAGGACCGTATCCCGGCCCGGCGCCGGAGGCCACGGGCCCGGCGCCGGAGGCCACGGCCCGCCGGCGGGCGGCGGCGAGCGGCCCTGCTCGGGTGCCGACCCGGTTCGGGTCCGTGACCTGCGCCGACGCCGCAGGCCCGGGCGTTCGACACGAGACTGTCGGACGAGGCACCTAGCATGGGCGGAGCCCTCACTCCTGGCGGAAGTGGATCTCGTGACCGACCGTCTCATCGTCCGTGGCGCCCGTGAGCACAACCTCAAGGACGTCTCCCTCGACCTGCCGCGCGACGCCCTCGTCGTGTTCACCGGGCTGTCCGGGTCGGGCAAGTCCTCGCTCGCGTTCGACACGATCTTCGCGGAGGGCCAGCGCCGCTACGTCGAGTCGCTGTCCGCGTACGCCCGCCAGTTCCTCGGCCAGATGGACAAGCCCGACGTCGACTTCATCGAGGGCCTGTCGCCGGCCGTCTCGATCGACCAGAAGTCGACGAACCGCAACCCTCGGTCGACGGTCGGCACGATCACCGAGGTGTACGACTACCTCCGGCTGCTGTGGGCACGGGCCGGCCGGCCGCACTGCCCCGTCTGCGGCGAGCCCATCCAGCGGCAGACCCCGCAGCAGATCGTCGACCGCCTGCTCGAGCTGCCCGAGGGCACCCGGTTCCAGGTGCTCGCACCCGTCGTCCGCGAGCGCAAGGGCGAGTACGCGGACCTCTTCCGCGAGCTCCAGAGCAAGGGCTTCTCGCGGGCCCGGGTCGACGGCGAGCCCGTCACCCTCGCCGAGCCGCCCGTCCTGGAGAAGAAGCTCAAGCACACGATCGAGGTCGTCGTCGACCGGCTCGTCGCCAAGCCGTCGGCCAAGCGCCGCCTGACCGACTCCGTCGAGACGGCCCTCTCGCTCGCGAGCGGGATCCTCCTGGTCGACCTCGTCGACGAGGCCGAGGGCTCCGCGGAGCGCCAGCGCCGGTTCAGCGAGAAGATGGCCTGCCCCAACGAGCACCCGCTGACGACCGACGAGATCGAGCCGCGCACGTTCTCGTTCAACAGCCCGTTCGGCGCCTGTCCAGAGTGCACGGGGCTCGGCACGAAGCTCGAGGTCGATCCCGACCTGCTCGTGCCCGACGAGGACCTCTCGCTCGCCGAGGGCGCGATCGCGCCCTGGGCGTCCGGGTCGAACGACTACTTCCTGCGCCTGCTGACGGCGCTGGGGGAGGACCTCGGGTTCTCCGTGGACGTCCCGTGGCGCGCACTGCCGCAGCGCGCGAAGGACGCCGTGCTCACCGGGCAGGACTACAAGGTCCACGTGAAGTTCCGCAACCGGTACGGCCGGGAGCGGTCGTACACGACGGGCTTCGAGGGTGCGATCCCGTTCGTCCAGCGCCGGCACTCCGAGACCGACTCGGACTGGAGCCGCGAGCGCTACGAGGGCTACATGCGCGAGGTGCACTGCCCGGCCTGCCGCGGCGCGCGCCTCAAGCCCGAGTCGCTCGCGGTCCTCGTCGGCGGGCGGTCCATCGCCGACGTCTGCAGGCTGCCGATCCGGGAGGCCGCCGGTTTCCTCGGCGACCTCGAGCTGTCGGCCCGGGAGCGGCAGATCGCCGAACGCGTCCTCAAGGAGATCAACGCCCGGCTCGGCTTCCTCCTCGACGTCGGCCTGGAGTACCTCTCGCTCGACCGGGCCGCGGGCACGTTGTCCGGTGGCGAGGCGCAGCGGATCCGGCTCGCGACCCAGATCGGGTCGGGGCTCGTCGGCGTCCTCTACGTCCTCGACGAGCCGAGCATCGGGCTCCACCAGCGCGACAACCGCCGGCTCATCGACACGCTGACCCGGCTGCGCGACCTCGGCAACACGCTCATCGTCGTCGAGCACGACGAGGACACGATCCGGGCCGCCGACTGGGCAGTCGACATCGGCCCGGGCGCGGGCGAGCACGGCGGTCAGGTCGTGCACTCCGGCCCGGTCGCCGACCTGCTCTCGCACCCGGACTCGCTCACGGGCCAGTACCTGTCCGGCCGGCGCGAGATCACGATGCCCGTCGTGCGCCGGCCGACCGACCGCACGCGCCAGGTGACCGTCGTCGCGGCCCGGGAGCACAACCTGCGCAGCATCGACGTGTCGTTCCCGCTCGGCTGCCTCGTCGCCGTCACCGGCGTGTCGGGGTCGGGAAAGTCGACGCTGGTCAACGACATCCTCTACACGGTCCTCGCGAACAAGCTCAACGGCGCCCGGCAGGTGCCGGGCCGGCACAAGACCGTCGTGGGCCTGGAGCACCTCGACAAGGTCGTCCACGTCGACCAGAGCCCGATCGGGCGGACGCCGCGGTCGAACCCGGCGACGTACACGGGCGTCTTCGACAGCATCCGGCGGCTGTTCGCCGAGACGACCGAGGCGAAGATCCGCGGCTACCTGCCGGGCCGGTTCTCGTTCAACGTCAAGGGCGGCCGCTGCGAGGCGTGCTCCGGCGACGGCACGATCAAGATCGAGATGAACTTCCTCCCGGACGTCTACGTCCCGTGCGAGGTCTGCCACGGCGCGCGCTACAACCGGGAGACGCTCGAGGTGCACTTCAAGGGCAAGACGATCAGCGACGTCCTCGACATGCCGATCGAGGAGGCTGCGGACTTCTTCGCGGCGGTCCCGGCGATCGCGCGGCACATGAGCACCCTCGTGGACGTCGGGCTCGGCTACGTCCGGCTCGGGCAGCCCGCGCCCACGCTGTCCGGCGGTGAGGCGCAGCGGGTCAAGCTCGCGAGCGAGCTGCAGAAGCGGTCGACCGGGCGCACCGTCTACGTCCTCGACGAGCCGACGACCGGCCTGCACTTCGAGGACATCCGCAAGCTGCTGGGGGTGCTCCAGGGCCTCGTCGACAAGGGCAACACCGTCATCGTCATCGAGCACAACCTCGACGTCATCAAGAGCTCAGACTGGATCGTCGACATGGGCCCCGAGGGCGGCTCCGGCGGCGGGACCGTCATTGCCGAGGGCACTCCCGAGCAGGTCGCCGCGGCACCGGCGAGCCACACGGGGCGGTTCCTCGCGCCGATCCTCGCGGGCCGTGGTCACCTGCCGGTCGGGATGATCGACGTCGTCGAGCCGGTGAGCGCGGTCGCGGTCCCAGCGGCGGGGACCCGGGCCCGGGCGACGACGACAGCCGCAGCGCCGAAGGCTCCCGCCGCGAAGCGGTCTGGAGCGACGAAGAAGGCGACGGTCACGAAGCCCGCCGCCACGAAGCCCGCCGCCACGAAAGCGGCGGCCGTGCGCGCGACCTCGGGAGCGAAGCGGGCCTGAGAGCGTGCCTCGGGGGCGCAGCGGCCGCGCTGCTGCCCGGGCCCCGGCGGTGCGCGAGCCCCGACGGTGCGCCAGCCGGCGGGACGTCGGACTCGCGCGCTTCCCGGCCCGTAACGACGATTCCAGCCTGACCTCTTGTGGTGCCGGACGTAACACGGGTTCCATAGCAGGTGGGGGACGACGGCCCCGCACCGCGGGGCCACTGCGTCCGAGGAGCTGTCATGGCCGGTGAGGGTCCACGCCTGTCCCGCGAGCTCAACATCTGGGAGACGATCGGCATCTCGGTGGCCCTGATGGCCCCGTCGATGGCTGCCAACATCAACCCGCAGGGGATGGTCGGCGTCGTCGGCCGCGCCATCCCGCTGACCTTCGCGATCGCGACCGTCGGCGTGCTGCTCGTGGCCTACACGTTCGTGCGGCTGACGCAGCGCTTCCACCACTCCGGCTCGGTCTACGGCTTCGTCGGAGCCACGCTCGGCCCGCGGGCCGGGGTCGCCGCCGGCTGGGGACTGCTCGGGACGTACACCTTCTACACGGTCGTCACCGTGACGGCGTCCGCCAGGTTCCTCGCGTCCTTCCTCGACGGCACGGGGATCTGGACGTCGCCCCCGGACGGTGCGGCGCTCGTCCTGGCCGGGGTCGTCCTCGTCGGCGTCTACTACCTGACGGTCTCGCCGATCCGCCGCGGGACCCGGACCCTGCTCGTCGTCGAGGCTGCGACCGTCGCGCTCATCCTCGTCGTCGCGGTCGTCGTCCTCGGCAAGCTCGTGGGCGGCGACGGTCCGCAGGGTCAGGGCCTGACGCTCTCGCCCTTCAGCCTCTCGGCCGGCACCCAGACCTCCGCGCTCTTCCTCGGCGTCGTGTTCGGCTTCCTGTCCTTCGCGGGGTTCGAGGCGGCGGCGACGCTCGGCGAGGAGGCCAGGGAGCCGCGCCGCGACATCCCGCGCGCGATCCTGGGCACCGCTGTCTTCGGCGGGGTCTACTTCGTCTTCGTCACCTGGGTCGAGGTGATGGGCTTCGGCGCGACGGAGGAGGGCCTCGCCTCCTTCGCGTCGTCCGGGTCGTTGTTCGGTGACCTCGGGACCCAGTACGTCGGCGCCTGGGCCGGTGATGTCATCAGTCTCGGCGCGGCGATCAGCGCCTTCGGCTGTGCGCTGGCGTGCGCCGTCGGCGCGTCGCGGCTGCTCTACGCGCTGGCCCGGGACGGCATCGCACCGGCGTCGCTCGCCCGGGTGTCGCCGACGCGGCGGACGCCGGTCGCCGCGACGCTGGTCGTCGTCGTGGTGGCCGCCGTGCTCGCCGTGGTGCTCTGGGTCGTCTACCGGCCGGACGTCCCGGTCGACGCCGAGGGCTACCAGCCCGCGTCGTTGTCGGTCTTCATCGCCGCCGGGGTCATCGGCACCCTGATCCTGCTCGTCGTCTACGTGCTGGCCTCGCTCGGCGTCATCCGGCTGCTCTTCGGGTCCGGCGAGCGCACCGTCGCGCTGTGGGAGGCGGCGATCCCGGTCGCCGGGCTGGTCGTCCTCGGGTACACGCTGTACCGCAACGTCATCCCGCTCCCCGAGGGCAAGGCGCTGCTCCCGCCCGCCGTCGCGGCGGTCTGGCTGCTCGCCGGGGTCGTCTTCGTCCTCGCCGCCGCCGGCGTCGCCCGTCGCGCCGGCGAGCGCCTGACGCAGGAGGAGGGCCTCTCACCTGTCCGCTCGACGAGGGACGCGTGACGACGTTCGACGACCCGGTCCCGGGCGGCCGCCCCGGCGTGGGGGACCGGGCGGCCGCCCTCGCCGAGGAGCTCGCGGCCCGCGGCGTCCACGGCGTCGTCCTGTCGTGGGTCGACACGAGCGGCGTCAACCGGGTCAAGGCGGTACCGGTCGCGCGGCTGGCGTCGGCGGCCCGCTGGGGGATCGGGATGTCGCCGGTCTTCGACCTGTTCCTCAGCAACGACGCGATCGTGACCACGGACCTGCAGGGCGGGCCGGACGGAGACCTGCGGCACGTCCCCGACCTCGACGGGCTCGTCGCCCTCGCCGGTCAGCCCGGCTGGGCCTGGGCACCGGTCGACCGGATGACCCAGGACGGCGGCCTGCACCACGGCTGCAGCCGGACGCTCCTGCGCCGGCTCGTGAGCCGGGCCGCCGAGCGTGGCCTGACGTTCCGGGCGAGCATCGAGATCGAGTTCGCGCTCGGTCGCGGCGACGTGCCGCACCCGCAGTTCGAGCCGGCGTGCCTCGGCCCGTCGTACGGCATGACGCGGCTGGTCGAGCAGAGCGACTTCTGCGCCGACGTGCTCGCGGCCCTCGCCGTCGAGCAGGTCGACGTCGACCAGATCCACCCCGAGTACGCCGCCGGCCAGTACGAGGTCTCCGTCGGTGCGCTCGACCCGGTCGCCGCCGCCGACCGATCGGTCCTCGTCCGCCAGACGCTGCGTGCGGTCGCCCAGCGGCACGGGCTCCGGGTCTCGTTCGCACCGTCCGTCGTCGCGGGCGGCGTCGGCAACGGCGGCCACGTGCACCTGTCGGCCTGGCGGGACGACGCGAACCTGCACGCGACGGGGGAGGGCCGCTACGGCATGACCGCCGAGGGCGAGGCCTTCACCGCCGGCGTGCTCGATGCCTTGCCGGCGCTCGCCGCGGTCACCACACCGAGCCCGTCCAGCTACCTGCGTCTCCAGCCGTCGCACTGGGCCGGGGTGTACGCGTGCTGGGGCCACGAGACCCGGGAGTCCGCGGTCCGCGTCGTCACCGGCATGGCCGGCGGCACCGGGAGCGCCGCCAACCTCGAGGTCAAGTGCGCCGACCTCTCGGCCAACCCCTACCTGCTCCTCACCGGGCTCGTCGCGGCAGGTCTCGACGGCGTCGACCGTGGGCTCTGCCTGCCCGAGGAGGTGACCGGGGACCCGGCGCGGTTCGACGCCGAGGAGGCGGCGGCACGCGGGATCCGCCGGCTGCCGACGTCGCTCACGGAGGCGGTCGACGCGTTCGCGGCGTCGCCGCTGCCGCGCAGCGCATTCGGCGACCTCGTCGTCGACGCGGTCGTGGCCGTCCGGCGCGGGGAGGTCGCCCGGGTCGAGGGACTCGACGCCGCGGACGTCGCGGCCGCCTACCGGTGGGTCTACTGACGCCCGTCGTGCCGGGCGACCCGGAGCACCGCGGCGCAGCCGGCACCGTCGCCGACCGGCTCCGGAGGGCGGCCGGCGCGCTGGCCCCGGCCGAGCGCAGAGTCGTGCGGGCGCTGCTCGCCGGCTACCCGCTGACGGGCCTCGAGCCGCTCGCCGTCGTCGCGGAGCAGGCCGGCGCGAGCGCGCCGACGGTGCTGCGGGTCGTCGGGAAGCTCGGGTTCTCCGGCTACCCGGACTTCCAGCGCAGCCTGCGGGCCGAGCTCGCCGCGCGCTGGACGACGCCGCTCGACGTCATGCCGCGCGAACCGGTCACCGGTCTCGTGGCCTCCGTCCGGGAGTCGATCAGGGCGTCGGTCGCCGCAGACCTCGAGCGGCTCGCCGGCGAGCCCGACACCGACGCCGCCGCGGCGCTGCTCGTCGACGGCCGGCGCGCCGTGTGGGCGCTCGGCGGGCGGTTCAGCGCGGTGCTGGCCGACTACCTTGCGCTCCACCTGCGGGTCCTGCGTCCCGGGGTGCACCTCGTGGCCGGCGACCCCGGCGCGCGGCACACCGCGCTGCTCGACGTCGCCCGGCGGGACGTCGTCGTGGCGTTCGACTACCGGCGCTACCAGCACGACACGATCGAGTTCGGCACCCGGGCCGTCGCCCAGGGTGCGCGCCTCGTGCTCTTCACCGACCATCTCGTCTCCCCGCTCGCCGCGGACGCCGCCGTGGTGCTCTCGACGACGATCGAGACCGGCTCGCCGTTCGCGGTGCTGTCGCCCGCGATGGCCGCGGTGGAGACCGTGCTCGTCAGCGTCGTCGACCGGCTCGGCGGCGCCCCGCGCGCCCGGATGGAGCGCTACGACGCCCTGTCGACCGAGGTCTCGTCCGCGCCCGCCAGCCCGCCCGACCAGCCCAGGAGCCCCTCATGACGACCGACGTCGCGCGGACCGTGCAGCTCGTCGACCACCACTGCCACGGCGTCGCAACGGCCGAGCTCGACCGGGCCGGGCTCGAGGCGCTCATCAGCGAGGGCGGCGCGCCACCCGCCGGCGGCACGAACTTCGACACCCCCGTGGGGCTCGCGATCCGCCGGCACTGCGCGCCGCTGCTCGACCTCGAGCCGCACGCCGCCGTCGACGACTACCTCGCCCGGCGGACCGAGCTCGGCACGGCCGAGGTGAACCGGCGGTTCCTCCGTGCCACCGGGACGGCGCGGTACCTCGTCGACACCGGCCACCGGCCGGCCGGGCTCACGACCCCCGAGGAGGTCGCGGCCCTCACCGGATCCGCGACCTCCCACGTCGTCCGGCTCGAGTCGGTCGCCGAGGAGGTCGCTGCCGACGGCGTCGACCCGGGCGACTTCGCGCGCGCGTTCGCCGACCGGCTGGCGAGGACGACGGCTCGGACGGCGGCCGTCGGCGTGAAGTCCGTCGCGGCCTACCGCACCGGGCTGCGGCTCGACCCGCACCGTCCGGGCGCGGCCGAGACGACGTCCGCGGTCGCCCGCTGGCTCTCCGCCGGCCCCGGCGAGCACGGCTGGCGGCTCGCCGATCCCGTCCTCCAGCGGACCACGCTGTGGGCCGCGGTCGACCTCGGCCTGCCGATCCAGTTCCACATCGGTTTCGGCGACAGCGACATCCGGATGACCGACGTCGACCCGACCCTGCTCACCGACTGGCTCCACCTGCACCGCGTCCCGGTGATGCTCCTGCACTGCTGGCCGCACCACCGGCAGGCGTCGTACCTCGCGTGCATCTACCCTCACGTGCACGTCGACGTCGGGTCCGTCCTGCACTACGTCGGCCCGCGCCGGTCGGTGGCCGTCCTTGCCGAGGCCGCCGAGGTCACACCCTTCACGCGGCTGCTCTACTCCTCGGACGCATACGGCGCACCGGAGCTGTACGCGCTCGGGGCGCTGAGCTTCCGGCGCGCGCTCGACGCGTTGCTCGCCGACCGGCTCGATGCGGGGGAGTGGTCCCTGCCGGACGCGGAACGCGTCGCGCACCTCGTCGCGCACGCCAACGCCGAGCGCGTCTACGGCCTGCCCGTCCTGCCCGGCGGCTGGTCGGGACCGGCATGAGCGGCCGGCACACCGGGGCGCACACGGCGCTCGAACCCCTTCGGGCGCAGTGGGTCGCGGCGCTGGACGCGGAGCTGCCGGCCGCGGTGGCGTTGCGGCACCGGATCCACGCGTCGCCGGAGGTGTCGGGCCGGGAGACGGCAACGACGGCCGCGGTCGTCGCCGCCATCGGGGCCGGTCCCGGGCAGGCCGCCGCGGGCACCGGGCGGATCCTGAGGGTCGGCCCGGCCGGTCCCGCCGTCGCCGTTCGGGCCGAGCTCGACGCGCTGCCGATCCTCGAGGACACCGGCGCGCACTACGCCGCGACGAACGGAGCGATGCATGCCTGCGGGCACGACGTCCACCTCGCCGCGGTCACCGCGCTCACCCGGGCCGCCCGCGGTCTCGACCTGCCGGCCGGGCTCGTCGTCGTCCTCCAGCCGCGGGAGGAGGTCGGGCCGACGGGCGCGACGGACGTCGTCGGGGCGGGACTGCTCGCGGAGCACGACGTCCGCTGCGTCATCGGCGGGCACGTCCAGCCCCTGGTCCCGGTCGGTCACGTCTCGTGCGACCCCGGCCCGGTGAACGCGGCCGTCGACGAGGTGGAGGTGGTCGTCACCGGCCGCGGCGGGCACGCCGCCTACCCGCATCTCACCGTCGACCCCGTCCCGGCGCTGTGCCGGATCGTCCTCGCGCTGCAGGACGCCGTCCGCTCCGCCGTCGACCCCCTCCAGCCTGTCGTCGTCTCGATGACCCAGCTGGCCGGCTCCGACGCGCCGAACGTCATCCCCGGCCGGGCTCGGGCCGCGGGCACCATCCGCACCATGCGCGCCGAGGACGCGGCCGCGCTGCACGCCCGGATCGGGACGACCGTCACCGGGATCGCCGCGGCCCACGGGTGCACCGGCGACTACCTGGTCCACCCCGGCGACCCCGCGCTGGACAACGACCCGGGGCTCGCGGCCGCCGCGTCCGAGTGGCTCGCCGGCTGCGGGCTGCCGACGGCGCCGTTCGCGTCCTGCGGGTCCGACGACTTCGCGACGTACGGCACGGTGCTGCCGATCCTCATGCTCTTCGTCGGCACGGGGACCGGGCCCGGGTCGCCGATGCTCCACGACGCGCGCTTCCTGCCGTCGGACGATGCCGTCCGCGACGTCGCCCTCGCCCTGCTGTCGGGCTGGCTCGCGGGTGTCGAGACGTTCGTCGCCCCGGAGCGTGAGACGGGGCCGGACGGTCAGGAGGTGGCGGCGGGCGGCGACCAGGACGTGGCCCGCCCGGTCAGCCCGAGGACCCGGTCGAGCAGCGGTGCGTCGTCCGGCACCGTGACCGCGGGCCCGTAGACGCCCATCGCGCGTCCCTGCTCGGCGGTCCCGGCGACCGTCGCGTGCAGGAGCCCGAGTACCTCGTCGTCCCACCCGACCGGACGGCCGAGCGCTGTCGCGAGGTCCCAGCTGTGGACGACGAGCTCGCCGAGGACCATCCCACCGATGACAGGGGCCGGCAGTTCGGGCGGTGCGCCGAGGATCGTGACGCCCTCCCACGCGGCCGGGTCGGTCCACGCGTCGACGACGCCCTCGACGGACGCTGCGAGGGCGCCGGCCCAGCCGTCGGCGCCGTGCGCCGCGGTGAGGTCGACGTCCTCGTCCGCAGCGGGCGGCGGGACGGCCGCCTTCCGCCCGGCGCCGGCGAGCGGTGGCCCCCAGAAGAGCAGGTGGTTGACGAGGCGACGCACGTCCCAGCCGGTGCAGGGCGTCCCGGTCGTGAGCACGCGCAGCGACCCCGCGTCGAGCGCGCGGACGGTGTCGAGCAGAGGAGCGGCCGCCCGTCGCACGAGCGGTCCGTGGTCCGTGGTGGCGGACCCGTGCCGGGCGCCGGTGGTGGGCTCTGTGGCGCGAGTGGGGTTCGCAGACATGTCCGCGACCGTAGGCCGCGGTGCCCGCGGCCGTCTTGGACGAACGCGACGCACCCGCTGCGGCCGCCTAGCATCCCGGGCGTGGGGACCGGGCGACAGAGGGCGGAGCCGCCTGACGTGCGGGGGCTCGGCGGCGCCTGGACGCGACACCAGCGGCACACCAGCGTCGCCCCGCCGCCGGACCTCGCCGTGTGGGTCGACCACGTCTGGGTGGTCGCCTGGGACTACGACGCGCCGTACCGCCAGCCCGTCGTCCCCTACCCGCAGGTGCACCTGACGTTCTCCGGCGGCGACGCGACGGTGTCCGGCGTCGCGAGCCGGTACCAGGTCAAGGTGCTGGAAGGCCGTGGCGGCGTCCTCGGGGTCGCGTTCCGACCCGGCGGCTTCCGGCCGTTCCTCGGCACGGCGGTGTCGGCGTTGCGCGACCGGTCGGTCGACGCCCGCGAGGTCCTCGGCGCCGCGGTCCCGCGGCTGCCGGCCCGGCCTACGACGCAGGACGCCGGACCGGTCGCGGCATTCCTGCGGGCCGTCGCCCCCGGTCCCGACCCGCTCGCCGCGCGGGCGTCGGACGTCGTCGCGAGGATCGCCGCGACGCCCGCCCTCACCCGGGTCGACGCCGTCGCCCGGGACGCCGGCACGAGCGCGCGGGGTCTCCAACGGCTCTTCGGCGAGTACGTCGGCATCGGGCCGAAGTGGGTGATCCGGCGCTACCGGCTCCACGAGGTGACCCGACGGCTCGCGGCCGGGGAGGACGTCGGGTGGGCGGGGCTGGCGCACGACCTCGGGTTCGCCGACCAGGCGCACCTCGTGCGGGACTTCACGAAGATGTTCGGCGAGCCGCCGACGCGGTACGCGGCGCGCTACGGCCCGCCGGGCGAGGTGCCCGCCGGGCCGACCGTCGGCGGCGGCGCCTAGGGTTTGCAGCGTGGCCGACCCGTCGACGTACCGCCCGAAGACCGGGGAGATCCCCGAGTCCCCGGGCGTCTACCGCTTCCGCGACGCCGCAGGCCGGGTGATCTACGTCGGCAAGGCGAAGAGCCTGCGGCAGCGGCTCAACTCCTACTTCGCCGACATCGCCGGGCTGCACCCGCGGACGCAGACGATGGTGACGACGGCGGCCGGCGTCGAGTGGACCGTCGTGACGACCGAGGTCGAGGCGCTCCAGCT
>DAIOGQ010000057.1:0-16201 GCA_036745175.1 Kineosporiaceae bacterium
GGGCGATACGTCGGGTTAGTTCCCTCCCGACGGTGCGAGTGGGACCTCTGGAGCGGCGTTGAGCGACCCGAAGCCAACTGGACTCTGACGACATCGATCATCGAGACCCGGTGGACCAGCAGCCGTACCCGGCGGACCAGCAGCCCCACGCCCCGCCCGGCCGGGCCGCGCCAGCCGGGCTACCCGGCGCAGCAGGACTACCCGCCGCAGCAGGGCTATCCGGCCGTGCCTGCACCGGGCTTGCCGCTGGTCCCGCCGAGCGAGCAGCCCCGCCCGGCGACGACCCGGACGCGGCGCCGCCGGCCCCACGCCCGTAGTCGGTCGGGACCGGCCTGTCGCGGGGGCGCCCGTCCCGGCGGCGCCGCCGCGGCCGGTCCCTGTCGGCCGTCGCGTCCGCAGCAAGCCCTACGCTCGCTTCCGTGCATTCATCCCATGATCGGGCGCGCTCGTGGATCGGCGTCGGCTACATCCTGCTGGCGGCGACGCTGTTCTCGGTGAACGGCACCGTGAGCAAGCTCGTCATGGCGGCCGGACTGTCGTCCCTGCGGCTCGTCGAGATCCGCTGCCTCGGGGCGGCCCTGCTCTTCGCGGCCATCGCTGCGTGGCGCCGTCCGGCGTCCTTGCGCATCGGCCGGCGCGAGCTCGGGTTCGTGGCCGTCTACGGCGTCGTCGGGCTCGCCCTGGTGCAGTGGCTGTACCTGCTCGCGATCACCCGGATGCCGGTGAGCATCAGCCTGCTCATCGAGTTCACCGCGCCGCTGCTCATCGCGCTGTGGGTCCGGTACGTGCGCAAGGAGCCGGTGAGCGGGCGGATCTGGGTCGCGCTCGTGCTCGTCATCGGCGGGCTCGCGCTCGTGGCGCAGGTGTGGGCCGGGCTGACGCTCGACTCCGTCGGCGTGCTCGCGGCGAGCCTCGCGGCGATCTCGCTCGCGGCCTACTACCTCCTCGGCGAGCGGGGTCTGGCGGACCGCGACGCGTGGTCGCTCGCCGCCTGGAGCTTCGGCGCGGCCGCGGCGTTCTGGACGCTGCTCCAGCCGTGGTGGACGTTCCCGTTCGACCAGCTGGGCGTCGACGTCGGGCTGCGCGGCACCGGGGCCGGCCCGCTCGCGACGACGTGGCTGCTCGTCGGCTGGGTCGTCGTCATGGGCACGCTCGTCCCGTTCTCGCTCGTGCTCGCCGGGCTCCAACGGATCGGCGCGACCCGGGTCGGGCTCGTCGGCACGGCGGAACCGCCGCTCGCAGGCCTCGTCGCCTGGCTGGCGATCGGCGAGACCCTCACCGGCTGGCAGGTCGCCGGTGCCGTCGTCGTGCTCGCCGGGATCGTGCTCGCCGAGTTCGCCCGGGCGCCGCGACCGACCGCCGCCGTCCCCGCGGAGGGCCTGGCGACCTGACCGCCCGCGCCACAGCGCAACCAGAACCCCGCCCCGCGACCTCTTCGTGCGGCCGAAGGCCACTTCTGCCTGCGCTGTGGCGCGCGTGCCCGTGGGACCATCGAGCACGTGACTGCGACCCCGTCGACGAGCCAGGCCGCTACGCCCGACACGCCCCCCGGTGGACCCGTGACCCCGGGCCTGCGGGACGCCCCGCTCGGACCGCTCGACGGTCGCTACCGGACGACCGTCGCACCGCTCGCGGAGCACCTCTCGGAGGCGGCGCTCAACCGGGAGCGGGTCCGGGTCGAGGTCGAGTGGCTCGTCCACCTCGCGGCGACCGGCGCGGTGCCCGGGCTGCGCCGGCTCACCGACGCCGAGGTGGCCCGGCTCCGGTCGGTCGTCGCGTCGTTCGACGCCTCGAGCGTGGCCGAGCTCGCGGCCACCGAGCGGGTGACGCTGCACGACGTCAAAGCGGTGGAGTACTTCGTCAAGGCGCGGATGGAGGGCACGTCGCTGGCCGACCTCGGCGAGATCGTCCACCTCTTCTGCACGAGCGAGGACGTCAACAACCTCGCCTACGCGCTCATGGTGCGCGGCGCCGTGCGCGAGGTCTGGCTGCCCGCGGCGACCGCGCTCGTCAATGACGTCGCCGCGCTGGCCCGCGAGCACGCGCAGGTGGCGATGCTCGCCCGCACCCACGGCCAGCCCGCGACGCCGACGACGCTCGGCAAGGAGCTCGCCGTCCTCGCCCATCGGCTGCGCCGCCAGCTCCGCCGGGTCGCGGCCGCCGAGTACCTCGGCAAGACCAACGGCGCCACCGGGACGTTCTCCGCGCACGTCGCGGGCGCCCCGGGCACCGACTGGGTCGAGGTCTCGCGGACGTTCGTCGAGCACCTCGGGCTCACCTGGAACCCGCTGACGACGCAGATCGAGTCCCACGACTGGCAGGCCGAGCTCTACGCGGACGTCGCGCGGTTCAACCGGATCCTGCACAACCTCGCGACCGACGTCTGGACGTACATCTCGCTGGGCTACTTCGTGCAGGTCCGCGGCCAGGGCAGCGTCGGGTCGAGCACGATGCCGCACAAGGTCAACCCGATCCGGTTCGAGAACGCCGAGGCGAACCTCGAGGTGAGCACCGCGCTCCTCGACGTCCTCGGCGCGACCCTCGTGACCTCCCGGCTCCAGCGCGACCTCACCGACTCCTCGATGCAGCGCAACATCGGGACGGCGTTCGGCCACTCGCTGCTCGCCATCGAGAACGCCCGCACCGGGCTGGCCGGGCTCGACGTCGACCCGGCGGCGCTCGCCCGTGACCTCGACGCGACGTGGGAGGTGCTCGGCGAGGCCGTGCAGACCGTCATGCGCGTGCACGGCCTGGACCGGCCGTACGAGCGGCTCAAGGAGCTGACCCGCGGCCGCCGGGTCGACGCCGCCGCGATGCGCGAGTTCGTCCTCGGGCTCGGCCTGCCCGCGGACGCCGAGCAGCGCCTGCTCGACCTCACCCCCGGCACCTACACCGGCCTCGCCGCGGCGCTCGTGGACCACCTCGACCGCTGACTCCCCAGCGTCGGCTGCCGACGCCGTGGTCGGCCATCTTCCCGGCATCCTCCGGCTCGTCCTGGTCGGGGGTGAGCCGCGTCACCCGGGCCGACGTGAACGGGAGCGCCAGGGACCTCGGGCCCGCCGGCGGCACCTGATCGGCACCTAGCGTCGAGGCAGCGGTCACGGCGCGTGGGTGCCGGATCCGGGCCGAGGGCCAGCACCTCGAGGAGGCCGACATGGAAGACCGGGAGATCCTGGAGTGCATCCGGGGGCTCGTCGCCGAGGAGCACTGGCTGCGCGACCAGCGGGACCGCGGCCTGCTCAGCGAGGACGTCGAGGTCCGCCGGCTCGAACAGCTCGAGGAGAACCTCGACCAGCTCTGGGACACCCTGCGCCGCCGCCGCGCGATGCGGGCCGCGGGGCTCGACCCGGACGCCGTCGAGCAGCGCCCGTCGCTCCAGGTCCAGTCGTACGTCCAGTAGACCCGACCCGGGCGCAGCGCCCGGCCCACGAGCGAGGGCGGGGTCCCGCCCGGCACCGCCTCACCCGGCGGTGCCTGAAATACCCTGCCGGGGTATGGTGTTCTCGGAACGGCACCGCGGGGTGCCCGCGTCGAGGAGGACACGTTGGCCGGCTACTCGGGAAGCAAGGACGACTACCTGCGCCGGTTGCGGCGCATCGAGGGTCAGGTCCGGGGGATCCACCGGATGGTCGAGGAGGACGCGTACTGCATCGACGTCCTCACCCAGGTCGCGGCGGTCACCAAGGCGCTGCAGGCGGTCAGCCTCGGGCTCCTCGAGGACCACGTGGGCCACTGCGTCGTCGACGCCGCCCGCGAGTCGGACGAGGCCGCGCAGACCAAGGTCCGCGAGGCCGCGGACGCCATCGCCCGCCTCGTGCGCACCTGACCGCGCCGTTCTGACCGCGCCGTTCTGACCGCGCCGTTCTGACCACCCCTGCTGCTGGAGGACCTGTCGTGACCACCCCCACCATCACCACCGTCCGCGTCGCCGGGATGACCTGCTCGCACTGCGTCGGCGCGGTGACCGACGAGCTCGAGACCCTGGACGGCGTCCGGGACGTGACCGTGGACCTCGTCGCCGGCGGCACGTCCACCGTCTCGGTGACCAGCGCGCAGCCGCTCGACGGCACGGCCGTCAGGGCAGCCGTCGACGAGGCCGGCTATGCCGTCGTCGACGACTGAGCGCGGTCCGGACGCCGCGCCGGCCGCGACGGTCCTCCCGCTGCTGACGCTCGACCTGCCGGTCACCGGCATGACGTGCGCGTCGTGCGCGGCCCGGATCGAGAAGAAGCTCAACCGGATGGACGGCGTGACGGCGTCGGTGAACTACGCCACCGGGAACGCCCACGTCGCCTTCCCGGGGACGCTCGACCCGCACGACCTCGTGGCGACGATCGAGCGCACCGGCTACGGCGCCGCGCTTCCCCCGCCGCCGAAGGCGGTCCCGGGACCGGCCGCCGACCCCGCGGTGGCCGCGGACGACGCGCACCTCACGGACCTGCGGCAGCGGCTGCTCGTCAGCGCCACCCTCGCGCTGCCCGTGCTGCTGCTGTCGATGGTGCCGTTCCTCGCCTTCGACGGCTGGCAGTGGATCAGTCTCGCGCTCGCCTCCCCGGTCGTCGTGTGGGGGGCGTGGCCGTTCCACCGGGCCGCCCTCGTCAACGCCCGGCACGGCGCGACGACGATGGACACCCTCGTGAGCATCGGCGTCACGGCCGCCTACGGCTGGTCGCTGTACGCGCTGCTCCTCACGCCGAGCGGCGACGTCGGCACGGGGATGGACACCGACATGGCCGCCATGCGCGCGGCCGGCGGGGCCGACCTCTACCTCGAGGTCGCGGCCGTCGTCACGGTGTTCCTCCTCGCCGGCCGCTACGCCGAGGCGCGCGCCAAGCGCCGCTCCGGGGCGGCGATGCGCGCCCTCCTCGAGCTCGGGGCCAAGGACGTCGCCGTCCTGCGGACCCGCCCGGACGGCACCCGGGTCGAGGAGCGCATCGGGGTGGAGCGGCTCGCGGTCGGCGACCTGTTCGTCGTCCGGCCCGGCGAGAAGGTGGCCACCGACGCCGTCGTCGTCGAGGGCAGCAGCGCCCTCGACGAGTCGCTCCTCACCGGGGAGCCGGTGCCCGTCGAGGTCGGGCCGGGCGCGACGGTCACCGGCGCGACGGTCAACGCCTCCGGGATGCTCGTCCTGCGCGCGACCCGGGTCGGCGCCGACACCCGGTTGGCCCAGATCGGCCGCCTGGTCGCCGCCGCGCAGAACGGCAAGGCGCCGGTGCAGCGGCTCGCGGACCGGGTCTCGGCGGTGTTCGTGCCCGTCGTGCTCGCGCTCGCCGTGCTGACCCTCGCGGCGTGGCTCGTGCTCACCGGCGACGTGACCGCCGCGTTCACCGCCGCCGTCGCCGTCCTCGTCATCGCCTGCCCCTGCGCGCTGGGCCTGGCGACGCCGACGGCGCTGCTCGTCGGCACCGGCCGCGGCGCCCAGCTCGGGCTGATCATCAAGGGTCCGGAGGTGCTGGAGCAGACCCGTCGCGCCGACACCGTAGTCCTCGACAAGACCGGCACCGTCACCCAGGGCCGGATGCGGCTCGTCGACGTCGTCGCGTCCGCCGGGGCCGAGACGGACGACGTGCTGCGGGTCGCGGGCGCCGTCGAGGCCGGCAGCGAGCACCCGGTCGCCCGGGCGATCACCGACGCGGCGCGCGAGCGGCTCGGCGCGCTGCCCGCCGTCGACGGCTTCCGGTCGACCCAGGGCCGCGGCGTCGAGGGAACGGTCCGGGACGGCGCGGGCGCCGACGGCACGGGGCGCAGGGTCGTCGTCGGCAGCCGGGCCTGGCTCGCGCAGGCCGGCCTGGCGGTGCCCGCCGACGTCGACGCCGCGCTCGGCGCCGCCGAGGAGCGCGGCAGCACCGCGGTCCTCGTCGGCTGGGACGGCGTCGGCCGCGGCATGCTCGCCGTCGCCGACACGGTCAAGCCGACGTCGCGGGCTGCGGTCGAAGCCCTGCGCGCGCTGGGACTGCGGCCGATGCTGCTCACCGGCGACAACCCGCGCGCGGCGGCGGCGGTCGCGGCCGAGGTCGGGATCGCCCCCGCCGACGTCGTCGCCGGCGTCGCGCCCGAGGGCAAGGTGGAGGTCGTCCGCGACCTGCAGGCACAGGGCCTGGTCGTCGCGATGGTCGGCGACGGCGTCAACGACGCGGCGGCGCTCGCGCAGGCCGACCTCGGGCTGACGATGGGCAGCGGCACGGACGTCGCGATCGAGGCCGGCGACCTCACGCTCGTGCGGTCGGACCTGCGCTCGGCGGCCGACGCGATCGCGCTGTCCCGCCGGACGCTCGCGACGATCAAGGGCAACCTCTTCTGGGCGTTCGCCTACAACGTCGCCGCGTTGCCGCTGGCCGCCCTCGGCCTGCTCAACCCGCTCGTCGCGGGGGGCGCGATGGCGTTCAGCAGCGTCTTCGTCGTGACGAACTCGTTGCGGCTGCGCGGGTTCAGCCCGCGCCGCTGACCGCCCGGGGACCGGCGTCAGACCTGCGAGCCCGTTCTCAGACCTCGACCCGGCCGGCCGGGGTGTCGAACCAGGCGGCGAGCACACCGGGGGTGCCGTGCGGGGCGATCCACTCGACCTCGACGGCGTCCAGCGGGTGGTCGCGCGGCTCGCCGAGCCACGCGCAGAGGCGTTCGGGGCTGCCGGCGATCCGGAGGCCGCCGAGCCGCACGCTGCCGTCCGCGTCGACCGACGGGTGCAGGCCGGTGTCGACCTCCCAGTGGGTGAAGAACGGCAGCTGCGGGTCGGCGATGAGACCGTTGACGCCGATCTGGTGCCAGCGCAGCTCGACGCCGTCCGGGCGGTGCCGGTTTCCGGGGACGGCCTCGCGGCCGAGCCGGGCCTCGACGGGCGCCAGGTCGTCGACGGCGACCGCCCAGCCGAGCCAGCCGCCACCGGCCTCGGACCGGGCCCGGACCGCGCGGCCGTAGGGCGCCTTGTCGGCGACCGGGTGCTCGAGCACCTCGACGACCTCGACGTAGTGCCCACGGGCGAGCGGCAGGACGACGTTGCGGGTGCCGAACCGGGGATGGACGCCGCCGTCGACCGGGTCGACGCCGATCGCCTCCCCGAGCCGGGACGCCGTGGCCCGCAGACCGTCGTGCTCCGCCGCGTACGAGAGATGGTCGAACCGCATGGGTCAACTGAAACACAGACATATCGCGCCGTTGCAGCCGGAAGTCCCAGGCGTTCGCCCGTCCGGGTCAGGCGTTCGCCCGTTCGGGTCAGAGGTCCCGGTCAGGTCCCCCGTCCGGGCCGGGTGGGCCGCCCGGCAGCTCCGGGCGGACGACGAGCCGGCGTCGGAGCCGGGCGGCGGCGTCGCCGACGGTGGCCCGGGTCATCGCGAGCATGGGCGTCGTCCGCATGAGCGCGAGGTCCGCCGGGAGCGTCGAGCCGCCGTCGAGGAACCGCAGGACGTCGGCGGGGCGGTTGCGGGTGAAGAGGTCGGCGAACAGGTCCGCGCCCCGGACGTGGCCGCGGTCGAGCGCACGCAGGAGGACGGCGTCCATCCAGCGGTGGCGGGCCGGGTACGCCCCGGGCGGTAGCGGCGTGCGGCCGTCGAGGAGGGCGTGCGCGATCCCGGCGGCCTGCCGTTGCATCGCGGCGAACGTGTAGCCCGTCGACGGCCGGGTCGCGCCCCCGGCGGTCCCGATCCGGAACGTCCGCGGGCCCGTCCGGGCGGCCAGGACGGCGTCCGTCATCGGGATCGCCCCGTCCTCGACCGCCTCGACCCGCGCCGCCCGGCCGGCCGCGCCGAACGTCGCCTCGAGGTAGTGGTGCAGCGCCTCGTCGTACGCCGGGCCGGGCAGCCGCGCACGGGAGAACTCGGTGTACTCGACGAGCGCCCGCGTCGCGTCGAGCGGGAGGACGTAGCCGAAGCTCACGGCGTTGCGGGGCTGCGGGGTCGTGAAGTCCATGAGGACCGGGAGGTGCGGGTCCAGCGCCGAACCCGTGGTCGCGGCGGGGTCGAGGCCGACCGTCCAGCCGCGGAAGTGCTGCAGCCAGGCGGTGTTCGCCGGCCGGACCGGCCGGACGACCGGGCGGGAGTCGAAGACCCAGCGGGCCCGTACCGGGCCGTCGGGCGTGCGGACGACGGCCCGGTCGGCGTCGTCCGCGACCGACTCGACGGGCCGGAGGACCCGGACCGCGCCGATCCGCCGCGCCGCGTCGTCCGCGAGCGCGTAGAAGTCGGCCGACCGGACCATGACGTACCGCAGCGGGTCGAGGTCGTGGACCCGGCGGTCGCCGTCCGGCCCGACGACGACGACCCGCCGCCACTGCCGGTGGACGGCCTCCTCGACGTCGCTGCGCCCGGCGTCCCAGAAGCACCAGGTTCGGTCGGCGCCGGCCCGGACGACCGGGTCGACGAGCGCGACGCTCGGCACGGTGACCTCGCGGCCGGCGGCGCCGCGGGCGCGGGCGAGCCGGTCGAGCGCGACGACGACGGACAGCCCGGCGCCGCCGGCACCGACGACCGCCACGTCGACGTCGATCGGGCCGGCAAGGGGGGTCGCGGTCACCCGGACAGCGTGCGGCACCGGACGGTCTCGGCGCGCGCCGGGGCCGCCATGATCGCGACGGGGCAGGGTCCGGACCCCCTCCGCGGGGCAGAACGGTGCGTCCCGGCGATCAGCTGTTGCGCGAACGGGTCGGCTGGCCGGGGACGTGGGCGAGCGGGTTCGGTCCGGCGACGGCGGCCTGCTCGTGCAGGAGGGTGAGTTGGACGGCGTCCGCGGCCGGCACCGGGGGGCGCGGGCCGCGACGTCGGGCGCGCTTGGCGGCGTACATCGCGGCGTCCGCCCGGCGGACGACGGTGTCGGCGGACTCGCCGGGGCGGGACAGCACCGCCCCGCAGCTCGCGCCGACGAGGACCTCGGCCTGCTCGACCACCAACGGCGTCGCGAGCGCGGCCTCGACCCGGCGCAGGATCTCGGCGAGGGCTGCGTCGTCGACGACGTCGCCCGCGACGACGAGGAACTCGTCACCGCCGAGCCGGCCCGCGGTGTCGCCGGCCCGCAGGACCCGGGTCAGCCGGTCCGCGACCGCGACGAGCAGCTCGTCACCGGCGGCGTGGCCGAACGTGTCGTTGACCGTCTTGAAGCCGTCGAGGTCGAGGTAGATGACGCCGACCGGCAGGCCGGACCGCTCCGAGCGGGCGACCGCGGCCTCCAGCCGCTCGTGCAGGAGCGTGCGGTTGGCCAGACCCGTGAGGCCGTCGTGGAGCGCGAGCCGGACGAGCCGCTGCTCCTCGAGCCGGCGGCGCGTCGTGTCGTCGATGTGGGTGAGCAGGTAGGCGTGGTCGCCGAGGGCCACCGGGACCGCGGTCACCTCGAGCCAGCGCGGCGAGGCGTCCGGAGGGGCGACGGAGAGCTCGGCCCGCGCGACGCTGCTGCCGCCGACACGGACCTGCGCGAGCTCGTCGTGCCAGCGCGCGGCCTCGTCGCCGCCCGGCGGGTTGTGCCGCACGAGGTCGGCGAGGCACCCGACGTCCGGGTCGATGCCCGTGCCGACGAGGAGGTCACGGAAGGTCGGGTTCACGTCGACGAACCGGCCGTCGGGGTCGCAGAGCGCCACGCCGACGGGGGCGTGCTCGAACAGGGCCCGGAACCGCTCGTCGCCGACCGGCGGCGCCGGGGCCGCGTCGACGTCGGTGAGGTCGACGCAGGTCTCGCCGGTCTCGCCGGTCAGGTCGACGCAGGTCTCGCCGGTCAGGTCGACGCAGGTCTCGTCGGTCGCCAGGTCGACGCGGGCACCGTCGGTCGTCAGGTCCGCGGTGACGGCGACCTCGCCCGGAGGCGTCCGCCCGGCGGTCGGCCGGAGACGTCGAGTCATGATGCCTCCCGCTTCGCCGAGATGTCAGTGAGTAACTGGCCGACTGCACTGCGTGACAATCTAGGTCATCAGGCGGGGTGGAGCGTGGGATGTCGGGCTGGTCCGATCGGGTGAACGTGAAGACGTCCGCGGCAGGCTGCCGCGAGCGTCTCCTCGCCGGGACCTGCTACCCCAGGCGCGGCGGCGGGACCCGGCGGAACCGGACGCCCTGGCCGGGGCGCAGCTGGGCGGCACGGTCCGCGGCGGCGTCGAGCAGGACCGCGACGACCGGGTAGCCGCCGGTCACCGGGTGATCGGCGAGGAACACGACGGGCAACCCGGACGGCGGCACCTGGACCGCGCCGCGCACGACGCCCTCGCTCGCCATCGACCCGCTCGACCCGCTCGACCCGCCGGAGCTCGGGACGATGCCGCCGTCCGACGGTGCGAGCCGGACGCCGACCCGGTCGCTCGCGGCGTCGACGACCCAACGGGCCGACCACATCGCGGCGCGGACGCCGTCCGGGACGAGCCCCTCGCGCGGGCCGGCGACCGCGTCGAGCAGCACGTCGCCGGCCGGCGGGTCCGCTACCGGGGCGAGGTCGACGCCGGGCCACGGGAGGTCCGGCGGCCGCCCGACGGGAAGCCGGTCGCCGTCCCGGACGACATCCGGCCCGAGGCCGGCGAGGGTGTCCCGGGCCCGTGAGCCGAGCACGGGCGCGACGTCGATCCCACCACGGACCGCGACGTAGGCCCGCAGCCCGGCAGGCGCCGGCCCGAGCGTGACGAGCTGTCCCGCAGGCACGTGGAGCACCGCGTTGCGCCCAGCAGGACGACCGTCGACGTCGACCGGGCAGGCGGCGCCCGTGACGGCGAGGTCGAGGTCGAGGCCGGCCCGGACGGCGAGACCGCCCAGGGTCACCTCGAGCCCGGCGGCGGCCTCGGGGTTGGCGACGAGCCGGTTCGCCAGCCGCAGCGACCGGCGGTCCGCGGCCCCGGACCGGGTGACGCCGAGCGCGGCGAGGCCCGGCCGGCCGAGGTCCTGGACCGTCGTCGCCGGACCGGCCCGGACGACCTCGAGGAACGCCCCGGACGCGGGGGGCCCCGCGGACGCCGTCACCCGGGCACCGCGCGGAACCGGACCCGCAGCCCCGGCCGCAGGAGCGCGGGCGGGTCGCGGTCGACGTCCCACAGCACGGCGTCCGTGCGGCCGAGGATCCGCCAGCCGCCCGGCGACGGCCGCGGGTAGACGCCGCAGTACCGGCCCGCGAGCGCCACCGCACCGGCCGGGACGCGCACCCGCGGGGTGTCCAGCCGCGGCACGGCGAGCCGCGGGTCGCCGCCGACGAGGTAGCCGAAGCCGGGTGCGAAGCCGGTGAACGCGACCCGCCACGGGGTCGCGGTGTGCGCGGCGACGACCACGTCACGGGTCAGCCCGAGGTGTGCGGCGACGGCGTCCAGGTCCTCGCCGTCGTACACGACGTCGAGCCTCACCTCGTCGGCGGCGTCGGCGGCCGGCGGCTCGGCAGGCGTCGCCCGGACCCAGGCGGCGACCTGCGCGACGTCGGTGCGGGCAGGGTCGAGCCGGACGAGCAGCGAGCGCTCGGCCGGCACGAGGTCGAGGACGCCGTCCGGCGCGGCTCCTGCAGCCCATGCGCGGTGCAGCCCGGCGTGCACCGCGAGGACGTGGTCGAGCACGTCGCCCGAGCCGTCGCCCGAGCCGTCGCCCGAGCCGTCGCCCGAGCCGCCGGCCGGACCGCGGGCGCCGCGCAGGTCGACGACCAGGTCGACGAGCACGCCGACGTCGCCGCACGCGTGCAGCTGCCGCGTCACGCGAGCGCCCGGGCCGAGCTCTTCGACCATCACCCCATCGTGCCGTGATCGCGTAGAGGCAGAGGATCTGCCCCCTGGAGCGGGCATGTCCTCTGCTCAGCGGTGATCATGGCGGGTCAGGCGAGGCTGAACCGCTCCGCGTGGACCTGGTGGCGGGGCACCTTCAGCGCGCGCAGGCTGCGGAGCACGGCCGCGGTCATCGCCGGCGGGCCGCAGACGAAGACGTCCCGGTCGGCGATGTCGGGCACCGTCGCGAGCAGGTTCGCCGGCTCGAACGGCGACGTCGGCGGCGTCCCGGCCCCGGTGCGTCCGGTCAGCACGTGCACCTGCGCGCCGCGGGTCCGGGCCAGCTCCTGGAGCTCGTCGAGCAGGACGGCGTCGGCCGTCGTGCGGACCCGGTACAGCACGACGACGGAGCCGGTCAGCTCCTCGAGCAGCGCGCGGACCGGGGTGATCCCGACGCCGCCGGCGACCAGGAGGGTGGCCTCCCGGGTCCGGTGCAGGCTGGTGAAGGCGCCGTACGGACCCTCGGCGAAGACCCGGGTGCCGACCGGGAGGTGCCGCAGCCGGGCGCTGCCCGTCCCGACCGCCTTCGCGGTCAGCCGGAGACTCCGGCCGTCCGGCGCGGCGGACAGCGAGAACGGGTTCGCCTGCCACCGCCGCCCCTCGTGGAGGAAGTGCCAGATGAAGAACTGGCCGGCCCGGGCGGGCAGCCGGTCGAGGTGGCGGCCGGTCACGTGGACCGACACGACGTCGTCGGACTCCGGCACGACCGCGGCGACGCTGAAGCGGTGATAGGCGTTGCGCCACAACGGGAGCACGAACCGGCCGGCGAGCAGCGCCCCGACCACGAGCGCCCACAGGGACCACCAGTAGACGGTCGCGAACCCCGACGACGTCATGGTCGTCGTCTCCAGCCCCTGGTGGACCAGCCCGAGCCCGAGGGCGACGTAGAGCGCGAGGTGCAGGCCGTGCCAGGCCTCGTACGACAGCCGACGCCGGGCGGCCCGCACCGAGAGCACCCCGACGGTCACGACGAGGGCGGCGGCGCACATCCCGAGCAGCGAGGCCGGTACCCCGGCCAGCGCGAGGAAGGTCCGCGGCATCGACACCCCGTCCAGCCGCGCGTAGCCGAGCACGACGAGCGTCGCGTGCAGCAGGACCGTCCACAGCAGGGTGAA
The DNA here is from genome assembly GCA_036745175.1 of Kineosporiaceae bacterium. Classification (GTDB taxonomy): domain Bacteria; phylum Actinomycetota; class Actinomycetes; order Actinomycetales; family Kineosporiaceae; genus R-H-3. The sequence continues at coordinate 12,811 of DAIOGQ010000057.1, forward strand.
GCCGACCCAGCGGTGCCACCTGGTGAGCCGGTCCATCCCGATCCGGCGGTCCAGCCACGGCACCCGGGCGACAAGGACCAGCTGCACCATCATGACGAGCGCCACGTGCAGCCCGAAGAACTTGGCGACGGTCAGCACCGAGTTCTTCCCGGCGCCGGAGGTGACGAACAGGAGCTCCACGACCGCGAGGTTCGTCAGCACGACGGCCCACAGCACGACCTGCGCCCGCACCACGGGTGGTGCGGGTGGTCGTGTCCGACGATCACTCACCACAGTCATCGAATCGCCCCTTCGCGGACCGCGCCGTCGACGCGCCGTCGACGCGCCGGCGCACCGTCTCACCTCGACGGGTGCCGCGTCGAGCGGCAGCCGGCCTGGCGGGTGACGCTCTCGTCAGCGCGGCGGCACGAAGAGGACGTCCGTCGTGCGTGTCAGCGTGGTCAGGTCGATGGGCGAACCGGCGAGGTCCGTCGTGGTGTATCCGAGCTTCCCGAGCTGGGCGAAGACCTCGAGCTCGTCGGCCCATGCCGGGTGCTGCTTCCCCCAGCCGATCTCGCAGAGGATGGCCGGTCGCGGGGACCAGCGCTCGAGGGCTTCGAGCATGCCGGTGAGCACCTTGTACTCGGCGCCCTCGACGTCGATCTTGACGAAGGACGGCCGGTCGGCGATGCCGCAGGTGTCGAAGCGCCGGACCTCGATACGGGTCGCCACCATCGTCGCGTTCGCCTTCTCGGCGACGATGGTGTTCCAGCCGAGGTTGCCGCTGCTCGCCACGTAGAGGTCGACGTCGGTGTCCTCGTCGCTGAGCCCGAACCCGTGGATCTCGGCGTCGAGGTCATAGGTCGCCATCCGCTCCCGGCAGAGGTCGACGAGGTGCGGCAACGGCTCGAAGAGGTGGGCCCTACCGCGGAAGCCGGTCGTCTCGGCGAGCACGGTCGTGAAGTAGCCGATGTTCGCGCCGATGTCGAAGATGACGCCGTCCTGCTCGACGAAGGGCCCGGCGGCGGCGGCGAGCCTGCGGTAGGTCGGCAGTCTGCGGTCGAACCACGCGACGGCATCGACGCTGCTCACGTCGGTGGCCCGGGCGACCGGCGGGGCAGTGGCGGCCGGCGGGGCAGTGGCGACAGCGACGACCGGGGGCCCGACCGGAGGTGCGACAGCGGCAGCGAGCCGACGCCGGGCGGCGTCGGACAACGCCCGGAGGCCACCTCGTGCGTAGGCTCTCCTGGCTCTGGACAGGAAGGACACGACACACCCCGGTTCAGACGTCACTCACGTCGACGCGAACGCTCGATCGCCTCGAGCCAGTCACTGTGCCACCCGGAGCGAGCCGTTGCGAAGGACTTCGGTCGGTCCGGTCGATCTCCTCCGGAGCGGCTATCGGGCTCACCCGACGAACGCGCGAACCTGGACCCCGGCGGCCTCCAACGCGGTCCGGACCGCCCGGGCGAGGTCGATGGCGCCCGGGGAGTCGCCGTGGACGCACACCGACTCGGCGTCGACGGGGACGACGGAGCCGTCGACGGCGACGACCTCGCGGTCGACGGCCATCCGGACGGCGCGCGCGGCGACGTCCGCGGCGGCCGTGACGAGCGCGCCGGGCCCGGCGCGTGGGACGAGCGTGCCGGCGGCCGTGTAGCCCCGGTCGGCGAAGGCCTCGGGGACCGCGCGCAGGCCCGCCGCGGCAGCATGCCGGAGCAGGGCCGAGCCGGGCAGGCCGAGGACGGCGAGCGGCCCGCCGCCCGCCCGGTCCGGCCCGTGCGCCGCGCCGGCACCGAACTCGACGACCGCCTCGACGACCGCCGCCGCCTGCTCCTCGTGGTCGACCACGGCGTTGTAGAGCGCGCCGTGCGGCTTGACGTAGCGGACCGCCGTCCCGGCCGCCGCGGCGAAGGCGGCGAGCCCGCCGAGCTGGTAGAGCACGTCGTCCCGCAGGTCCTCGGGCGCGACGTCCATGAACCGGCGGCCGAAGCCCGCGAGGTCGCGGTAGGAGACCTGCGCGCCGACCACGACAGCGTGCCCGGCGGCCACGGCACAGGTGCGGCGCAGCGTCGACGGGTCGCCGGCGTGGAAGCCGCACGCGACGTTCGCGCTCGTGACGACGCCGAGCAACGCCTCGTCGTCGCCGAGCCGCCAGCGGCCGAAGGACTCTCCGACGTCGGCGTTGAGGTCGATGCGCACGAGGTCAGTGTGCCGTCCGAAGGCAGCACCGCGCCCGGGCCGCTCACGCCGCCGCGCCGTCTCCGGGCTCGGGCCGCCGTCCGGTGTTCCGCAGGTTCGCCGCCCGGGTGAGCAGCTGGAACCAGAACGGGGCGCCGAACGTCGCGGCGAGCACCGACAGCGCGAGCCCGAGAAGGGTCAGGACCGCGCTGCCCGCGCTGACCGCACCGCCGTCCGGGCGGCCCACGAGGCACGTGCCGGGCTCGCGCCACGAGCAGCCCTGCGGCGGGCCGAACGGCAGGCCGGCCGACTCCAGGGCCGCGCGCGTGTCGTCCAGGCAGCTCTCGATCGCCGCCCGGTCGCCCTCGCAGCGGGTGCCCTCCGCGACCGTCACGGCCGCGGCCCGGACGGCCGGGTCGGTGTAGAGCGTCCGGGCGACGTGGAGCGCGTCGACGTGGAGCGACAGGACGAGCACCGTGGCGATGACGACGAGCCAGCGCTTCACCCAGCGCTTGTACGAGCCCGACACCCCTTCCATCGTCGCGTCGTACCAGTGCTCGAGCTCGGTGCGGACGTCGTCGAGCGAGGTCGCCGCCGTCCGGGTCGCCGTGAGGAGCACGCCCTCGACCGGCGCCGGGAGGCGGGCCGCGGCGATCCGCTCGCGCAGCGTCGTCAGGCTCGTCGTCCCGTCCGGGTCGGGCACGACGGCGTCCAGCACGACGCTCGCGAAGGTCCGGGCGGAGATGTACGACGGCAGCCGGGTGGCCCGGCCGCCGGCGACGGTCGGTGCCTGGATGGCGACGAGCGGGTGCGCGAGGAACGTCGACCGGTCGAGCCGCCGGTCGGTCGACCGGGTCGGGTTGGCGACGGACCGCATCGCCTGCTGGTACAGCCCGCGCTCGGTCCGGACGCTCTGCGCGCACGCCTCGAGCCGGTCCGCCCCGTCGACCGAGCCGGACTGCTCGCCGAAGATGTCCGCCAGCCCGCGCAGGAGGTACTTCGCACGCTTCTTGAACACGGTCGCGAGCCACTCGGCGACGGCCGCGCTCGCGAGGGCGAGCAGGAAGAACACGAAGGCGATCCCGATGACGGTGTCGAGCACGGCGCCGAGCTGCATGGTCGCTCCCTCGCGAGGCCGGTCCGGCTGGGACCGCGTCGCAAAGAGTGCCGCAGGTGAGCGTCGGATACGCGGGCTTCCGCCGGATCGTGACCGCCGGAGCGACGACGCCCG
>DAIOGQ010000058.1:0-16156 GCA_036745175.1 Kineosporiaceae bacterium
CCTCGCGCAGCAGCGCGGCCGCCCGGCGCTGCTCGGCCGTGACCTCCTCGGGGGAGGGCTGCTGCTCGGCGCCGCCGGGGGCGTTGGACGGTGTCGGCGAGGGGGTCTCGGGGGCCGCGACGGCCGCGACGGGACGGACGCCGACAGTGGATCTCACGGGCGACGCCGCGGCGGCCGCGGACGGCGCCGCGAGCATGCCGACCGACACCGCAACGACGGCGGCGCGGACGAACCGTGACGCCGCCATCGGATGCCCCAACTCTCTGCCATGCCCGAGCCACCGGTGCCCCACCGGGGGAGGCGACATGCCTCCTCATCCATAGGACGGCAGGTTCGCGCGATCCGCATCGCGATCGTGGCCACGGTCACCCGGAGCGCGGCGCAGAACCACCCGTCCGGAGCAGCGCCGCGGCCTGCTGCGCGGCCTGGTCCCGCGCGTGGAGGTCGCCCTCGTGCGGGTCGCCGAGCGTGTGGACGCAGTCGCGGTCGACGCCGGCGGGCTCGACATGGACGACGACCGCGTCGAGGTTCGGCAGTGCGTGCCGGACGGCGACGGTCGCGCGGGTCGCGATCTCGTGCGCCGTCGTGACGTCGAGCCGCGGGTCGACGCCGATGACGGCCTCGCCGCGCAGCCGGTGCCCGATCCAGCGCAACCGGACCTCGTCGACGGACGCGACGCCGGGTACGCCGCCGAGGACGCTCTCGGCCCGCTCGGGCAGCGCGGGGTCGACGCCGTCGAGGAGTCGGCGACCGACGTCCCGGACCGCCCCGACGAGGACCCCGACGATCGCCACGGTGATGACGAGCCCGGCGACCGGGTCGGCGAGCGGCCAGCCCGCCGCGACGCCGAGCGCGCCGACGACGACGCCGAGCGACGTCAGGCCGTCGGTCCGCGCGTGCTGACCGTCCGCGACGAGCGCCGCCGAGCCGATCCGGCGCCCGACCCGGGTCCGGTACACCGCTACGGCCTCGTTCCCGAGGAACCCGACGAAGCCGGCCGTGACGACGGCCCACAGGTAGGTGACCGGCTGCGGGTCGGCGAGCCGGCGGATGCTCTCGTAGCCCGCGGCGACGGCGGAGGCGGCGATCATGACGACGATGACGAGGCCGGCGAGATCCTCGACCCGGCCGAGGCCGAACGTGTAGCGCCGGCTCGGCGGCCGGCGGACGAGAACGAACGCGAGCCACAGCGGCAGGGCCGTGAGCGCGTCCGACAGGTTGTGCACCGTGTCGGCGAGGAGCGCGACCGAGCCGGAGAGGACGACGACGACGCCCTGCATGACGGCTGTCACCGCGAGCAGGACGAGGCTGATCTTCACCGCGCGGATGCCCTCGGCGCTCGACTCGAGCGCACTGTCCGTCGACTGCGACGGGTCGTGGCTGTGCGGGGCGAGCACGTGCAGCGCCTTCGCCAACGCGCCGCGACCGTGGGAGTGGTCACCGTGCTCGTGGCGGTGCTCGTCGTGGCCGTCCGCGTCGTGGCGGTGCTCGTCGTGGCCCGGCTCGTCGTGAGCGTGCGCGCTCGACCCAGGGCCGTGCGGCTCCTCCGCGGTCATCGACCGTCCTCGATGTGCTGGGCGTGCGCGACGACGTCGTCGACGAGGCCGCCGACGTGGTCGGTCGCGAGCCGGTAGATGATCTGCGTCCCGTCGCGCCGGGTGCGGACGAGCCCGCCCATCCGCAGCTTGGCGAGGTGCTGGGACACGGCGGGGGAGGGCCGGTCCACCAGCCGGACGAGGTCGCCGACCGACCGCTCGCCGTCGCGCAGGTGCCACAGGACGTGGAGCCGGGTGGAGTCCGCGAGGAGCCGGAGGGTCTGGACGGCGACGTCCCGGGTCGGCTCCGTCAGCTCCGAGAGGTCGTGTCCCGCGGACCGTTGTCGCACCGGCATCTTCCTATCTGCGTACATACGCAGACAATGAGGGTTGCGGGGGCCGCCGTCAAGGACCACGGTCGCAGACCCGGCGACCGACGGACGCGACCGGGCGCGCCGGGGACCGGTCCCTTGCTCAGTCGGCTGCCCGCAGATGCTCGAGCACGGCCAGCACGCGGCGGTTGTCCTCGTGGCTTGCGGCCGTCAGGCCGAGCTTGACCCTCGGTCTTCGGGATCGGGCTGGCGGTGTCCAGCCGCTGCACTTCGTCGCCTTCGTGATCCTGGGAAGCCGCCTCCTGGACATCGCCGCCTACGGCCTGACCGCGCTGGGCTTCGCAGCCGCGGGGGTCGCCTACGTACGCCAGCCCGCACGCCGATAATGTGCATTATGTCAGTTCATGGCTGCCTCGTCGGGCAGGAGCCGTCGCAGAACGGCCACCCGCGGCCCTCGGTGGTGCTCCCCCGCGAGCACCGGACACCACCCGGCCGGCGCCGCCGACGGCGTGAGACAGTCGCCGGCGTGACCGACGCACCCGGGCGGCAGAGGCCGCGTCGGACCCCCGAGGGTCTCGCGTACGTGACCGACGCCCGCGGGCTGCCCGTCGGCGTCGCGCTGCCGTCGTGGTCCGCGCCGCGGGCCGAACCGCGCCCGACGGTGCTCACCGGGCGGTACTGCCGGGTCGAGGCGCGCGACGGCTCTGCCCGGGACGCCGCGCTGTTCGACCGGCTCCACGCCGGTCGCGCGAACGACACGCAGGCACGCTGGACGTACATCCCGCTGGGCCCGTTCCCGGACGCCGCAGCGATGGGCGGCTGGCTCGACGACCTCGCCCGGACGCCCGGGACGTTCCCGATGCTCGTCGTCGTCACGGACGCCGGCCCCGACGACTCCCCCGCCCTCCGCGATGAATTGTCCGTTTCCTCCCTTAGTGGCTCTGTCGAGGGCACGGCGAGCTACCTGCGCACGGACAGCCGGATGGGCACCGTCGAGGTCGGCTCGATCGTCTACTCCCCCGCGCTGCAACGCTCGCGCGCCGCGACCGAGGCGATGTACCTGCTGGCGCGGCACGCGTTCGAGCTCGGCTACCGACGCTACGAGTGGAAGTGCGACGCCCTCAACGCTCCCTCGCGCGCGGCCGCCGTCCGGCTGGGCTTCGCGTTCGAAGGCGTGTGGCGCAACGCCGTCGTCGCGAAGGGGCGCAACCGTGACACGGCGTGGTACGCCATGACGGACGACGACTGGCGGGTCCTCTCCCCCGTCCACGAGGCCTGGCTCGACCCGGCGAACTTCGACGCGACCGGCCGTCAGCGGACGTCCCTGTCCGCCGCGACCAGCGCGGCGCTGGCCGGCCTGCGCGGCTGACGACGCCCGGGTCAGCGACGCGGTGCCGTCCGGCGCAGCCACCACAGGCCGAGCACCGGCAGGACCAGCGGGATGAACACGTAGCCCATGCCGTAGAGCGACCAGACGGTCTCGTCGGGGAAGTCGGACGGCACGAACACGGTGAACGTCCCGACGGCGAGGACGCCGACGAGCTCGACGGTGCACGCGACCGTCGCTGTCCGGCGCGCCGCCGGACCGCGCCGGGCCAGCCCGACCGTCGCGAGCACGTAGACGACGGCGGCGAACGCCGACAGCAGGTAGGCGACCGGGGCGGCGGCCAGGTCGGTCGCGATCTGCACCGCCGAGCGCGAGCAGGCGCCGACCGCCATGACGGCGTAGAGCGCCACGAGGACCCGGCCGAAGCCGGTGGCCGTCACTCCTGCGCCGGACCCGTTGCCCGGCAACGGCTCCGCCGGCGGACGTACGGTCGGGTCAGCCACCGGTCACCCTCCACATCTGGTCCAGCCGCGCCGTCATCGCCATGACCGTCAGCGCCCCGACGGCGACGACGAGGTTGCTCCAGCGCGTCCGTTCGGCCAGCGACCAGGCGACGACGAGAGGCAGGACGACGACGATGCCGAGCAGGTACGCGCAGAACGTCACGAGCTCGGTCGGCCGGTAGCCGCCCACGAGGTCGGCGACCGCCGCGACGGCCTGCACGAGGACGAGCACCTCGAGCAGCACCGACAGCCCGAGGACGACGCGGCCGGGCACCCTCCCCAGACCGGCGAGGACGGCACCGAGGACGGCGAGGGCGAGGCCGCCGAGGACGAGCGCCGCGACGAGAGGTCCCAACACGAGCGTCACTGTGCCACGACCCGGACACTGTGCCACGACCCGGATCGTCCCGGCGCGCGGGCGGCGGAGGCCGGCGACGCCGCCCGGCGTTGCCGCCGTCGGACCCCGCGACGCAGGATGGTGGGCATGGACGACGTCGAACGGTTCCGGACGGCGCAGCGGCTCGTCACCGCAGGCGAGGCGCACTCCGCGATCCAGGTGCTCGAGCCCCTGCTCGGCGCCGACGCGCCGTCCTCGGTGCTCCTGCTCGCGGGCCGGGCGGCGTTCGCGACCGCCCAGCTCGCGCGCGCCGAGGAGCTCTTCCGGCGCCTCGTCGACCGCGACCCGGCCGACCACTACGCGCACGCCGCGCTGGGACGCACCCTGAGCCGGCGCAGCCGGCACCACGAGGCGGTCACCCACCTGCGGCTCGCCACGGCCCTGGACCCGGAGCCCTGGTACGCCCGGGCCCTGGCGCACAGCGAGGCTGCCATCGGCCGGACCGGCTGACGGGTCCCCCACGTCCTCTGGTGGCGAAGGGGCCCTACGCGTGCCTGCGTAGGGCCCCTTCGCCACCAGAGGACGGTGAGCTGCGCCCGGCCGCCGCCGTCAGCGGCCGGGGACGAGCACGCTCAGGCAGGTGACGCAGCCCTCGAGCTTCTCGAACTCGCCGATGTCGACCGCGACGACGTCGAAGCCGAGGTCGAGCAGCCACTCCCGGGTGCGGGGCGCGGAGGTCGCCATGAGGACGGCGCCCTCCCCGATCGGGACGACATGGGCACCCCCTTCCTCGGGGACCGCGCGCAGCGTCGGCAGCGCGGCCGTGTCGAGCAGGGCAGGCAGGCCGACGAGGGTGTCATCGGGCAGCGCGGTGACCGCCGACTTGAGGTGCAGCACGGCATGCAGCGGGACGGGGACCACGGTCCGGCCGAGCGGGGCGACGAGCCGGCGGAGCTGGCGGATCCCCTCGCCGTCCGTCCGTCCGCCCCGGCCGACGTACACCGTCCGTCCGACCTGGAGCACGTCGCCGCCGTCGAGGTGGCCGGGCTCGGTGATCCGCGCCGTCCGCAGGCCGAGCGCCTCGACGGACCGCGCCGTCCCCTCGACCTCGCCGCGCCGCTGCGGCGCTCCCGGGTGCGTGAGCACGGCGAGGTCCTCGACGACGACGACCGTGTCCTCGACGAAGACGGCGTCGGCGTGGTCGTCCGCCGGCGGCACCTCGCGGACCGTCCAGCCGGCGGCCGCCAGCGCGGCCGCGTAGCCGGCATGCTGCTCACGTGCACGTCCGACGTCGACCGGCGACCGGTCGATGTGGGTGACGATCCCCTCGGCGAGCCGCGGGCCGGGTGGACGGACGAGGGCGGTTCCGCGGGTGCCCGGTACCCGGCGTCCGGTCGAGGTCGACATGGCCGCATCCTTGCGCATGCGCGCCGGACCCGACGACAGCCGGACGAGCCGTCGTCGGTGTCGATCGGTCGTGGCTCGCACACACAAGGTGAATCATCCGCCGGGGGTCTCTTGCCCGGCGGTCTCGCGGACTAGCCTGGCCCGATCCTGCCGTCCTCAGTCGGTGCCACCAGCGCGGGGCGGCCAGTCACGGGAGGTCGAGCGTGGGTCGGCACGCTCCACGCACCCGCCGGCGGCGCCGGGGTGCCTGGGCGGCGGCAGCCGTCGTCCTCCTCGCGGGCACGGCCGGTGCCGTGGCCGTCGTCACCGGCGGACCGGCCCAGCTCGTCGACCGGGTCAGGGCTGCCGTCGCGGCCGACGGCTGCGAGCCCACGGTGGTCCGGGTCGACGCGAGCCCGTCGATCACCCCCGCCGTCCGGACCGTGCTCGACCCCCAGCAGGGCCGCGAGCTCGCCGACGGCACGTGCCTGAAGGTCGACGTCCGCGGGACGACGCCCGACCAGGTCGTCGCCGCGACCCGCGGCGCGGGCGCCGGGAAGTCCGCTGCCGAGCTGTCCCGGCTGCCGCACCTGTGGGTCCCGGACTCGACCTTGTGGGTCGCCCGGGTCCCGAAGACGGTCCCCGCGAAGGTCGAGAAGTCGCTCGCCCGCTCCCCCGTCGTCCTCACCACGAGCCAGGCCGTCGTCCGCGCGCTCGGGTGGACGGCGCAGAAGCCACCGGCCTGGGCCGAGGCGGTGACGGGGATCCGTCCCGTCGCCGTCGACCTCACGACCGACACCTGCGGGCTGTCGACCGCGCTCGCGCTGCGGGCGACGCTGGGCTCGGGGGTGGGTTTCCGTCGCGCCCTCGCCGGCTTGAGCCTCGCCGTCGACCGCGGGACGGTGGTCGGCGGCGCGGCGCCGCTCGACCTGGCGAGCGCGAACTCCCCGAAGACTCCGCTCATCCCGGCGAGCGAGCAGGCCGTCCTGTCCCTGCGCAGGTCCGGGCACGCCTCGCTCGCCCTGGTCTACCCGCGGGACGGGGCACCCGTCCTGGACTTCCCGCTCGTGAGGGTCGCCGCGGGCCGCAACCCCGCGGCGACCGAGGCCGCCGTCGCCGTCGTCGCATCGGCGCTGCGGGCCCCCGCGGCGGCGGACGTCCTGCTGGCCCAGGGGTTCCGACTCCCCGGCGGTGACATCCCCGAGGGTGAGGGCGTCCGCACCGCGCCGATCCGACGCCTCGCCACCCCGGACGCCGAGGACGTCACGCAGATCGTCGGCGCGCTCACGACGCTCGCGGCACCGACCAGGATGCTCGCGCTGATCGACGTGTCGACGTCGATGGGCGCCGAGGTCGCACCGGGCGTGCGGCGGATCGACCTCGTCCGCGACGCTGCCTCGGCCACTCTCACCCAGCTCCCGGACGACAACAGCGTCGGGGCCTGGGTCTTCGCCTCGCGGCTCGTCGGCGACCGCGACTACGTCCCGCTCGCCGACATCGCCCGCCTCGACACCGTGCGCGACGGCTCGACCCAGCGCCAGCAGATCCTCGGGGTGCTCGAGGGCCTTCCCGACCGGCTTCGGCCCGGTGGAACGTCGATCTACGACACCGCCGACGCCGCGGTCCGCGAGATGCAGCAGACCTACGATGGCCGCGCGGCGAACGTCGTCGTCCTGATGACGGACGGCGTCAACGAGGACAGCCGGGGCCTGACGCTCGACGAGGTCGTCGCGCGGCTGAAGAAGAACGCCGACGACGGCGCCGTCCGGATCGTCGCGATCGGGATCGGCCCGGGCGTGGACATCGCCGCGCTGAACCGGCTCGCCGAGGCGACGCCGGGCGGCAAGGCGTACCTTGCCGAGGACCCCAGGGACCTCGGCGCCGTCCTCGTCGACGCGCTGGCCACCCGGGCCTGACCGTCGCCCTCGGTGACCGCCGATGGGCGGCCGCGCGGGCGAGGACCGTCAGCCGGCGGGGGTGATGACGAGCACGAGGTCGCCGCCCTCGACCTGGGTGACGGCACCGATCGCCAGCCGGTCCACGGTGCCCGCGACCGACGTCGTGATCGACGCCTCCATCTTCATCGCCTCGATCGTCGCGACGGTCTGACCCGCCTCGACCTGTGCGCCGAGCCCGACGGCCAGCGAGACGACGCCGGCGAACGGGGCGCTCACGTGCCCGGGGTTCGACGCGTCGGCGCGCTCGGCCTGCCGGACCTCGACCGTGACGGAGCGGTCCCGGACCTGGATCGGGCGCAGCTGGCCGTTGAGCGTGCACATCACGGTGCGCAGGCCCTTCTCGTCCACGTCGCCGACCGCCTCGAGCCCGGCGATGAGCCGCACGCCGCGGTCGAGCTCGACGACGTGCTCCACGCCTTGGCGCAGACCGTAGAGGTAGTCCCGGGTATCGATGACCGACACGTCGCCGTAGGTGTCACGGACGGACTGAAAGTCCTTCGTCGGGCCGGGGAACAGCAACCGGTTGAGGGTCGCCCGGCGGTCGGTCGACAGCGCCTTGCGGTCCTCCTCGGTCAGGTCCACGTGCCGCTTCGGCGTGCTGCGGCCCGCGAGCGCCTTCGTCCGGAACGGCTCCGGCCACCCGCCGGGCGGGTCGCCGAGCTCGCCGCCGAGGAACCCGACGACGGAGTCGGGGATGTCGTAGCGCTCGGGGTTCTCGGCGAAGTCGGCCGGGTCGGCGCCGACGGCGACGAGGTGCAGGGCGAGGTCCCCCACGACCTTGGACGACGGGGTCACCTTGACGAGGCGGCCGAGGATCCGGTCGGCCGCGGCGTACATCGACTCGATCTGCTCGAACTTCTCCCCCAGGCCGAGCGCGATCGCCTGCTGGCGCAGGTTCGACAGCTGGCCGCCGGGGATCTCGTGGTCGTAGACCCGCCCCGTCGGCGACAGCAGACCGGACTCGAACGGTGCGTAGACCCGGCGGACCGCCTCCCAGTAGGGCTCGAGGTCCATGACGGCGCGCAGGTCCAGCCCCGGGTCGCGCTCGGTGTGCGCGAGCGCGGCGACGAGGGCCGACATCGGCGGCTGGCTCGTCGTCCCGGCCATCGAGGCGGCCGCGACGTCGACGGCGTCCACCCCGGCGTCGACGGCGGCGAGCAGCGTCGCGAGCTGTCCGCCCGCGGTGTCGTGCGTGTGCAGGTGGACGGGCAGGTCGAAGCGCTCGCGCAGGGCGGTGACGAGGCGCCGTGCGGCGGCGGGTCGCAGCAGGCCCGCCATGTCCTTGATGGCGACGACGTGGGCGCCCGCGGCGACGATCTCGTCGGCGAGGCCCAGGTAGTAGTCGAGCGTGTAGAGCCGTTCGGAGGGGTCGAGCAGGTCGGCCGTGTAGCACAGCGCCACCTCCGCGACCGCGGTCCCTGTGGCCCGGACGGCAGCGATGGCCGGGCGCATCTGCTCGACGTCGTTGAGCGCGTCGAAGATCCGGAAGATGTCGATGCCCGTCGCGGCCGCCTCGTGCACGAACGCGTCGGTCACCTCGGTGGGGTAAGGGGTGTACCCGACGGTGTTGCGGCCGCGCAGGAGCATCTGGAGGCACAGATTCGGCATCACCTCGCGCAGCGCCGCGAGCCGCTCCCACGGGTCCTCGCCGAGGAAGCGCAGGGCGACGTCGTACGTCGCCCCGCCCCAGCACTCGACCGACAGCAGCTGGGGGGTCATCCGTGCGACGTGCGGACCGACCGCGACGAGGTCGCGGGTACGGACCCGGGTCGCGAGCAGCGACTGGTGCGCGTCGCGGAACGTCGTGTCGGTGACGGCGACCGCACCTGCCGCGCGCAGCGCCCGGGCGAACCCCTGCGGGCCGAGCGTCAGCAGGCGCTGCCGCCAGCCGTCCGGCGGCGGGGCAGAGACGTCGCGGTCGGGCAGCTTCTCGCGCGGGGTCAGCGACGTCCGCGGCTCGCCGTTCGGCCTGTTGACCGTGACGTCGGCGAGCCAGGTGAGGAGCTTGGTGCCGCGGTCGCCGCTGGCGCGCGCCGCCGCGAGGTAGGGGCGCTCGTCGATGAACGACGTCGTCACCCCGCCCGCGATGAAGTCCGGCTCGGCGAGCAGCGCCTGGAGGAACGGGATGTTCGTGCTGACCCCGCGGATCCGGAACTCCGCGAGGGCACGCTGGGCCCGGCGGACCGCGGTCGGGAAGTCCGCGCCGCGGCTCACGAGCTTGACGAGCATCGAGTCGAAGTGCGGGCTCACCGCTGCGCCGGCGTGCACGGTGCCGCCGTCGAGCCGGATGCCGGCACCGCCCGGCGACCGATACGTGTTGACCGTCCCGGTGTCCGGCCGGAAGCCGTTCGCCGGGTCCTCCGTGGTGATCCGGCACTGCAGGGCGGCCCCGCGCACCTGGATCCGGTCCTGGGTCAGCCCGAGGTCCGCGAGGGTCTCGCCCGCCGCGATCCGCATCTGCGCCTGGACCAGGTCGACGTCGGTGACCTCCTCGGTCACCGTGTGCTCGACCTGGATCCGCGGGTTCATCTCGATGAAGACGTGCCGGCCGGCGTTGTCCCCCGCCGTGTCGAGGAGGAACTCGACGGTGCCGGCGTTGACGTAGCCGATGGCGCGGGCGAACGCGACGGCGTCCTCGCACAGCACCTCCCGCAGGCCCGGGTCGAGGTTGGGCGCCGGGGCGATCTCGACGACCTTCTGGTGCCGTCGCTGCACCGAGCAGTCCCGCTCGAACAGGTGCACGGTCAGACCCGTCGCGTCGGCGAGCACCTGGACCTCGATGTGCCGCGGGCGCAGCACGGCCTGCTCGAGGAAGACCGTCGGGTTGCCGAAGGCGCCCTCGGCCTCGCGCATCGCCGTCGCGAGCGCCTCGGGCAGCCCGGCTCGGTCCTCGACCCGGCGCATGCCGCGCCCGCCGCCGCCGGCGACGGCCTTGACGAAGACCGGGAAGCCGATCCCCTCGGCCGCCACGACGAGCTCGTCGGGGTCGGACGACGGTGCCGACGACGCCAGGACCGGCACCCCGGCGGACCGGGCCGCGGTGACCGCCTTGACCTTGTTGCCCGCCATCGACAGCACGCGCGCCGGCGGGCCGATGAACGTGATCCCGGCGTCCGCGCACGCGCCCGCGAGCTCGGGGTTCTCGGACAGGAACCCGTAGCCCGGGTAGACGGCGTCCGCGCCGGCCTCGCGGGCCACCCGGACGATCTCCGCGACGTCGAGGTAGGCGTGCACGGGATGACCGCGCTCACCGATGAGGTACGCCTCGTCGGCCTTGATCCGGTGGACGGCGTTGCGGTCCTCCCAGGGGAAGACCGCGACCGTGCGGGCGCCGAGCTCGTAGGCCGCACGGAACGCGCGGACGGCGATCTCGCCGCGGTTGGCGACCAGGATCTTCGAGAACACTGCGGGACCTCCACGCGTCGTCGCGACCGGCCGAGGGCGGCGGCGTCGGCGGCTCCGGCTGTGCCGGCACAAACTACCGAACGGTGGCGCGGGGACGGCGGCCTTGCCCACGGGCCGGACCGACGCCGTCCGGGGTGCTACCGCCCGGCGGGGGTGATCTTGCCGAGCTCGGCGACGAGGTCGGGAACGAGCTCCCACGCCGCCGGGTCGGCCACGTCCGGCATCGAGACGACGGCGTGGTCGACCCCGATCGCCGCGTACGCCGCGAACCGCTCGACGGCCTGCTGGACGGTCTGGCTGCCGTCCCTGCCGTCCGTGGACAACGACAGCCGGCCGAGCGTCGTCCGCTCGATGTCGGCGTAGTCGCGGCCCTGCGCCTCGCAGTGCCCGCGCAGCACATCGAGCTTGCCCTGCACGCCCTCGACGCCGAGCTCGAAGATGTTGCACGCGTCGGCGTACTGGGCGACCAGCCGAAGCGTCTTCTTCTCCCCCGTCCCGCCGACGAGCACCCTCGGGTGCGGGTCGGAGAGGGCCTGCGGCACGTTGAGCGGCCGCTCGAGCCGGTAGTGCGTGCCGTCGAACGGGCTCTCGTCACCGCGCCACATCCGGTGCGCGATCCGCAGCGTCTCCTCGAGTCGCTCGAACCGCTCCGACAGGGCCGGGTAGGGCACACCGAGGCCACGGTGCTCCTCCTCGTTCCAGGCCGCGCCGATGCCGAACCAGGCGCGTCCGCCGGAGAGGACGTCGAGCGTCGTCGCCGTCTTCACCAGGACGCCCGGGTGCCGGTAGGTGACCCCCGAGACCATCGTGCCGAGGGTGATCCGTTCGGTGACGGCCGCGACGTGGGCCAGCGCCGACCAGCTCTCGAGCATGTCGTTCTCGGCGGGGCCGACCATGGAGATCTGGAAGAAGTGGTCCATGAGCCACAGGCTCGCCATGCCTGCGTCCTCGGCGTCACGTGCGATCCGGCGCAGGGTCGGGCCGAGCTCGGGTGGGCCGCCGGGCCAGGTGAAGTCAGGGATCTGGAGTCCGATGCGCATGCGGCCATCCTGCCGCGGCCCGTCCGCGGGTGCCCGGCGGCGCCGGTCAGCGCCGCGACCGCCTGCGGGCCGCGAGCTCGCGGCGCTGCTCGGCGAACACCAGCCGGACGAGGCGCTCCCGGTCGGCGGCGGCGATGTCGACGAACGCGCCGCGCAGCCCGTTCGCGCCGGGCTCCACGAGCGACAGGACCGCGGGCACGAGGACGTCGTCCGGCAGCTCGAGCTCGAGGAACAGCCGCGCCCCGGCCGGCAGGTGCTCGACTCCGCGGCCGACCTCGCCGGGCGCCACGCTGACCCCTCCTGCCGAGACCGTGACGGTCGCGCCGTGGAAGGCGACGTCGGCGAGGTCCGCTCGGGTCCGGGGGTCGAGCACCGCGGCGCGCAGCGGCAGCGCGATGCTGCCGCGCACGTCCTCGCGTCGCTGCACCCGGACCGCCGGGCTGTCGCCCCTCGGCCGAAGGACGAGCCCGTCCGCGTCGTGGACCAGGCGGGCGACGAGGGTGACGACGCCGGAGTCGGTGGTGATCTCGACGTCCCCGTGCGCGTCGGACAGGGTCGGCGCGAGGGCGAGGACCGGCAGCGACCAGTCCCCCGACAGGTCGAGGTCGACGAGGGCTCGCAGCGGGACGCGCCGGTCTGCCGTCCGCAGCGCCAGCCGGCTCCCTCTGCCGACGTGCGTCATCTCGTCCCCTCGCGTCCGCGTTCCCGGGACCGGGGGTTCCGGCGCCGGTGGACGACGTCGGGCACACCCGGTGCACCCCATCCTCGCGTCCCCCACCCGGTCGGGTCGAGACCTTGGCAGCTCGCTCACCCGGTCGGCCCGGGGTGTCCCGGCTGTGCGGCCCGCCGCGTCGCTGCAGGGACCGGCCTTGCCCATCGCTGTAGTCTCGACTACATTAATGTAGTACCAACTACATCAAGGAGCCGTTCCATGACCATCTCCGCCGCCTCGTCCGTCGACACGGTCGCCCCGCCCGCCCTCGCGGTGCGGCTGCTCCGCGCAGGCACCCTCGGCGTCGCCGTCTTCTCGGCGGCGATGGTCGTCACCGACGTGCCGAACCGGTTCTTCGCCCGGCTCCTGCTCGGCGACTCGACCTCCTGGGCGACGGCCGGCGCGACGGGCGACTACGTCGGGTTCGTCCTCGCCGTCGCGGGCGCGCTCACCATCGGCTGGATGGTCCTGCTCTGGTGGGTGGTCTCGGGTCCGGTCGCGCACGGGTCCACCGGCGCCTGGGTTGCGGTCGTCCTCAGCGTGGCGACGTGGTTCGTCGTCGACTCGACCGCGTCCGTCCTGCGCGGCTTCCCGGCGAACGCGGCGGTCAACGTCGCGATCGTCGTCGTCTGCTTCGTCCCCGGGCTGTGGCTCGCCCGGCCGCGCACGCGAGGGCTCTACCGTGGGGGCCGTGCCACGCAGACGTCATGACCGCGACGACCTGCTCGCGGCCGCGGTCGCCGTCGCCCTCGAGCACGGCCTCGCGACCCTCACCTTCGCCGCCGTCGGACAGCGCGCGGAGGTGCCGGACCGCACCGTCGTCTACTACTTCCCGACGAAGCCGGACCTCGTCGGCGCGGTGGTGACGGCGATGGCGGCCGGCGTCGTCGAGACCCTCGCCGCGGACCCGGGCCCCTGGCCCGTCGCCCAGGCCCCCGCCCGGCTGCGGGCGCTGCTCTCGGCGCCGGCGACGTCGACCGTGCTCACCCGCTGGCTCGAGCTGTGCCTGATGGGCGCCGACCCGTCCTCGCCGTACCGGCCGATGGCGGGCGGCCTCGGCGAGGCGTTCGTCGACCTCGTCGCCGGCCGGCTCGCGGACGTCCCCGAGGCCGGCCGCCGGACCGCCGCCGCGCGGGTGCTCGCGCTCGTCGACGGAGCGATGCTCCTCGAGCTCGTCGGCCTCGCCGAGCATGCCGCGGCGGCCGTCCGGCCCCCGGCGTGAGCCGCCATGACCCCGGTCCGCCACGGATCGGGGCCATGGCGCGTCCTCGGGGTCGGTAGTCGTCGATCTCGACCCGCGAGGTTCTCACCCGCGGGCGACGACGAGCCGCTCCAGACCCCGGATGACGAACTCCGGCCGCCGCGGCGCGTCCCCGGCGAGGACGACGTGCGGCAGCCGGGCCCGCAGTGCGGAGAGCACCGACTGGACCTCGACCCGGGCCAGCGGGGCGCCGAGGCAGAAGTGGATACCGGCGCCGAAGCCGAGGTTGGGGTTGGGTACGCGGCCGGCGTCGAACCGGTCGGGGTCGGCGAAGACGGCCGGGTCGCGGTTGGCGGCGCCGAGCAGCGCCGCCACCTTCTCCCCTTCGCGGACGAGCGTGCCGGCCAGCTCGACGTCGCGCGTCGCCGTCCGCTCGAAGAGCTGCAGCGACGAGTCGAACCGGACCATCTCCTCAGCGGCGGTGACGACGAGCGTGGGGTCGGCGACGACCCGCTCCCACTCGTCGCGGCGGCCCAGCAGCGCGAGCAGCCCGTTGCCGACGACGTTGACGGTCGCCTCGTGGCCGGCCATGAGCAGCAGCACGCAGGTACCGACGATCTCGTCCTCGGTGAGCCGGTCCTCGCCGTCGGCGGCCTGGACGAGGTCGCTCACCATGTCGTCCGCGCGCGGGCTGCGCCGCCGGTCGGCCACCAGGTCGCGCAGGTACGCCACGAACGCCGCGGCCGCCTCCTCGGCCTCCCGGCGACGGGGCTCGTCGAGGTCGTACTCGTACATCTTGACGATCGCGTTCGACCACGGTCGAAGGTGCGTGCGGTCGTGGGGCGGCACGTTGAGCAGCTGGGCGATGACCTCGACGGGCAGTGGCTCGGCGACCAGGTGCAGCAGGTCCGCGGCGCCCTCGCCGTCGAGTCGGTCGACGAGGTCGGCGACGAGCGATCCGGCGAGGTCCCCGATCCACGGCCTCATTCGCTCGACGTGCCCCCGGCCGAAGGCGCCGGCGACGAGGCGACGCAAGCGGGTGTGCGTCGGCGGCTCGTTCTCGAGGATCGACGTCCGGTGCAGCATGTTGAACGCCGGGAACTGCTCGGCCGGCTGCTTGTCCTTCCAGATCCGGCCGAGCGAGCGGTTTCGAAGGAGTCCGTCGCAGGCGGCGTGCGAGACGGCGACGTACAGGCCCATCGCCTCGTGCCGGTGCACGGGTCCCTGCTCGCGCAGCGCGGCAAAGACCGGGTAGGGGTCGGCGAGGAACGCCGGGTCGGCGGGGTCGAAGGGCACGGCGGGGTCGACGGGCACGGGCGGCGCGGGCATGACGGCACGGTAGCGCCGTCCGGCATAGGGTCTGGCCATGGCCAGGCCCATTGCGACGAACACGACGGTCGACCTCGACGGGCTGCTGGACTTCGTCCGTCCCCGGCATCACGGCGTCCTGCTCACCCGGCGGTCCGACGGCTCGCCGCAGGGATCGCCGGTGACGATGGGCGTCGACCTCGGGGGCCGGATCGTCGTGTCGACCTATCCGGACCGGGCGAAGGCGGTCAACGTCCGCCGCGACCCGCGGGCCGGCGTCGTCGTCCTGTCCGACGACTTCGGTGGCGCGTGGGTCCAGGTGGACGGCACGGCCGAGATCGTCGACATGCCCGACGCCGTCGAGCCGCTCGTCGAGTACTTCCGCTGCATCTCGGGCGAGCACCCGGACTGGGACGAGTACCGCTCCGCGATGGTCCGGCAGGGCAAGTCCTTGATCCGCGTCACGCCGACCCGCTGGTCGCCTGTCGCGACCGGCGGGTTCCCGGCCCGCGACGCCGGCGACTGACCGCGCGGAAGGCCCCGTCGGGGGACGGCCCGCCGTGCGCCCTCGGCCTGCGCGATCAGCTGCCGGCGGGCACCGCCGGGATGTTCGAGATCGCACCGGCGAAGCGCTCGTCGGTGAGCACCTCGTCCGTCATCCGGCCCGACAGGTACGCGTCGTACGCGGCGAGGTCGAGGTGGCCGTGGCCGCACAGTGCCGTGAGGATCACCTTCTCCTCCCCGGACTCCTTGCACGCCAACGCCTCCCGGACGCATGCGGCGATCGCGTGGGTCGGCTCCGGCGCGGGGACGATGCCCTCGGTGCGGGCGAACTGGACCGCGGCGGCGAAGCACTCCGTCTGCGGGACGGCGAGCGCCTCGATGAGCCCGAGCTCGTAGACGTGCGAGATGAGCGGGCTCATCCCGTGGTACCGCAGGCCTCCGGCGTGGATCGGGTCCGGGACGAAGTCGTGGCCGAGGGTGTGCATCTTCATGAGGGGCGTCATGCCGGCCGTGTCGCCGAAGTCGTAGGCGTACACGCCCTGCGTGAGCGACGGGCAGGACGCGGGCTCGACGGCGCGGATCGTCGGGTTCCTCGTGCCGGCGAGCTT
>DAIOGQ010000059.1:0-16084 GCA_036745175.1 Kineosporiaceae bacterium
GGGCGGGTACGACCTCGCCGCGCTCGTGACTCGTGGCGCCGTCCCGCAGCAGTGGACCGGGGTGCTCGAGGCCATGGTCGGACGTCGTGCTGCCTTCCTCGTGAGCGGCGGCACGGGCGCAGGAAAGACGACGCTGCTCGCCGCACTGCTCGGGCTCGTCCCCGACCGGGAGCGGCTCGTCCTCGTCGAGGACGTCGGCGAGCTCCGGCCCGACCACCCGCACGTGGTCCGGCTGGAGGCGAGGCACGCCAACGTCGAGGGGCGCGGCGCGGTCGGGCTCGACGACCTCGTCCGCCAGGCGCTGCGGATGCGTCCCGACCGGATCGTCGTGGGCGAGTGCCGCGGAGCCGAGGTCCGTGAGCTGCTGGCGGCGCTCAACACCGGGCATGCGGGCGGCTGCGGGACGGTGCACGCGAACGCGTCCCGCGAGGTCCCCGCGCGACTCGAGGCGCTGGGCAGCCTCGCGGGGATGTCGCCGCAGGCCCTCGCCGGCCAGGTCGTCGCGGCCCTCGACGTCCTGGTCCACGTCGAGCGCGTCGGCGGCCGCCGACGGGTCGCCGAGGTCGCCGTCGTCGGTCGCGACCGGCTCGCCGGCATCCAGGTCGAGGCGGCCCTGACGCGCACGGACGACGGGATGCCCGCCACCGGACCGGCCTGGCCCCGGCTCGCCGCGATGCTCCGGCTCCCCGTGGGCGCGATCTGCCCGCCCGGCGACGCGGACGACGCGATCGTGCGGCTGCCTGGCACGGTGCAGCAGTCGTGACCGGGTCCGCGGCGACGCTGGTCGCCTGCCTGCTCGCAGGAGCGGCCGTCGCGCTCCTGCTACGCCCTGACCCCGGGCGCAGGTTGCCCCCGCGCAGGGACTCTGCGACGGGGGGTCCGGGGTCGGCCTGGACCGTGGCCGGTGGGCTGGTGGCGGGTCCACGAGTGGCGCGAGGTCTCGGCGCAGGTGTTCGGGCGGCGGTCGCCCGGCCCCGGAGGTCGGCGGCCGGCGACCTGGATGCCGTCGTGACGGTCGTCGACCGGCTCGCGGCACTGGTCCGTGCGGGGCTGGCGCCCCGCGTCGCCTGGGACCATCTCGCCGCTGTCCCGGGGCCGATGCGCCCGGTGTGCGCGCTCGTCGCCGAGACGGTGGCGACCGGGGGAGCTGCCGCCGACGCGTTGCGGGACGCGGCGACGCTCCTCCGGTCCGGTCGTGCCCGTCGCTGGCCCCTGGTGCTCGGAGCACCCGGCGCGCGTGCGTCACGTGCTCGAGCCGGCGGTGGTCGAGCCGGCGGTGGTCGAGCCGCCGGTGCTCGAACCGCGGGTGGGCGAGCCACCGGTGCACGGGTCGACGGTGCACGGCGCCTGCCGCGAGCGGTGGGGTCGACCGGTGCTGCTGCGGCCGCGGCCGACGCGGGCGCAGTGCTGGGCTGGCTCGGGGTGACGGTCGCCGTCTCCGAGCGGACGGGTGCTCCGCTCGCCGCCTGCCTCGAGCGGCTCGGGGCCGCCGTCCGCGCCGAGGCTGCGGCGGCCGACGAGCGGGCGAGTGCCCTCGCCGGGCCGCGAGCGACCGCGCAGGTCCTCGGCTGGCTTCCCGCCGCCGGGATCGGGCTCGGGGCGCTCGTCGGCGCCGACCCGGTCCACGCGCTCCTGACAACGGCACCGGGCCGGCTGTGCGCGGCCGCCGGGACGGCGCTGTGGCTCGCAGGCCGGCTCTGGTCCGCCGCGCTCGTCCGCGCGGCCGCGCGGGCGGGGGAGTGAGCAACCATGGATGCGCCGGGCGCCGCCGCCGTCGCCGCGCTCCTGGGCGCCGCGGCCTTCGGTCTCCTCCGTGGTCGAGACCCGGTGGCCCGGCTGTGTGCGGTCGCGACCGCAGGCCGGGGCCGTGACCCGGTGCTCCGGGGGCCGGCAGGCGGGCCGACCGCTGCGTCGACCCGTCGGCCGCCCGGTCAGCCGGCCCCCGAGCCGGTCGTCACCGACCTCGTCGTGGCGGCCCTGCTCACCGGCCTCCCCCCGGCGGTCGCCGTCGACGCGGTCGCCGACGCGCTCGAGGCCGCCGCTGACCCGGCGGCCACCACGCTGCGCGCCCTCGTCGACCGGTCAGCCACCCCGCTGGGCGCCCTCGCGGACCCGCGCCGCGCCGTTGCGTCCGCGCGGCCGAAACCGTCTCCGCTACGCGAGGACCCGTTCGCCGCCCTCGCCGAGGCCCTCGACCTCGCCGTCCGCACAGGCCTGGGCCCCGTCCCGCTCGTCGAGGCCGCGGCCGTCGAGTCCCGCCGTCGACGGGCGGCGCGGCGCCAGGTGGCCGCGCGGCGGCTCGGAACGCTCGTCGTCCTGCCGACCGGGCTGTGCCTGCTGCCCGCCTTCGTCCTGCTCACCGTGGCGCCGCTCGTCCTCGACCTGCTGCTCGGCTGATGTGCGCTGCAGGCATGTGCGGTGCTCACCCCCGCGGCGGCCCCTCGAGCCCGCGCTCGCGCGCCTGTGCGAGCCCGCCCGGCAAGGCCCACGGCGACTCGACCCACCACGTGGCACCGGCCTCCGCCAGCGCCGCGACCCGTTCCTGGGACTGCCGGTCGCCCGTGACGGAGTTGCCCTCGATGACGACGTCCCAGGCGGGGTCGGGGCGGAGTCGGCGGACGGCGCGGACGTCGTCCGGGTCGAGCGAGGAGAAGGAGCTGGGCCCGGTCCGCTTGAACGGCAGGGCGCCGTCGCAGCGCAGCGCCCGGCCCATCGACCGGTCCGACCCGGCTTGCGCGACGACCCAGATCGGTGGCCCCGGTCTCTGGACGGGCGTGAACGGCCCCGACGCCGCCGACCACGACACCGTGTAGTGCTGACCGGAGTAGTCGAAGGGCTCGCCCGTCCAGAAGAGCCGCAGCAGGTCGATCGACTCGTCGACCCGTGCGGCGCGCTCGGCGCGGTCCGTCACCTCGCCGACCGCGGCGAAACCGGTGTCCAGCGCGCCGAGGCCGAGTGCGATGACGGCCCGGCCGCCGGAGATCTGGTCGACCGTCGCGACCTCCGACGCCAGCTTCCAGGGCCTGCGCCGCGACGGTGGCGTGAGCAGAGTCCCGAGCCGGACCCGGTGGGTCCGTTCGGCCATCGCACCGAGCACGACCCAGGGATCGGTGTAGTAGATGGTCTCCCAGGTGAAGACGGCGTCCCAGCCGGCCTCCTCCAGCTCGACCGCCATGTCGAGAACCGTCGGGATCTCCCCGGTCGGGATGACGAATCCGTAGCGCATGCGCAGGAACGTACGCCGCGGCACCGACGGACGCCGCCCGGGGCGCTCCCACGCTCCCACGCTCCCACGCAAGACGCGGCCGGGCGTACAGGAAGGCAGTCGCCCGGTCGATGGACCCGTTGTGCTGCCTCGGGTCCAGCCGTTCGTCCGGGCTCGGCCCGTCCACAGGGCGACCGTTCGTCCCACCGTCCACAGGGTCGGCCCGCAGGCCGCCGCGAGACCGGTCGTCGGGGGCAGGCTCGTCACGTCGTCCGGGTGGGGCGACCGCACCGGCCGACGCCGGACCAGAAGGAGAACACCTATGCGCGAACGTGTCCTGCGACTGCGTCGCACCATGTCCGCCGCCCGTCACGCCGGACGGGAGACGGGGATGGCTACCGCCGAGTACGCGATCGCCACCCTCGCGGCGTGCGGTTTCGCGGGGCTGCTCGTGGCGATCCTCAGCGGGGGCCAGGTCCGCGGGCTGCTGCTCGGCATCATCCGCCGCGCGCTCTCGGTCGGCTAGGAGCCGGTGTGGCGCGACGCATCGGCGACCGGGGGACGGTCACCGCCGAGACCGCCCTCGCGCTCCCCGCCGTCGTCCTCGCACTGGCGCTCGTCCTCGGGGTCGCCGAGGTGAGCGCCGCCCAGGTGCGCTGCGTCGACGCGGCCCGAGCGGCCGCCCGGCGGGCAGCTCGTGGGGACAGCACCGGTGCCGTGACCGCGGTGGCGCACGCCGTCGGACCGTCGGGCGCGGCCGTCGGGATCAGCGGCTCGGCGTCGTCTGTGACGGTGACCGTGTCGGCGGACGTCCGGCTGCCACTGCCCGGCCGGCCGTCGCTGCGCGTGCGGTCGAGCGCGACGGCGGACGTCGAGGAGTCCTCGTGAGACTGCAGCTGCTGAGGCCGCTGGTCGCCCCGGTCGCGCTCGGCGGGCTGGTCGGGTCGGTGAGCCAGCGGCCCGCACAGCGTCGGGGCGCGGTGCCCGACGAGCGAGGAGCGGGCAGCGTCCTCGTCGTGGCACTCGTCGCCGTGGCGGCGACGCTCGGGGCCGGCGCGGTCGGGCTGTCCCAGGCGACGGCGGCCCGTCATCGCGCCGACGCCGCCGCCGATCTCGCCGCGCTCGCGGCGGCCGCCGCGTGGCCGCTGCCCGACTGCGCCCGGGCCGTCGCGGTCGCCGCCGCCAACGGCGCGCTGCTGCTGCGCTGCTCGTCCGGGGCCGGCGCAGGTGCCGGGGAGCCCGCGGTGGTCGTCGAGGTCCGGGTCGCAGTCGGCCTTCCGCCGCCCTGGAGCGCACTCGGACCGGCCGTCGTCACCGCCCGCGCAGGGCGGCCGACGGCCGGTGGCCCTGTGCCGTCGGCCGGTCCGGTGTCCGTCGGGCCGGTCCGGCCGGCGGTCGCCGGTTCACGCGACGGCGACGGCTTCGCCGCCCGGCGTGGTCTCGCCGGCGACGTCTGGTGTGGCTCCCGCGAGCACGGCGTCGAGCAGTCTCAGTGCGCCGGCCTTGTCGAGCGGGGAGTTGCCGTTGCCGCACTTGGGGGACTGCACGCACGAGGGGCAGCCCGTCTCGCACCCGCAGCCGGCGACCGCGTCCCGGGTCGCTCCGAGCCAGGTCGCGGCGCAGCGGTAGCCGCGCTCGGCGAAGCCGGCGCCGCCGGGGTGCCCGTCGTGGACGAAGATCGTCGGCAGCCCGGAGTCCGGGTGCAGCGCCGTGGAGACACCGCCGACATCCCAGCGGTCGCACGAGGCGACGAGCGGGAGCAGCCCGATGGCGGCATGCTCGGCCGCGTGCGCCGCCCCCGGGACGGCGTCGTCGTGCACGCCCTCGGTAGCCAGCAGGGCGGGCGGCATCGTCCACCACACCGCGGTGGTCCGCAGCGAGCGCGGCGGCAGGTCCAGCGGCTCCTCGCCGAGGACCGCACCGGTCGCGACGTCCCGCCGGACGAACCGAACCACCTGGGACGTCACCTCGACAGTGCCCAGGCTCAGCCGCACGTCACCCCAGTCCCGCTCCTCGCGCTGGGCGAGCACCCTGACGTCGACGACCTCTCGGGCCTGCGTCGCGACGGCACCGTCCGTCGGCTCGACAGCGGCGACGCAGGCGTCGAGGTCGAGGTCACGGACGAGCCACGAGTCGCCCTGGTGCACGTAGACCGCGCCCTCGTGCACGGCGTGGTGGGCCGAGCCCGCGTCGACGGTGCCGAGGACCCGCCCGGTCGACGCGTGCACGATCCGCACCGGGTCGCCGCCCGTGCCACGCAGGTCGGCCAGGTCGCTCGCTCGGTCGGGGCGGGTCCAGTACCAGCCGGACGGCCGTCGTCGCAGGTACCCGCGGGTGCTGAGCTCACCGAGCAGACCCACCGTGCCAGGCCCGAACAGGTCGAGATCATCGGCGGTGATCGGCAGCTCGGCGGCGGCGGCGCACAGGTGCGGCGCGAGGACGAACGGGTTCCCGGGGTCGAGCACCGTCGCCTCGACCGGGCGCCCGAAGACGGCCTCGGGATGGTGCACGAGGTAGGTGTCGAGCGGGTCGTCGCGGGCCACGAGGACCGCGACCGCGTCGCTGCCGCGCCGTCCGGCACGACCTGCCTGCTGCCACAGCGACGACAGCCGGCCGGGCCAGCCGCAGACGAGGACGGCATCGAGCCCGCTGACGTCGATCCCCAGCTCGAGAGCGTTCGTTGCGGCGAGCCCGAGCAGCCGGCCGGCTCGCAGGGCCGTCTCGAGCTCGCGTCGCTCTTCGGGGAGGTAGCCGCCCCGGTAGGCAGCGACCCGGTCGCCGAGCCCGGGCACGACCTCGTCGAGTCGCCGCCGGGCGGTGGCGGCGACCGACTCCGCGCCCCGACGGCTCGGCACGAACGCGAGCGTCGGTACTCCCGCGGCGACGAGGTCGGTGAGCAGCTCGGCGGTCTCGGTCACCGCCGGACGTCGGGTCGGTGCGCCGTGCTCGCCACCGCCGGGCAGCAGCGGAGGCTCCCACAGGACGATGTCCGTGCGCCCCCGCGGCGAGGCGTCGACGGTCACTGCCTCGGCGCGGACGCCGGCGAGCAACCGCGCGGTGCCCGCCGGGTCGACCGTCGTCGCCGAGGCGAACGCGAACACGAGCTCGCTCCGGTACCGCGCAGCGACCCGGCGCAGCCGCCGCAGGACGGCCGCGACGTGCGAGCCGAAGACGCCGCGGTAGTGGTGCGACTCGTCGACGACGACGAACCGCAGCGATCGCAGGAACGGCGCCCAGTGCTGGTGACCGGGCAGCAGGCTGTGGTGGAGCAGGTCAGGGTTGGTCAGAACGACGTTCGCGTGGTCGCGGACCCAGCGCCGCTCCTCGCGCGAGGTGTCGCCGTCGTACGTCGCCGCGCGGACGCCGGGCACGTCGAGCCGGTCGATCGCCGCGAGCTGGTCGGCGGCGAGCGCCTTCGTCGGTGCGAGGTAGAGCGCGGTGACACCGCGGCCGGTCACGGCGGACGCACCGTCCCGGACGCCGGTGAGCACCGGCAGCAGGTATGCCAGCGACTTGCCCGATGCCGTCCCCGTCGCGACGGCCACGTGCCGGCCGGCCCGCAGGTGCTCGGCCGCGGCCACCTGGTGGGCCCAGGGGGCGCCGACGCCGGACGCCTGCGCGGCGGCGACGACCACCGGGTCGGCCCACGACGGCCACGCCGCGAGGCTGCCCGGCCGGGCAGGCAGCGTCTCGACGTGACGGACGCGGTCCGTCCGCCCGGGGGCTGCGAGGAGCCGTTCGACGAGCGGGCCCGGCGCCGTCCCGGACGCGCTGCCGGTCGTGGCACGTGTGGCGTCGCGGGTCACGTCACGGGTCACGTCACGGGTCACGACCTGAGTCTGACCTCGGGCACCGACGAGCGGACTTTCGGGCCGTCCGCCGGGTGCCCGGACGAGGAGTGGTTGAATGCCAGTCGTCCCTCGCCGAGATCCGGCGACGTGGAAGATCTCGAACGTCCGAGGAGGACGAGTTGGAGCTCACTGTCACGAGCCGCCAGGAGGGCGCCCGGACCGTCATCTCCGTCAGCGGCGAGATCGACGTCTACACCGCCCCGAGTCTGCGTGAACGGCTCAACGAGCTCGTGGCCTCGGGCCACTACGACCTCGTCGTCGACATGGAAGGCGTGGAGTTCCTCGACTCGACCGGGCTCGGGGTGCTCGTCGGCGGGCTCAAGCGGGTGCGGTCGCACGACGGCACGCTGCGGCTCGTCTGCGCGCAGGAGAAGATCCTCAAGGTCTTCCGGATCACCGGCCTGACCAAGGTCTTCCCGATCCACCCGACGCTCGAGGCAGCCCTCGCGGACACCGGAACGGTCCCCGACGGGGCCGACGGCTGAGCCGTCACCCCAGGTCGTGAACAGTGCCGTCCCGCAGATGAAGGTCCCGCCACCATGAGCACCGTGGCCTTGCGGTTCAGCCCTGCCGCCGAGCATGTGCGGACCGCCCGGCTCGTCGCGGTCGCCGTCGCGCGCCGTGCCGGCCTGGGCGAGGACCAGCTCGACGCGATCCGCCTGGCCGTCGGTGAGATGTGCGCGCGCGCCGTCCGGCGGTGCGGCGACACCGGGGTGACCCGGCCGATGCTCGTCGAGGTGGACGACGCCGGGCCGCGGCTGGAGATCGTCGTCACCGACGAGGCCGACGCCCCCGAGGGTCAGGACGAGTACGTCGCGCTCGCGGTCGTCCGCGGACTGTCGGACGAGATGTTCCTGTCCGACGGCCCGGGTGGCGAAGGTGGCCGGGTCGAGATGACGTGGGAGCGCCCGCAGCGCTGACCGGCGCTCGCCGACGGCTCTCGCCGGCCCGTCGCGGGCCGGCCCCGACGCAGCCCCTCGAGACCCTCGGTGAACGGCAGGCGGTACGACTCCCCGGGTCGGAGGTCACTGCGGCCCGTCGACCAGGTCACACGGACCCCTGTTTGGTGTGCCCCGTCACGTTCCGTAGACTGCGGCCCGTTCGGTGCCCGCCGGATCGGCCGGACCGGGTCACCGCCGACGTCCCGCTCGACCTTCGACGCCCTCAGGGGTGTCGTGCTACGTGTCGAGCCGGGGCCTGCACACGTCGAGGAGGACGGATGCCAGGGATCACCCGTGCCGCAACCGGCTCGGAGGTGACTCTCGCCGGCGGAAACCTGACGCTCGTCGCCGTCGTCACGGCCATCTCCGTGGTCGCTCTTGTCATGGCGGCGGTCTTCAGGAGCCAGGTACTCGCGGCCGGCGAGGGCACTGACAAGATGAAGGAGATCGCCAAGGCGGTCCAGGAGGGCGCCTCGGCGTACCTCAACCGCCAGTTCCGGACGCTCGTCTGGTTCGTCGCGCTGGTCTTCGTCCTGCTGTTCCTGCTGCCGGGCGACAGCGGCATCAAGGTCGGGCGGAGCCTCTTCTTCGTCGTCGGGGCGGTGTTCTCGGCCACGATCGGCTACCTCGGCATGTGGCTCGCGGTCCGCGCGAACCTGCGGGTCGCCGCGGCGGCCCGCGAGGCCGGCGGCCGCGACGCGGGCATGCGGATCGCCTTCCGCACCGGCGGCACGGTGGGCATGGCGACGGTGGGCCTCGGCCTCCTCGGCGCGAGCATCGTCGTGCTCATCTACCGGGGCGACGCCCCCGCGGTTCTCGAGGGGTTCGGCTTCGGGGCCGCGCTGCTGGCGATGTTCATGCGCGTCGGCGGCGGCATCTTCACCAAGGCCGCCGACGTCGGTGCCGATCTCGTCGGCAAGGTCGAGCAGGGCATCCCCGAGGACGACCCGCGAAACGCGGCGACGATCGCCGACAACGTCGGCGACAACGTCGGCGACTGCGCCGGCATGGCGGCCGACCTCTTCGAGTCCTACGCGGTGATGCTCGTCGCGGCGCTCATCCTCGGCAAGGCCGCCTTCGGCGACTACGGCCTCGTCTTCCCGCTCCTGGTCCCCGCGGTCGGTGCCCTCACCGCCGTCCTCGGCGTCTTCATCACCAAGCCGCGGCCGGGCGAGAACGGCCTCGTCGCGATCAACCGCGGCTTCTACCTCTCCGCGGTCGTGGCAGCGGTCGGCTGCGCCGTCATGGCGTTCGTCTACCTGCCGTCCTCGTTCGCGCAGATGCCCGTCGCGGCCGACGTGGACGGCGACCCGCGGCTCGCGGCGACCGGTGCGGTCTTCATCGGCATCGTCCTCGCCGGCATCATCCTGTGGCTCACGGGCTACTTCACCGGCACCGACTCCAGGCCCACCAACGACGTCGCCCGCACCACCCAGACGGGTGCGGCGACCGTCGTGCTCGCCGGTATCGGCGTCGGCTTCGAGTCGGCCGTCTACACCGCGCTCATCATCGCGGCCGCGGTCTACGCGGCGTTCCTGCTCGGCGGTGGCTCGATCATCCTGTCGCTGTTCCTCATCGCCGTGGCGGGCTGCGGCCTGCTCACGACCGTCGGCGTCATCGTCGCCATGGACACGTTCGGCCCGGTGAGCGACAACGCCCAGGGGATCGCGGAGATGAGCGGCGACGTGCACGGCGAGGGCGCGCAGATCCTCACCGAGCTCGACGCCGTGGGCAACACGACGAAGGCCATCACCAAGGGGATCGCGATCGCCACGGCGGTCCTCGCGGCGACGGCGCTCTTCGGCTCGTACACGGACGCCGTGCGGTCCGCGTTCGCGACGGCCGGCGAGACCGCGGCCGCGGACCTCTACGGGATCGTCGCGCCGAACATCCTCGTGGGTCTCATCATCGGCGCCGCAGTCGTGTTCCTGTTCTCGGGTCTCGCCGTCGACGCGGTGACCCGGGCGGCCGGGGCGATCGTCTACGAGGTGCGTCGTCAGTTCCGCGAGCACCCCGGGATCATGGACGGTACCGAGAAGCCCGAGTACGCCCGGGTCGTCGACATCTGCACCCGCGACTCCCTCCGCGAGCTCGCGACACCCGGTCTGCTCGCGGCCATGGCCCCGATCGCCGTCGGGTTCGGTCTCGGCGTCGGCCCGCTCGCGGGCTACCTCGCGGGCGCGATCGGCGCCGGCGTGCTCATGGCGGTCTTCCTCGCGAACTCTGGCGGTTCGTGGGACAACGCCAAGAAGATCGTCGAGGACGGCAACTACGGCGGCAAGGGCTCGCCCGCGCACGAGGCCGCCATTATCGGTGACACGGTCGGTGACCCGTTCAAGGACACCGCAGGTCCGGCGATCAACCCGCTCATCAAGGTCATGAACCTCGTGTCGGTACTTATCGCGCCGGCCGTCGTCCAGCTGTCCATCGGCGCCGACGCCTCGCCGCTCCTGCGGGGCATCATCGCCGGCGGCGCGGTCGTCGTCATCGTCGTCGCGGTGACGATCTCCAAGCGCCGCGGGATCGCCGTCCGGGACGACGTGCCGGCTGCGGCCGCCGCGGCCGCCTGACCGCAGCACCGCAGGACCTGCACCGGGGGAGCCCCGGTCCGCCACGGCGGACCGGGGCTCCCGGCTGTCCGCAACCGTCGCGACACCCGGCGGCGTCGACCTCGGACCGGCAGACCGGGGGCATCAGCCGCGCACGCCGTCCCGCTGCGCCTTATCCGACGGCGTTCTTCGACCCTGCTCCCTGAGCTACTGCGGCACCGAGGCGGACGTCCACGTCCGGAGCGCGTGCTCGACGACGGCGATCAGCGTCTGCTTGGCCGACTCCCGCTCGCGGGCGTCGCACACGATCACCGGCACGTCGGGGCCGAGCTGGAGCGCCTCGCGCACCTCCTCGGGGCGGTGCTGGAGGACGCCGTCGAACGCGTTGACCGCGACCACGAAGGGCAGGTTCCGCGCCTCGAAGAAGTCGATCGGCCCGAAGCAGTCCTGCAGCCGCCGGGTGTCGACGAGCACGACGGCGCCGATCGCACCCCGCACGAGGTCGTCCCACATGAACCAGAAGCGGTTCTGGCCCGGCGATCCGAACAGGTACAGCACGAGCTCGCTGTCGATCGAGATCCGTCCGAAGTCCATGGCGACGGTCGTCGTCGTCTTGTTCGGCGTGGCCGACAGGTCGTCGACCCCGATACTCGCCGAGGTCATGACGGCCTCGGTGCGCAACGGGACGATCTCGGACACGGCACCGACGAACGTCGTCTTGCCGCTGCCGAACCCGCCCGACACGACGATCTTCGTCGATCGGGTCGGTCGGCCGTCAGAGCCGCTGAAGGCCACTGAGCACCCTCCTCAGGAAAGCTGGGTCGCGTTCGTCCCCGAGGTTCGCGGAGGTCTTCATGACCTCGACGAGTCCTAGGTCAACCATGTCGGCGATGATCACGCGGGCGACGCCGATGGGAACCGTCAGCCGCGCCGCGATCTCGGCGACGCTCGTGGTGTCGACGCACAGGCCGATCACCTGCACGTGCTCCGGCGTCAGCAGCGGGCTCGACCACGCCTCGCGACCGTTGACCGTCGTGACGACGAGCGCCTCGAGGTCGAGCGCGTGACCGGGTTTCGTCCGCCCGCCCGTGCGCGAGTACGGCCGCACGAGGGACGGCGCCGGGCCGTCGGCGTACACGTGCTCGTCGTCGCGCAGCGGCTGGACGAGCCTCGTCGACGCCGTGTCGCCGTGAGGGTCGGTGAAGGCCGCTGTCCCGCTGACCTGCTCGCGCGTCGCCGCGTCGACCTCGACGAGCCAGGCCGGGATCGAGCCGGTGCCGCTGCCGACGACCTGGGTGCCGTGCGGGCCCGGCGGTCCCTGCGGGGCACCCGCCGGGGGCCCGGGAGCCGGTGCCGGCCGGGCATCGGCGATCTCGTCGGACCCGGGCTCGTCGTCGGTCCCGGGCTCCTCCCGCCGCCCGCCGAAGCGACGGCCGACGGTCGGTCGTCCGCGCTCGCCCCGCGTCGGGACGGGACCCGTGCCGGGGCCGACCACCTTGTTGCCGAGCGCGCGGGCGCCCGCAGGCCCCATCGAGCCCTGGCCACGGCGCGCCCCCCGGTCGTCGTGGCCCGGGTCGGTCGGGCCGCCTCGCTCGGGTGGCTTGGCGCTCGCCTGGGCCATGCCGGCGGCTCCCGCGGTACCGGTACCAGCGGGCGCACCGGCCGCGGGGTCGCCCGGCGGCATGCCGTGCACGGGCGCCGCCGCGGGCGTCGGGCGGCTCTGCTCCGCGTCACCGGGAGCGGCGTGCTCCGGGACGGTGCGACCTGGCGCCACGTGGACGACAGCGGCACCCGGGTCCGGCCCGTTCACGGGGTAGCCGTGCGGCGCGACGTCGTTCAGGACGAAGCCCCCGACGCCGAGGCCGCCGGGTGCCGCCCCGCCGTGCAGCGCCGTCCCGTTCGCGGAGGCCGTCTCGTTCCCCGCGGCCGTGCCCGTCGGCCCGAGCGCGGCCTGCCCATCCCCCCAGGGCGCCTGTGCACCGGGCACCGATCCGGGTGCCGCCGGCAGAGCCGGCGCCGTGCGACCGGCCTGCTGACGTGCTGGTCCGGCCCTGCCGGCGTCCAGCTCCGCGACGTGGGCGCCGTGCCCGGACGGCACGGCATGCGTCCCGCGCGCCGGGCCGACGTAGCCGCCACGGTTCGCTGCGACGAGGGCGTCGGTGAGCCCCCCACCGCCGATGTACCCGATGGCGGCGAGGTCGGGGTCCAGCGCAGCGGTGGACCCCGCGAGGACGTCCGCGGGGCCGACGGCGACGGCGGGAATCCCGGCCGGCTCGTCGGGGGCCGTGCCGGACGGCGGATCGGTGTCCGGCGGAGCCGGTGTCCAGCCGGTCGGCCCGCCCGCCGACGGCACACCCGGGTGCCGGCCGCCGACCTCTCCGGCCACGCCGGCCACGCCGGCCACGCCAACAGCCGTACCGTCCACGACGGCGGCCGCGCCGTCCACACCGTCCACGACGGCCGCCGGCGGAGGGTCGGAGAACGGCCCGGAACGGCCGCCGCGGCGAGCGTTCTCCGCGGCAGCACGGACCTGCTCGAAGGACCGCGCCGACCGGCTCGGGCCCACGGGCCGCTGGGTGACCGGGTTCCCCAGGGGCGGTGTGAAGCCGATCCCGGTGATCGCGCGGCTCCACAGGGCCTCCGGTCCCGCGCCGCGTGGCGGAGCGCCCCGCGAGCCGGCCGGCTCGCGGGGCGCGCGGGGACGCCCCTGGGCGTCCTGCACGGGGTCGGGAGGCTGGTTCATCGTCGTCGGACCCGCCTCAGTCCTCGCCGGACCAACCGCGTGCCTGGCGCAACGCCGGCGACAGGTGCTCGCCGACACGGTCGACGAGCAGGGTCATCTCGTACCCGACGAGCCCGATGTCGGACGTCGGCGAGGCGAGCACCGCCAGCCAGGAGCCGTCGGAGATGGCCATCAGGAGGAGGAACCCGCCCTGCATCTCGACGACCGTCTGCACGACTGCACCCGCGGAGAAGCACAGCGCCGCCCCGTTCGTCAGGCTGCCGAGGCCCGAGGCCACGGCGGAGAGCTGGTCGGCGCGGTCGCGTGGCAGCCCGGCGGAGCTCGCCATGAGCAGGCCGTCCGCCGACACGACGGCGGCGTGCGCGACGCCGGGCACCCGATGGGTGAACCCGTCGACCAGCCAGCCGACATCAGTACCTGTCCCCGTGCTCACGTGTCTCCTCCCGTGCCTTCGGGTGTCTGTGCTGTCGTCGCACCCTTGTCGTTGCCGGCCGCGCCGAACATGCTCTCCGCGGCTGCCGGGTCGCCGGGGGCGCGTCGCGAGCGACGTGCCGACGTCAGGCCCCGCTGGTAGCTGCCGAGGCGGCCGCGGACCGTCTCGGGGTCCGCCCGGTGCACCGGGGCGGAGGGCATGACGCCGGACGCTGCCGGGACGCCGGGGGCCGCCGCTCGGGCCGACGCGCCGCCGGTGCTCGCGGACGGTACGAGGTTGGCCCCCGGGCGCCGCTTCGGCAGGCCGGTCTGGGTTGTGCCCGAGATCTCCGGGTTCGCCGCCGCGCGGGCGCTCGCGGCGAGCCATCGCTGGTCGCCGAGGGCCGCCCAGCGGTTGGACGACGGGGCACCCGCGGTCACCGGCGTCCGCGCGCCGTCCCGAAGGTCGACGACCTGGTCGACGGGGTCGAGCGACCCGGTCGTGGGCGCCGACGCGTCGGCCGAGAACCACGCCGAGATCGAGTCGAAGATCGGCGTCGGGGTGCTCTGGGCGGGCGGCGCGTCACTGCCGATCATCGGAGCGTGCGGGTTGGCCGGCCGGTAGCGCTGGGCCGCGGCGTCGGCGGCGGCGCGAGCGGTCAGCTCGGTGGGCAGCGAGGCGTCCCACGCGCGGGGGGCCCCACCGTTCGACCCGATCTGGCGGCCGTTGCCCGAGTCGCCACGGGAAGTCGCCGGGACGGGCGTCGCGGACGGCTTGAGCCGGCCGGGCGTGAGCTCGCCCGTGAGCCCGCTCGCCGGCGGGTCGCCCGTGAGGCCCGCCGCCCGGCCACCGACGGGGGGCAGCGCCGACGCGCCCTGGCCGGTGCCGCTCTCGGCCTCGACGCCGCTCTTGGCCTCGACGCCGCTCTTGGCCTCGACGCCGCTCTTGGCCTCGACGCCGTCCCGGCCGGCATCGCGGACGCCGGCCGGCGGCGCGTCGCCGGGGGCCGCCGTCCCGGGCGCGGTCGTTCCCCGGAGGTCGGCCGCCGGGGCGGTGCCCGTGGCGGGCGCAGCCGGCGCGGACGGCGCAGGCCGGGTCGGCAGGGTGGGTCGTGCCGAGTCGGTGGCGACCTGCTCGGAGCCGGCGGCGCGTGCGGGGAACCGGCCGCCGGGCTCCCCGGGCGCGTCCGCCGCGACGTCAGACCCGCTCCCGGACAGACCGTCGACGAGACGGTCGAACGCGTCGGACCCGCGTGGCGGCCCGTCCTTCCCGGATGCGTCGCGGGCCGACGTCGCGGCCGCTGCCGCGGAGGCGCCGGCCTGCACCGACCCGAGGCCGGCCGCGGAGGCCTTGGCCGACGCTCCCAGCGGCGCGGGTGGGACGGCGCCCGGCCAGTCCGCGGTGCGTCCGCCGGTCGGCATCCCGAACGGTGCGGGGGCGGCGGCCGGCAGCGGCGGCGGGGCGGCGGCCGGCCCGCCTGCGAGAGGTGGCGGGACCGAGGAGCCACGGACCCGGGTCGGCAGCGAGCGGTTCGGGGACGTCGACCAGGCGGCGGTGGCGCCCCGCGCCGCCGGTCGGGCGGCCGGTGCTGCCGGTGCCTCGTCCGGACGCTCGTCCGGACGCGGCGCGTCGTCGCTCGCGCCCTCGCCGGAGCCCGCGTCCGAGCCGTACTCGTTCGCGGGCTCGAAGGGGTTGCCGCTCGTCGCCGCGGCGACGCCGAAGAGGCCGGCCGAGCCGGGCGGCGGGGTGGGCGGGGCCTGCGCCCGGGCCGCGGCCGCGGCGGCCAGCGGACCGCCGCTGAGCACCGCGCCCGGACGACGTGACGGCAGCGGCGGGCCGCCGTCGGCGAGCGTGGCCGCTGCGGCGGCCTCCGCCGCCGCCACCGCTGCGGCGGCGCCCGCCGTGGTGTCGTCGGATGCGGCTGCGACCGGCTCGGGACGCGCCGAGCGACGGGGCGACGGGGCGAGCTGCGAGGTGCCCGCGACGGGTGCGAGCGGCGCGGCCGGTGCTGCGGGCGCCCCGGCAGGCGCCGGGGCGGACCCCGGACCGAAGCCGCCGGGCCCGTTCGACGAGCCGCTCGTGGGACCGGCCGTCGACAGCGGAAGGTCGCCGAACACGGCAGGCGCGCCGCTGTCGGCGCTGGGGCCGCCCGCGACGAGCGCCGGCGGCACCATGACCTCGGCGACCGTGCCGGCGGTGTTCGACCGCGGCGAGAGCCGGACCCGCAGCCCGCCCCGCTGGGCGAGGCGGGCGACGACGAACAGGCCCATCCGAGACGGCACCTGGGCGTCGAGCGTGCCAGGACTGGTGAGGCGCGCGTTGAGCTCCGCGAGCTCGTTCGGCGGGATGCCGACACCGGAGTCGGTGACCTCGAGGTGCAGGC
>DAIOGQ010000060.1:0-16064 GCA_036745175.1 Kineosporiaceae bacterium
AGACCCGCTACCTCGTCGAGCTGCTCTGCGGGCAGGTCTCGACGAACATGATCACCGCGTTCTTCCTCGACATGCAGGCCGTCGCGGGCGGCGCGAGCCGACCGAAGGGCATCCCCGAGCGTCCGGTGCGTACCGTCCTCGTCGTCGGTGCCGGGATGATGGGCGCCGGCATCGCCTACGAGTGCGCCCGGGCGGGCATGGAGGTCGTTCTCAGGGACGTCACCCTCGAGGCGGCGGTGCGGGGCAAGGCGTACAGCGAGAGGCTCCTCGCGAAGGCGGTGTCCCGGGGCCGCTCGACGCAGGAGAGGGCGGACGCCGTCCTCGCCCGGATCCGTCCGACGGCGGACGTCGCCGACGCCGCCGGGGCCGACCTCGTCATCGAGGCCGTCTTCGAGAACCCCGATCTCAAGAAGCGGGTCCTCGCCGAGGCCGAGCAGGTCGTGGCGCCGGACGCGCTCCTCGCGTCGAACACCTCGACCCTGCCGATCACCGGCCTCGCCGAGGGCGTGGAGCGCCCCGAGGACTTCGTCGGGCTGCACTTCTTCTCCCCGGTCGACAAGATGCCGCTGCTCGAGGTCGTCGTCGGGGAGCGGACCTCGGACGTCGCCCTCGCCCGCGCCGTCGACGTGGCGCGGCAGATCCGTAAGACGCCCATCGTCGTCAACGACTCGCGCGGCTTCTTCACGAGCCGGGTCATCGGCCGGTTCATGGACGAGGCGATGGCCCTGCTCGCCGAGGGCGTCCACCCGCAGTCGGTCGAGCAGGCCGCGCTCCAGGCGGGCTACCCGACCGGACCGCTCGCGCTGGCCGACGAGGTGAGCCTCACGCTCGTCCAGCACATCCGCGACAACTACGAGAAGGCCGCGCTCGCCGCGGGGGAGCAGCCGGCCGTGAGCCCGTCGAAGACCATCGTCGACAGGATGGTCGACGACCTGGGCCGCCCCGGCCGGGCCGGGCGAGCGGGGTTCTACGAGTACGCGGACGACGGTACGCGGCTGCGGCTGTGGCCCGGGTTGCTCGCCGAGTTCGGCGCGAACCCCGCGCCGCGCACGAGCCAGGAGGCGACCGCGGGCATCCCGTTCGCCGACCTGCAGGAGCGGATGCTGTTCGCCGAGGCCGTCGACGCCGTCCGCTGCCTCGACGAAGGCGTCCTGCGCTCGGTCGCCGAGGGGAACGTCGGCTCGATCCTCGGCATCGGGTTCCCGGCCTGGACGGGCGGCGTGCTCCAGTACGTCGAGCAGTACGACGGGGGGGTCACCGGTTTCGTCGCGCGGGCACAGGCCCTCGCGCAGCGGTACGGCGTCCGCTTCACGCCGCCGGAGTCGCTGCTGCCACGGGCCGCGCGGGAGGCGGCGGGCGCGGGCTCCGCGGCGTGAGCGCGGGCGGCGCGGACGGCGCGGGTCCGCTCGCCGGGCTGCGGCTCGTCGAGCTCGCCGGGCTGGGGCCGGCCCCGTTCGGCTGCATGGTGCTCGCCGATCTCGGCGTGGACGTCGTCCGGGTCGAGCGGCCGGGGTCCGCCGCGACGCCGGACCCCGTGCTGCGCGGGCGGCGGCGGGTCGGGCTCGACCTCAAGTCCGCGGACGGCGTCCGGGACGTGCTGTCGCTCGTGGCGGCGGCCGACGTGTTCGTCGAGCCGTTCCGGCCCGGGGTGGCCGAGCGGCTCGGGCTCGGGCCGGTGCCCTGCCGGGATGCCAACCCTCGGCTCGTCTACGCCCGGATGACCGGCTGGGGGCAGGACGGGCCGCTGGCCGCCCGGGCCGGCCACGACATCGACTACATCGCCGTCGCCGGCGCGCTGGAGCCGTTGCGCCGCAACGGGTCCGCTCCGCACGCACCGCTCAACCTCCTCGGCGACCTCGGTGGCGGCGGGATGCTCCTCGTCGTCGGCGTGCTCGCCGCTCTCCACGAGCGGGGGCGCTCCGGGCTCGGCCAGGTCGTCGACGTCGCGATGGTCGACGGCTCCGCGCTGCTCACGGCATTCGTCCACGGCCTGCGCGCGGTCGGCATGTGGCCCGGTCCGCCGGGGACGAACCTGCTCGACGGCGGGGCACCCTTCTACGACACGTACGCGACGTCCGACGGCGGCTGGATGGCCGTCGGCGCCCTCGAGCCGCAGTTCTACGCGGCGTTCGTCGACGGGCTGGGGCTCGACCCGGCGACACTCCCGCCGCAGCTCGACCCGGCGGGCTGGCCGGTCCTGCGCGCGCGGTTCACCGAGATCTTCGCCGGCCGGACCCGGGACGCGTGGACGTCGGTGTTCGAGGGCACCGACGCCTGCGTCACGCCGGTGCTCTCGCCGTGGGAGGCGCACACCCATCCGCACAACGCCGCCCGCGGCGCCTTCGTCGACCTCGACGGCGTCGTCCAGCCGGCCCCGGCGCCGCGGTTCGACCGCACGCCGGCGGGCACGCCGGCGCCGCCGACGAGGGCCCCCGCCCTCAGCCCCCGCGAGGTCCTCGACGGCTGGGCGGGCTGACCCCGTCCCGACCGCGCGCGCGGCCGCACCCGGGCGTCGTGGGTCGCCCGGCACGGTGCGGCCGGCCGGGCCTAGCGTGGCGCCGTGACCTACACCCAGCAGGCCGGCCGGGTCCGCCTCCCGCCCGGGCGAGCCGTCGCCGTCGCCGTGACGTTCGACTTCGACGCGCTCGCCGTGTGGGACGGCACGTTCGGCGTCCGCGGACCGGCCTGGACCTCGCGCGGCGAGTTCGGCGCCGAGGTCGCGGTGCCCCGGCTGCTGCGGCTGCTCGAGCGGCACGGCGTCACCTCGACGTGGTTCGTGCCCGGGCACACCGCCGACACCTTCCCGGCGGCGTGCCGCGACGTGATCGCTGCCGGCCACGAGGTGGCCCACCACGGCTACGCGCACGAGAACCCGCTGGCCGTCGACCGCGACGGCGAGCGCGCCGTGCTTCTCAAGGGCCTCGCGGCGCTGGAGCGGATCGGCGTCCGGCCGCGCGGGTACCGCTCGCCCGCCTGGGACGTCTCCGAGCACACCCTCGACCTGCTCGCCGAGCTCGGGTTCGACTGGGACTCCAGCCTCATGGCGAACGACGTCCACCCCTACCGGCCCCGGTTGTGGCGGCCCGGCAGCCTGGTGTCCCACGGCGGGCGGGACGTCGCCGGCTCGGCGAGCGTGCCCGGCGTGCCGTCGCCGGTGCTCGAGATCCCGGTGTCGTGGTTCCTCGACGACTTCCCCACCCAGGAGGTCACGCCCGGCGCGCCGCGGGTCATGGTCGCGCCGTCGGCGCTGGAGGAGCGCTGGACAGCGATCCTCGACTTCGCGGCGACCCAGGAGACCGGTGCGGTCTACGTGCTGACGCTGCACCCGCAGACGATCGGCCGTCCGCACCTCGTCGGCGTCCTCGACCGGCTGCTCGCGCACGCCACGGAGGTCGGCGGTGCGCCGATGACCCTCAGCGAGGTCGCCGACGCGACAGTGCTGGCCGATCCGACCGCGTGAGCCCTCGGTGTCTGGTCACCCGGCGCTACAGGAGGCGTCCGGATCGCCCGATAGAGCACCTGACGGGCGAAGGAGGGGCATGAGCGAGAGTGCGCGCACGGCGCTCGACACGCTGGACGGTCATCCGGACCTCGTGCTGAGCCAGGCCTGGCGGGCAGCCGCCGAGCGCGGCGGTGCCGCGGTCGCGGTCGCCGGCCCGGTCCCGCCGGCGCCGTCCGACCCGGAGGCACTCGTCGACACGTCGGGCACCCGCGTCGTCTGGGCCAACCCCGAGGCCCTCGACCTGCTCGGCCTCGGGCCGGGGGAGCTCGACGGCGTGAGTCTGTCCGAGGCGGCCCCGCGGCACCAGCGCGGCCAGTCGTGGCCGGTCGTCACCGGCTCGCTCCTGCGCGGAGCCGGTGGGCACGGCGTCGGTGTCGTCCGCCGTCCCGACGAGTCCACCCGGCGCGTCCAGGTCCAGGTCGTCCCGCTGGACGGCGGCTGGCTCGTGCTGCTCAGCCCGCACCTCGACGAGGCGCGCGCCGCCCGGACGGCGGCCGCCGAGGCCGACCACCGCTTCCGTGCGCTCGCGGAGCACGCGCCGGTCGGCATCTTCCTGTCCGAGGCCGGCCTGCGCCTCGGGTACGTCAACGTGCCGTTCGCCGAGCTGCTCGGCACCGACCCCGGTGCCCTCACGGGCACCTCCTGGGTCGACGCGATCCACCCCGACGGCCGATCGGCGCTGCTCGACGTGCTGGACGCGGTTCTCGCGGGGGCCGCGCGCGACCTTCGGGTCCGGCTCGCCGCCCCCGTCGCCTCCCGGGTCCTCGCGCAGCCGACCGGTGCCGACGGCGAGCCCGGGCAGACCCCCGGGTCCACCCGGCCGTCGCAGCGCTGGCTCCACCTGCGCCTGGCCCCGACGACCACGCCGTCGCGCGCGGCCGGCTTCGTCGGCACCGCCGAAGACGTCACCGCCCGCCGGGCCTGGGAGGAGCAGATGTCCTACCAGGCGCACCACGACCCCCTGACGGGCCTGGTCAACCGCCGCCGCCTCGTCGCCGTCCTCACCGAGCTGCTGGCGAGCCGGCGCGGCGCCGACCACGCGTTCGCCGTGCTCTTCTTCGACCTCGACGGCTTCAAGGAGGTCAACGACACCTACGGCCACGAGGCCGGGGACCGCGTCCTCATCGAGGTCGCGCGCCGGATGCAGCGCACGGCCCGCGAGGACGACGTCATCGCGCGGATCGCCGGTGACGAGTTCGTCGTCGTCCTGCGCAACGTCGGCTCCGCCGACGAGGCCGAGGCCGCCGGACGCCGCCATCTCGACGCGCTCGCGGCACCGCTCAGCGTCGTGGGCCGTGAGGTCCTGCTGTCGGCGAGCCTCGGGATCGCGCTCCCCGCCACGTTCGACACCCCCGAGACGCTGCTGCGTGCCGCCGACCGGGTCATGTACGACGCCAAGGCCGCCGGCCCCGGTCGCTACCGGCTCGCGCCGGCCGCGGCCGGCCGGCCGGCCGAACCCGACGACGACGAGCCCACCGGAGGTGCGCGATGACGGTCGATGTCGCCGAGACGCTGCTCGCCCGTCACGAGCAGCTGCCGGCCCGTGCGCAGGCCGCCGCCAAGGTGCTCCAGCTGTGCGACGACCCGGACGCCTCGGCGCAGCAGCTCGCCCGGGCGATCGGCACCGACCCGGTCTTCGCCGCGAAGGTGCTGCGGGTCGCGAACTCCAGCTACTACGGGCTGTCCGGCCGGGTCAGCACCTTGCCGTTCGCCGTCTCGGTCGTCGGCTTCCAGACCGTCCGCAGCCTCGCCGTCGTCGCCGCCGCCGGCCTCGACGACCCCAACGCGACGCCGGCCGGCTTCTGGGAGGGTGCTGCCCTCGCGGCGACCGCGGCGGAGGTCCTCGCCCCGCTCCTCGAGGCCGACAGCGGCGACGCGTTCGCGCTCGGGCTGCTCCACACCCTCGGCTCCGCCCTGCTCCACCAGCACACCCCGCTGGGGCTGGTCTGCCTGCCGCAGCCGGAGGACGTCACGGCGCTCGCCGCGGCCGAGCAGGCCGCGTACGGCACGACGCACGAGGCGATCGGTGCCCGCGTGCTGTCGCTGTGGCACTTCCCGGACCGGGTGTGCGCCCTCATCGCGCGGCACCACGAGGCGATGCTGCCCGATGCCTCACCGCTTGAGCGCACGCTGCACGCCGCGCGCGGCGTCGCCGACCGGCTCCTCGTCGGCGCCGACCCCGAGAGCCTCGAGCCCTCGGTGGCCTGGCTCACCGACGGGCTCGTCTCGGCCGACGAGCTGCCTGCACTCTTCGAGCGCGTCGGCGAGCGGGCCTCGGCGCTGCTCGACGGGCTGCAGACGCGCCGCTGAGACACGACCCGGCGCGGCGACGTGGACCGACGAGCGCCGCGAGCGCTTCGCGAACGGCCTGCTCGACCGGCTCGCCGTGACCCGGGCGACCGACTAGGCGACGGCCGGGCTCGACGCCGCGGCAGTCGTCGCGTGCGTCAGGAGGAGGGGATCAGGCTGAACATCCCTTCCTCCTCCTGCGCGTCGTGCAGCCGCAGGATCGCGTAGAGGCCGTACAGCAACCGTTGTACCTCCGCACCGTCGGCCACCGCCGGCGGCTCGAGCATCCGGCGCAGCCGCCACACCTGGTACGAGATCTCCGCGTGCGTCCGGCTCATCGCACCGGTCGGGTCGTCGCCGCCGAGCACGCGCGCGACGACCGGGTAGAGCCTCTCCTCCTCGGCGAGCTCGTGGGGCAGGAGCTCGGACTCCAGGCGCTGCAACAGGTTCCGGACCTCGTCGGAGCTCGGCGACGCCCCGGCCCGGTCCGCCACCGAGCGCACCTCCTCGACGAGGGGCCGGACGGCGTCGTGCTCGGCGTGCACGGCGGTCATCAGCGCGACCTCCTCGGGGCTCAGGGCCGGCTGCCGGGACCGCGCGGGCAGCACGGCGCGCAGGGCGACCGCGATCGCGAGCACGTCGATGCCCTCCTGGAGCAGCGCACCGGCGGTCGGCGGCAGGTACCCGGCCGCCGCGACGGCCATCGCGACGAGCGACAGGCCCATCCCCACGGTGACGGCCTGCAGCGCGATCGACCGCGACCGGACGGCGATCCCGACCGCGTCGGCCAGCCGGTCGACGCGGTCGACGGTGAGGACGACGTCCGCCGTCTCGCTGCTCGCCGTCGCGCCCCGCGCCGCGAGGGCGACGCCGACGTCGGCCTGCGCGAGGGCCGGCGCGTCGTTGACGCCGTCGCCGACCATGACGGTCGGCCCGCCGCGGGACTCGGCCGCGACGACGGCGAGCTTGCCCTGCGGGTCCTGCCCGGCGTGCACGGCGTCGACCCCGACGATCCGGCCGACGGCCTCGGCGACGTCCGCCCGGTCTCCGGTGACGAGGACGACGCGGCGGAATCCCGCCTTGCGCAGCGCCCGGACCATCCGTGGCGCGTCGGGGCGCAACGGGTCCTCCAGGAGCAGGGCTCCGGCCGGGGTCCCGTCGACGGCGACGAAGACGGCCATCGTCCCGTCGAGCGCCGCGCGCCGCCGCAGCCGGCCGGCCCAGGCCGGTTCGCCGGGGCCGCCCGCGGCGCCGACGATCCAGTCGGCCTTGCCGGCGCGGACCCGTCGTCCGTCGACGACGCCCTCGATACCGAGGCCGGGCTGCTCCACGACGGCGTCCGGCAGCGTCAGCGCGAGCCCGCGCGACCGGCCCGCGGTGACGACGGCGGCTGCCAGGACGTGCGGCGAGACCTGGTCGAGGCCGGCGGCGAGCCGCAGCAGGGCGTCGACGTCGGGCGCGCCCCGGGCCGGCGGCGTCGCGAGGACCACGTCGCGCACCGTCGGGCGGCCCCGGGTGAGCGTCCCGGTCTTGTCCAGCAGCAGGACCCGGCCGGCGGCGAGCCGTTCGAGGACCGCGCCGCCCTTGATGACGACACCGATCCGGGTCGCACGGGACAGCCCGGAGATGATCGCGATCGGGGCGGCGAGCAGCAGTGGGCACGGCGTGGCGACGACGAGGACCGCGACCGCGCGCACCGGGTCGGCGGACAGCATCCAGGCACCGCCGGCGAGCGCCAGCGTCAGCGGGACGAATGCGAGGGCGACCCGGTCCGCGGTCCGGACGAACGGCGCCGTCGACGCACTCGCCTGCTCGACGAGGC
The DNA here is from genome assembly GCA_036745175.1 of Kineosporiaceae bacterium. Lineage (GTDB taxonomy): Bacteria > Actinomycetota > Actinomycetes > Actinomycetales > Kineosporiaceae > R-H-3. The sequence continues at coordinate 7,614 of DAIOGQ010000060.1, forward strand.
GGACGATCCGCGCGTACGTCGAGTCGGCGGCCGCTGCGGCCGCGATGAGCTCGAAGGGAGAGCCGGCGTTGACGGCGCCGCTGCGCACCTCGTCACCTGCCACGTGCTCGACGGGCAGCGGCTCACCGCTGAGGGCCGACTCGTCGAGGGTGGCGACCGCGACGGCGTGGCCGTCGACGGGGACGACCTCGCCCGGTCCGACGAGCAGGACGTCGCCACGCCGGACCTCGTCCACATCGACCTCGACGAGGGTGCCGGTGCCGTCGGCGGCGCCGTCCGCGGTCCGCCGGCGGGCCGTCCGCGGTGCGCGGCCGACGAGCAGGCTCAACTCGCGCCGGGCACGCGTCCGCGCTCGTTCCTCGAGCAGCCGGCCGGTGGCGAGCATCCACGCGATGACCGCGCCCGCGAGCGGCTCGTCGACCGCGAGCGACCCGCCCAGCGCGAGCACCGCGATGACGTCGACGGTCGGCTCGCGCCGGCGCAGCGAGGCGACCAGCCAGGTCAGGGCCGCGCCGAGCCCGACCGCGGCTCCGGCCATCCACAGCAGGCGGGCGGCGAAGCCCGCGACGACGAGCGCGGACGTGACGGCGAACAGCGTCGGCTCGGGGTGCTCCGTCCACCGGCGCCCGGCGGACCGGCGCGTCTGCATCCTCCAAGCCTCCGGGCACCGGGCGCGCGTGGCGGGGACGTAGGTCGTGGGCCGCGCGACGCAGGTCGTGCGCCGGCTGTGAGACAGGGCACCTTCGACCGAGCCAAGGGTCCCGGGTGGCGCGGCCCCGTGAGGGCCGATGCTTGTCAGCGGTTGCAGCACCCGGTCCGACGACCGGGCCGCGACGATCGGGACGACGCACCGGACATGAGGGACGCGACGACGATGAGCACCAGGTCCACCTGCAAGGAACAGCCCTGCGAGATCTGCCACTGCCTCGACGAGGGCTGCGACGGCACGATCTGCCACGGCCTCGACGCGGACTGACAGCCGCGGACCCGCAGCCGCGGACCGACAGCCGGGCGACGGTGTCGGGGGCCGGCGGTCCTAGAGGAAGTCGACCTCGCCGGTCTCGACGTCGTACACGGCGCCGAGCACCTTGAGCTTGCGCTTCTTCTCCGCGGCACGCAGGACCTTCGCCTGCCCGAGCCGCTCGACGACGGCCTCGACGTTGAACTCGATGGCCGCCCCGACGAGCTCGGAGGCCTCGATCCCCGCCTCCTCCGCCTCCTCGACCGACGGGGTGATCGCCGCGACGAGCGCGTCGATGTCGGTCCCGGACGGGGCGGTCTTCTTCTCGATGGCCTCGACGGTTGCCTTCACGGCACCGCACTTCGTGTGCCCGAGGACGACGAGCAGCGGTACCTCGAGCTCGCCGACGCCGAACTGCAGCGAGCCAAGAACGGCCCGGTCGAGCACCTGGCCGGCGCTGCGGACGACGAAGAGGTCGCCGAGCCCCTGGTCGAAGACGATCTCGGGCGGTACCCGGGAGTCGGCGCACGAGAGCACGGCCGCGAACGGTTTCTGGCCCTGCCCGAGCTTCTTGCGTCGGGTCAGGCTCTGGTCGGGGTACGCGGGCGTGCCGCCGACGTAGCGCTCGTTGCCCGCTACGAGGCGCTCCTTGCCGTCCTTGGCCTCGATCTCCTTGGTGTCGACGCGCTCGGGGACGGCGGCCGCCTCCTCGCCCTTGCCGCACGCGGCGAGGGCGGCCGAGACGAGCCCGAGCCCGGCGAGCGACAGGGCCCCTCGGCGTCCGAGCCGGTGACCGCTCGCCGAGCCCCTCGCAGCCATGGCGAGGAGCGCGCCCCCGTCCGGGGACGCGGCCCCGTGCCGGTCGGTGTGCATGACGGTCCCCTCGCAGGATGTTCGGCCTTCCGAGGGGTTCTCGGCGCAGCGGACGCCGTGCTTGAGGCCGGCTACGCGGCGACCTGGTACACGACGGTCACCTTGACGTTCGAGATGTCCCAGTCCGTCAGCGGCGCCCGGTAGTTCGGCACCCAGACGACGACATCGGCCTTCCTCGCGACCACGTGACCGGCGCCGGTGAACGTCGCGAAGGTCAACGTCGTCAGGGTCGTGGCCGACACCGGCTTCGGCCCGCTGACGTCGTAGTCGTTCGTCTGGCTGCTGAAGATGCCGGCCTGGACGTCCGAGGGCGGCGAGTGCGAGCTGCCGGCGGACGTGACCTTCAACGACGTGTAGCGGATCGCGGAGGGCATCGTCAGCTTGAAGAACGCCAGCGCCTCCTGCGGGTTCGACACGGGACAGTTGTTCTTGAGCCACTTGCCGTTCGGCGCGTACCTCGAGCCGGTCGCGACGGCAGTCGCGCACGTGGCCGAGCCGCCCCAGTCGTAGGCCTGGGCGCCCCGCAGGGTGACCACGCTCGTCCTGGTCGTGAGCTTCGCCTTCGACACGGTCACGGTGAAGGCCGGCGAGGTCGTCCTGGTGCCGCCGAGATCGGTGGCGGTGACGCGCCAGGTGTACCGGCCGGCCGGGACGAGCGTGCCGGAGCCGTTCTTGCCGTCCCACGTCAGGGACGTCGCACCGGGCGCCGGCTTGTCCTGGCTGATCGTCCGGACCGTGGTGCCCGCCGAGTTCTTGACGGTCAGCGTGAGCCTGGCCTTCTCGCTGAGGGTCGCCGTGGGCACGAACGTGTCGCGGTACCCGTCGACGACCGGGTAGAACGTCGTGCCCGTCCCGCTGATCGCGGTGAGCTTCGGCGAGGTCTTGTCGAGCCGTACCGACGCGGTCGCCAGACCCTTGAGCCCCGGTGCGGCCGCGTCGGTCGTGCTGATCCGGATCGAGTACGTCCCGCCGGGGGCGACCGTGGTCCCCGCGGTCACGCCGTTCCACGTGAAGGTCTGCGCCCCGGCCGCCTTCGCAGCGGCGGCCACGGTCCGCACGACGGTCCCTGCGGAGTTGCGGATGCTCACGCTGACCCGCTGCGCGCTCGGCAGCGAGTAGGTGACGGTGGTCGTCTCCTTGACCGCGTCCTTGTTGGGGCTGAAGACGGCGTTCGTCACCGTGGTCACCGTCGGGTGCAACGAGCTCGACGTGACCGTCGCGACCGCGGACCTGGCACCCGCGCACCGGGTGCCCGCCGTGTTGCACTGCACCACCTCGACCGTGTGCGAGGCGTCGGTCAGCCCGCTCGCGTTGACCTCGAGGGCGTACGGCGCCGCCCCGTCGAAGGCCTTGCGGGCGCCGTCGACGAGCACGGCGAGGCCACCGCCCGGTGAGGTCGCCGTGATGGCCACCGGACCCGAGACGGTCGCACCGTCGGCCGGTGCGGACAGCGCCGGGGGGGCGTTGTCGAGGGTGACGGTCCGGGACGCACCCGTCGGGGAACACAGCCCCGCCGTCGTGCAGTCCCTCGCCTCGACGGTGTGAGTCCCCTCGGCCCAGCCCCACGTCGGCCAGGCGAAGGAGGCGTTCCACGGGCTCACCGTCGTCCTGACGAGCGCGACCTGGGTGCCGTCGACGTAGAAGCCCACCGCGGCGCGGCCCACCCCGGCCCTCGCCGTCAGCGTGACGGTCCCCGAGACGGTCGCCCCGGCGGCCGGCGCCGAGAGGGTGGACGTCGTCGTCGGGACGACGAGGGACAGGGACCTGGCGACGTTGAGCTGACCTGCACCCAGCCCGAGGCCCCGGTAGCCGGTACCGCCGGCCTTGAGCGCCGCGACGACCTGTGCCGATGTCGCGGTGGGCGACCGGGCCAGGAGCAGGGCCGCGGTGCCGGCCACGAGCGGGGAGGAGAACGACGTCCCGCTGCTCGTCGCGTAGTTCGGCGGGTAGAGCTCGCTGCCCGCGACCGGCGACGTCGAGCGGAGGTCGATGCCGGGTGCGGCCATCGTCACCCACGTGCCGTACTCGGAGAACCACGCGCGGTGGCCCTTGGCGTCGGTGGCCCCGACGGAGACGACGCCCGGGTAGGCCGCGGGGTAGAACTTCGGGTTCCCCTCCTGCGCCGAGTTGCCGGCGGACGCGACGACGAGCATGCCCCGGCCCTGCGCGTACTGGATCGCCGAGAGCTCGTCGTCGCTCGTGCCGGCGCGGCCGAGGCTGATGTTGGCGACCTTCGCGCCGTTGTCGGCGGCCCAGCGGATGCCGTTCGCGATGTCGATGTCGAAGATGTCGCCGGCCTGGTCGGCGACCTTCACCGCGAGGACGCGGGTGTTCCAGCCGATGCCCGCGACTCCGCGGCTGTTGTTCGTCGCGGCCCCGACGACGCCGGCGACGAAGGTGCCGTGGCCGACCGTGTCGGTGACGTCGGTCCCGCCGTCGACGGCGTTGTACCTGCCCACGACCTTTCCGGTGAGGTCGGGGTGGCTCACGTCGACCCCGCTGTCGATGATCGCGACCTTGACGTCGGCGCTGCCCTTGGTCCAGTCCCAACCGGTCGGCGCGCTGATCGCCGTCATGTACGAGGCCTGCGAGCCCGCGTAGGCGGTGTCGTTGGGGACGACGAGCGGCGTCGTCAGCAGGGCCGTCCGCGCGGACGCCACGTCCGCGCGGGCCTGCATCGAGGCGACGAAGCCCGAAACCCGCGCCTTCGGGACGCGGTACGTCACCGCCCCGACCTTGGCCGCGACCGAGCGCGGCCTGGCGCCGAACCTGCGGACCGCGCTCGTGAAGGAGGTGCCGGAGGTGGCGGTCGCGGTGCGCACGCCCGACCGGAACCGGACGACGACGACGCTGTCGCCCGACGCCGAGCCGCTCAGGGTCGTCCGGACCGCGCCGGTGCCGCCGGCGTTCGCGACGGCCGCCGGGCTGCGTCGGAGCCGGGAGCCGTCCCGGGCGGAGGCGGCGCCCGACGGCTGCGCGGCGGCCTGCCCCCCGCCGGCGACCGCAGGCGACCCGGCGGACCCGGTCGCCGACACGGTCGCGGACACGGCGCCGGTCAGGCGCGCAGCCACGGCCCGGAGCGCCGTGCCGGGTGCGGCCTGCGCGCCGGAGGTGACGAGTCCGGCCGCCACGAGGGTCGTGACGTAGAGTCCGACGGACCACCGCGTCCGCACCGCCGTCCACCGCATCGGTCACGTCCTGTCCCCGGGCCAGGCGCTCCGCGCCGGACGAGTCTTCACGCTGATCACCAAGCGTGCGGAGTCTGCCAGAGCGCGTCGGCGCATGGTCGACTTCGGTCGGGGCCGACCGTTCGGAGTCGCAGAACTCAGCGCACCGTGCTGCTCCGACGACGCCACGTGATCGCGTCGGACGCTACCGGACGGCGACGCCGCGTGTCCGCGGGACGAGGACGACCCGGGAGCTCCAGACCGCCGGGCCGTCGTGGACCGCGACGTAGCCGGCCCCGTCGAGCGCGACCTGGTCGGCGAAGAGCTCTGTCATCGCTGTCGCCGCGTCCCGGACGCCTGCCCCGACACCGGTGGAGCGCTCCGACCGCCGGCAGGAGGGTTCGGGGACAATCGAGCCGTCCGGGCGTGGTGCCGGGTCGAGCGGCCGTCGGCTTTCCTTGCTGGACTGTATGTCCTAACATTCGAAAAATCTGTGTACCGACCAGATCGCCCGTCGAGGAGGAACCATGACCGAGACCGTGTCGCCGCAGCGGGGTCCACGCCCAGCGCCGGTCCCGTCCGGGGGCGCTGACGCCACGGCTTCGGTCTCGCCGCTGCTGCGGATGGCCCGCGAGACCCCGACCTGCCTCTGGAACGACTCCGCCGACCCCCGCGAGCTCGCGGCGGCGCTCGGCTGGGGTGCGGTGGGCGCGACGTGCAACCCGGTCATCGCGCTCGCGGCCATCAAGAGCGATCTCGCGACCTGGCGGCCGCGGATCGAGGCCATCGCCGCGGAGCGACCCACCGCGTCCGAGGACGAGATCGGCTGGGGGGTCGTCGAGGAGCTGTCGGTCGCCGCCGCGCACCTGCTCGAGCCGGTCTTCGCCGAGCACGCCGGACGCAACGGCCGGCTCTCGATCCAGACCGACCCCCGGCTGCACCGGGACACCGACGGCCTCGTCGAGCAGGCCGTCCACTTCGACGCTCTCGCGCCGAACATCATCGTCAAGATCCCCGCCACCAGCGCCGGTGTCGCGGCGATGGAGGAGGTCACCTACCGCGGCGTGAGCATCAACGCCACGGTGTCGTTCACCGTGCCGCAGGCGCTCGCCGTCGCCGAGGCCATCGAGGCGGGCCTGCGTCGCCGGGACGCGGAGGGCCTCGACACGACGTCGATGGGCCCGGTGTGCACGATCATGGTCGGCCGGCTCGACGACTGGATGAAGGTCTCCGCGGACAAGACGGGGGTCGTCCTCGACCCCGGCTACTACGAGTGGGCCGGCGTCGCGGCGTTCAAGCGCGCCTACGGCATCTACCGGGAGCGCGGGTACCGGACGCGGCTGCTCTCGGCGGCGTTCCGCAACCACATGCACTGGAGCGAGCTGGTGGGCGGGGACATCGTCATCTCCCCGCCGTTCGGCTGGCAGGAGAGGCTCAACGCGTCGGGCCTCGAGCCGGTCTCCCGGATCGACACCCCGGTCGCGCCGCACGTCGTCGAGGCGCTGTACGCCGCCCTGCCGGAGTTCCGCACGGCGTACGACCCGGACGGCATGACGCCCGCCGAGTTCGACACGTTCGGCGCGAACCTGCGCACGCTGCGCCAGTTCCTCGCCGCGAACAACGAGCTCGAGACCCTCGTCCGCGACGTCCTGCTGCCCAACCCCGACAGGTGACGCGTGGCCGGGCGCCGGCCCCGGCATGCCTGGCCGTTGCCTGGCCGTTGCCTGGCGGTTGCCTGGCGGTTGCCTGGCCGTTGTCTGGTCCGTGCCGCCTCCCGGCGGATCGTGCGGGATCTGACGGCGGGCTGCCGGGAGAGGTCGCACGCTGACGCTCGGGAGGCCATGGGACTCGAACGTGCACGCCGGCACCTGACCCCGCGCACGACGGCTCAGGCGCTCGTCACGACCTCGGGAAGCGCGCCGAACCGCGCCCAGTCGCCGCTCACGGCGCTCGCCGTCCGCAGGAGCAGGGGCAGGTGGTCCTCGAGCAGTCTGTCCAGGCTCGTCTCCGCGGCGTGCACGGTCACGTTGAGCGCCGCGACGACCCGGCCGTCGCCGCCCCGCAGCGGCGCGGCGACCGACCGGATGCCGGGCGCGAGCTGCTCGTCGGTGACCGCCCAGCCCCGGGCCCGGACCTCGCGCAGCGCTGCGTCGCGCTCCGCGGTCGACGGTTGCCATCGTGGCGCGATCCCCGACCGGCTTGGCTGCGACAGCACGGCGTCGAGCTCCGTCGCGGCCAGGTCGGCGAGCAGGACCTTGCCGAGCGAGGTCTGCAGTGCGGGGAACCGCGTGCCGATCGTCACCGCGAGAGTGATGATCTTCGGCACCGCGACCCGCGAGACGTAGACGATGTCCGAGCCGTCGAGCTGGGCGATCGACGACGACTCGCCCGTGCGCTCGACGAGCGCCTCGACATGGGGTCTGGCGACCTCCCACAACCCGAGCGAGCGCATGTACGTCGTCCCGAGGTCGAGCACCCGTGGGGTGAGGGTGAAACCGCCGTCCGTCTGGCGGACGTAGCCGAGCTCGTCGAGCGTGAGAAGGATCCGGCGTGCCGTCGGCCGGGCGAGGCCCGTCGCGGCGGCCACCGCGCTGAGCGACATCACCGCACACCCGGGCCGGAAAGCCGTGATGACGTCGAGGCCACGGGCGAGCGACTCGATGAAGTCGGGTCCCGTCCGCTCGCGGCTCATGGCCGGAAGGGTAACAACCACCGGCGTCGGCGCACCGTCCTTGACACGGCGACCCGGCCGTATGACAGTAGCGCGCAGCCTGGTGACGACCGCTAGACGGACGAGTGTCCGTTGCTCGGTTGCCGCCGGCCGTCAGGTCAGCGTCGACCCTGGGGAGAGCCAACGATGAGTGCTGCGGACGAGGCGGGCCGCCCGGTCGTGTTCCGGAACGGGCTCGTGCTGACGATGGACGACGCGCACACCGTCCTCGACGGCGGCGACGTCCTCGTCATCGGTGACCGGATCGCGCAGGTCGGCCACCACCTGGCGGCCCCGGAGGGGGCGCTCGAGGTCGACGCGAGCGGCGGCATCGTCATGCCGGGCATGGTCGACACCCACCGCCACCTCTGGCAGACCGCCATGCGCGGCTACGGCGCCGACTGGACCCTCACGCAGTACTTCGTCTGGTACTACCTCGAGTGGGGCAAGATCTTCCGTCCTGAGGACATCCACGCGGGCAACCTGCTCGGTGCGGTCGAGGCGCTCGACGCCGGTGTGACGACCACCGTCGACTGGTCGCACGGTCTGCGCTCCGTCGACCACGCCGACGCCGCGGTCGATGCGCTCGAGGCGGTGCCGGGCCGCTGGGTCCTCGCCTACGGCAACATCCAGGACGGTCCGTGGAACTGGTCGACCGCACCGGAGTTCCGCGACTTCTACCGCCGCCGGATCGACGGCAAGGGTGACCGGCTCGGCTTCCAGATGGCCTTCGACGTCAC
>DAIOGQ010000061.1:0-15948 GCA_036745175.1 Kineosporiaceae bacterium
GCCCCGTTCGCCGGCGTCGTCGACACCCCCGACCTGGATGGCGTCCCGGCCGCACGGCTCGTCAGCGCGTCGCCCGAGCTGTTCCTCGCCCGCCACGGCGATGTCGTCAGGTCGTCGCCGATCAAGGGCACCGGAGTGACGGCCGCGGACCTGCGGTCCAAGGACGAGGCCGAGAACGTCATGATCGTCGATCTCGTCCGCAACGACCTCCAGCGGGTCTGCCGGCCCGGCACGGTCGAGGTCACGGCCCTGCTCGTCGTCGAGCAGCATCCCGGGCTCGTCCACCTCGTCTCGACCGTCGAGGGCCGGCTGCGCCCCGGCGCCGGCTGGGCCGACCTGCTCGCCGCGACGATGCCGCCCGGCTCGGTGTCGGGTGCGCCGAAGAGCAGCGCGCTGCGGGCCATCGCGGACCTCGAGCCGGTACCGCGCGGCCCGTACTGCGGCGCGGTCGGTTTCGTCGACGCCGACAGCGGTGTCGCCCGCCTCGCGGTCGGCATCCGCTCGTTCTGGTGGGACGGCGACGAGCTGAGGTTCGGGACGGGCGCCGGGATCACGTGGGGCTCGGACGCGGACGGCGAGTGGGTCGAGACCGAGCTCAAGGCCCGCCGGCTCGTCGGGCTCGCCAGCGCTGTCGGCGGCCACGGTGTAGAACCGCAGCAGGACGAGGACGCCCGACCGGGCGTCGCCGAGTCGGGCAGCTCCGGGACGGCCGGCGCGGCCCTCCCGACCGGAGGTGCGGACCGATGACGACGGTTTGGGTCGGTGGCCGGGTCGTGCCGGCCGGCGCGGGACACGTCGCCGCGCTCGACCACGGGGTGACTGTGGGGGACGGCGCGTTCGAGACGTGCAAGGTGACCGGCGGGGTGCCGTTCGCGCTGACCCGGCACCTCGCGCGCCTGCGCCGCTCGCTCGCCGTCCTCGCGATCCCCGCGCCGGACGAGGCCGAGGTCCGGGCGGCGGTCGCCGAGACGGTCGGGGCGGCGTCCGCCGGGGCGGGCGGCCCGCTTCCCCTCGGCCGGCTGCGGATCACCGTGACGGCCGGTCCCGGCCCGCTCGGCTCGGAACGGTCCGACGTGCCACCCACCCTCGTCGTCGCGGTCGCGCCCGCAGCACCATGGCCAGCGCACATCGAGGTCGCGACCGTGCGGTGGACGCGCAACGAGCGCTCCGCGGTAGCCGGTGTCAAGACGACGTCCTACGCCGAGAACGTCGTCGCGCTGCGGTCCGCGAAGGAGCGGGGCGCGCACGAGGCGCTGCTCGCGAACACGGCGGGGATGCTGTGCGAGGGGACCGGGTCGAACGTCGTCGTCCTCGACGGCGACCGGCTCGTGACGCCGCCGCTGTCGTCGGGCTGCCTGGCCGGGATCAGCCGCGAGCTGTTCCTCGAGTGGGCTCGCGAGGATGGACTGCCCGTCGTCGAGGAGGACCTGCCGTTCGGGCGGCTGGGCGACGTCGAGGACGTGCTCCTCACGAGCTCGACTCGCGACGTCCAGCAGGTGGACGTCGTCGACGGCCGTGCCGTGCCCGGGAGCGCTCTCGGCAAGGCGGCCGTCGACCTGTTCGCGCGGCGTGCCGCCGAGGGGACGGATCCGTAGGACAGCGCGCGCACGCAACAGCGGCCGGTCAAGGGACCGGCCGGTCGGGCGGTACGCAGTAGTTCGGGGGGCGGTAGGGCAGCGGGGTGGGATCCGGTGGAGGGACGGGTGACCTGGGAGAGTGGCCCGGGATCAGGTGAGGAGCCGGGCCAGCGCGGCGTCGAGGTCCAGGTAGGCGCTCTCGTCGCCGTCCGGTACCACGGCCGCGGTGCGGTCGAGGAACGAGCGCACATCCTCGGCCGTTGCCTCCAGAACCGCCTGCCCGTCCGGAGAGGTCAGCGAGATCATGAGCAGCTCACGCCCGGTGCCCCACGACGGCCAGACGTGGACATCGCCGTCCCCGACGGGCGCGGCGAGCCCTGTCCGGAGCAGCTCCCGGGCGAAGACCCACTCGACCTCCATGCCGTCGCCGGAGAACACTGCGCGCACGGCGTACGGGTCGGTGGCCGAGTACCGCAGGCTCACGGGCAGTGGGACCGCGTCCGCGTCTGCGACGACCAGCCGCAGCTGGACCGACGACTCGACGTCCACGTGCGGCTGCATGCTGCTCCCTCAAGTCTTCGGACCGCCACCCGGCTGGCCCATGCCGGCATCATTCCCCACGGGCCACGAAGCGAAACACTCTGCAGCGATCGACCTACAGTTGTCCCGTGGGAGAGCCCATGAGCACCGTGAGTGACGAGTCTGCCGCATCGCAGCGTGCGATCCATCCGCTTCTGCGACGGCCGCACGCTTGGCGGGAGCGTATCCGTCGCCGGCGCTCGACACGCGTGGCGTGGAAGGTCGTCACCGGTTTGGTGGGCACGGCGGTCACCGTCGCCGGTCTGATCATGGTGCCTTTCCCTGGTCCGGGATGGTTGGTCGTGATTGTCGGGCTCGTCATCCTCGCGTCCGAGTTCGCCTGGGCGCAGCGGTTGCTCCACGTCGTGCGCCACCGGGTGAGGACGTGGACGGACTGGATCCGCCGGCAGTCGCTCCCGGTGCGGATCGGTGTCGGGCTGCTCACGGCCGCCTTCGTCGGAGCGGTGATCTACGGCATGGCCGTCGTCGTCGGGATCCCCGGGTTCGTCCCCGACGGGTTGGTCCCGCCCCTGCCCGGCCTGTAGCCGCGATGCGCCCCGGCCCACCCGCGAACAGATTCGTCCGGCGGCGGCCTGGTTCGCTACGATCCTCGGGTCCCGAGCATCTCGACGGGGCCGTCCCGGGCGATTAGCTCAGCGGGAGAGCACCTCGTTCACACCGAGGGGGTCACTGGTTCGATCCCAGTATCGCCCACGCAGGTCAGGGGCCACTTCCAGTGCGGGAGGTGGCCCCTGAGCCGTGTTCTGCGTGAACAGCAGCGAGAAGGGACGTCAGTGTCACAGCATCACGCAGCAGCCGCCAAGCCTGCCCCTCGGCCGCTTCGGTGCAGTGTGATGGCTGCGCGCGTCGCCCTGCTACTGCTGCTCTGTGCGGCGTTCTCGGCGATCACGACAGCGTTGACGCTGGCAGTGTCCGACGCGGGCGGCCGCTGGGTGATGATCGTGTTCACCATCGAGACGGCGGTCCTCTTCGCAGCGTCGGCGAGAATCGCCTTCCGTCGACGGTAGATGCCGAGACCCACAGGGCCGACCGGACGTGCCGGGCCCTGTCGGTGCGTTCGACGGTCAGGAGAACCTGACGTCCTTGTAGTCCAGGAAGCCCAGGCTCACCGTCACCTGGACGTCCTGCTTCGAGTTGACGCCGTAACCCATCCACCAGGTCACTGACTTGCCCGGGAGCACCGGGTTGTCCGGGGCGTCGAGGCCGTCCTGGTAGACCGACTCGCCCTCCTCGCCACCGGCGCTCATCGAGCCCGACGACAGGGCCGGGTCGAACGTCTTGTCGGACTTGTTGCGGAAGGTGCACTTGACCTTTAGGTGGACCTTCGAGTTCTCACCACCGGCCGCGTACTGATCGGGCTCAAAGGCGACCGGCTTGCCGCAGGTGAGCGTCGAGTTGTCCTCGAACGTCACTGCCTGATCGAACGCCGGGTTGTCCTGAGCGCGCTCGGGGGCGTCGCTCGCGGGCTCCTCGGCGACGGGCTCGGTCACTGCCGACGAGCCGCCCGTGGGTGTCGTCGCACCGCCGCCGCTGAGCGCCGCCGCCACGATCGAGATGGCGACGATGACGCCGACGAGACCCAGGACGGAGAGCAGGATCGTCTTGCCCGCGCCGCGCTTCTTCTTCCGCGCCTGGCGACCGTATGCGGACTGTGAGACCGGCGAGCCGGGCTGGGCGTAGGAGTGCTGATCAGGCCGTCCCGTGCGGGTGCGCGTCCCCTCGAGGACGAGGCCCTCGGGCCGGCAGCGGTGCGGGTCCGGTGGCGAGCCGGGCCGCGTCGCCGCCGGCCGCGGCGTCGCCCCCGGCCTACAGTGACCTCATGCTCAGCCAGTTCCCGGCCGGCGGCGACGGCGCCGCGGCCGCCCCCGTCGCGGCGCTCGTCCGCGCCGTCCGGGTCTTCCCCGTCAAGGGCATGGACGCCGCCGCGGCCCGAACCGTCCGGCTCGACGAGCGCGGCGTCGTCGGCGACCGTCGGCACGCCGTCCTCGACGACGTCGGGACGTTGCTCACCGCCGACCGCGAACCCCGCCTGCGCGAGGTCAGCGCCTGGCTCGACACCGACGGGGCGCCGCGCCTCGACATCCCCGGAGCGGTGCACGGGCTCACCCTCGAGGCGGCCGGTGCCGCCCTCAGCGACTACCTCGGCTCGTGGGTCCAGGTCGTCGCCGTCGACCCGGCCCGCACGCTCGACGCGCCCGTCCACATCGTGTCCGTGCAGTCGCTCGAGGCCGCCGAGCGCGGCGAGCACGAGGTCGCCGACTGCGCGTGCAGCCTCGAGGAGCCGCGCTCGAACTTCGTCGTGGACGTGCAGCAGCACACCGACGGCTCGCTCACGCGCGAGGAGCAGTGGATCGGCCGCAGGATGCGGATCGGGGACGCGGTCGTCGAGGTGCAGCGCCGTCCAGGGCACTGTCTCGGCGTCTACGCCTTTGTCGTCACGCCGGGCGAGGTCCAGGCCGGTGACCCCGCGGTCCTCCTGCCCTGACCGGCCGCCGACCACCGGACGCGGGTCTGCGCGCGTTCGGTGGTCCGCGTCCCGCGGCCGGCAATGCGTTCGAGGGTCCCGACGACGCGTCGGTAGGCTCGTCAGGGGCTGTCCGCCCCATCACGCTGCACGTGGGTGTAGTCCGACGAAGGGAACGTCCGTGTCCGAGCTGTCGATCGTCGTCCGGTCCGCCGAGCAGGAACGGGCGCGCACGGTCACGACGGGCACGACGGCCGCGGACCTGTTCGCCGACGACCGTTCCGTCGTCGTCGCGCGCGTCAACGGCGACCTGCGCGACCTGGCCCACGAGCTCGCGGACGGTGACGTCGTCGAGCCGGTCGGCGTCGACACCGACGAGGGCCTCGCGGTGCTGCGGCACTCGTGCGCGCACGTCCTCGCGCAGGCCGTCCAGGCGATCGACCCGCAGGCCAGGCTGGGGATCGGCCCGCCGATCCGCGACGGCTTCTACTACGACTTCGACGTCGAGACGCCGTTCACGCCCGAGGACCTCAAGAGCCTCGAGCGCGCGATGATGCGGATCGTCAAGGAGGGCCAGACCTTCTGCCGACGGGTCGTGTCCGAGGACGAGGCCCGCATCGAGCTCGCGAAGGAGCCGTACAAGCTCGAGCTCATTGCGCTCAAGGGCGACGGCGCAGGGGGGGGCAACGAGGGGACGACGTCCGAGGCCGAGGTCGAGGCCGCCGCGGGCGCCTCCGTCGAGGTCGGCGGCGGCGAGCTGACGATCTACGACAACGTGCGCCGCGACGGGTCCGTGGCGTGGAAGGACCTGTGCCGGGGTCCGCACGTGCCGTCGACCCGATTGCTGGGCAACGGGTTCCAGCTCATGCGCAGCGCCGCCGCGTACTGGCGGGGGAGCGAGAAGAACCCGCAGCTGCAGCGCGTCTACGGCACGGCGTGGCCGTCGAGGGACGAGCTCAAGGCCCACCTGGAGCGGCTCGCCGAGGCCGAGCGTCGTGACCACCGCCGGCTCGGTGTCGACCTCGATCTCTTCTCCTTCCCCGACGAGCTCGGGTCCGGGCTGCCGGTGTTCCACCCCAAGGGCGGCATCGTCCGCCGCGAGATGGAGAACTACTCGCGCCGGCGGCACGAGGAGGCCGGCTACGAGTTCGTCAACACCCCGCACATCACGAAGGGCCGGCTCTTCGAGGTGTCCGGACACCTCGACTGGTATCGCGAGGGCATGTTCCCGGCGATGCGGATCGACGAGGAGGTCGACGCCGAGGGCAACGTCCGGCGGCAGGGCGCCGACTACTACCTCAAGCCGATGAACTGCCCGATGCACAACCTGATCTTCCGCGCGCGCGGCCGGTCATACCGGGAGCTCCCGCTGCGGATGTTCGAGTTCGGGTCGGTGTACCGGTACGAGAAGTCCGGCGTCGTCCACGGACTGACCCGGGTCCGCGGCATGACGCAGGACGACGCGCACATCTACTGCACCCGCGACCAGATGCGCGACGAGCTGACGAACCTCCTGACGTTCGTCCTCGACCTGCTCAAGGACTACGGCCTCGACGACTTCTACCTCGAGCTGTCGACCCGCAACCCGGACAAGTCGATCGGCGACGAGGCGACGTGGGACGAGGCGACGAGCACGCTCTCCGAGGTCGCGACGGCGTCCGGCCTCGAGTTCGTCCCGGACCCGGGCGGCGCCGCGTTCTACGGCCCGAAGATCTCGGTCCAGGCCCGGGACGCGATCGGCCGGACGTGGCAGATGTCGACGATCCAGCTCGACTTCATGCTCCCGGAGCGGTTCGAGCTCGAGTACCAGGCCGCGGACGGCACGCGGCAGCGGCCGGTCATGATCCACCGTGCGCTCTTCGGCTCGATCGAGCGGTTCTTCGGTGTGCTCGTCGAGCACTACGCGGGCGCCTTCCCGCCGTGGCTCGCGCCCGTCCAGGTGGTCGGGATCCCGGTGAGCGAGGACCACGTGGCCTACCTCGACGACGTCGCGGAGAAGCTGCGGGTGCACGGCGTCCGGGTCGAGGTCGACACCTCCGACGACCGGTTCCCGAAGAAGATCCGCACCCACACGAAGGCCAAGGTGCCGTTCCTGCTCATCGCGGGGGAGGAGGACGCCGCCAAGGGCGCGGTGTCGTTCCGGTTCCGCGACGGCTCGCAGGACAACGGGATCCCCGTGGACGACGCCGTCGCGCGCGTCGTCGCGGCGGTCCGGGACCGGGTCCAGGTCTGACGGTCCCCTCGCGGCGGTCCGGACCGTCGTCCGGCCCGGGCAGAACGCCCGCCGGCCGGGGGGGAGCGACGGATGTCACCCCCGCCCCGGCGCGCCGCGGCGACCGGGTGTGAGCGACCATGGGGTCATGGGCACCGACGGCACCGCCACGCTCGCCCGGCCCGCGCCGCCGGTCCTCGTCTACGACGGGGACTGCGGCATCTGCACGAAGCTGTCCCGGCTCGCCCGGCGTTTCGTCATGCCGCGTCGCGGGACCGTCATCGCCTCGTTCGACCTCGACCTGGACGCCTACGGGCTGACGACGCAGCAGTGCCTCGACGCCCTCCAGTTCGTCGACGACCGGGGCCGCACCCACGCGGCGCAGGACGCCGTGGCCCGCCTGCTCCTCGCGGCCGCGTGGTGGTGGCGTCCGCTGGGCGCGCTGCTCCTGCTGCCAGGGGTCAGGGCGCTCGCCGGGCTCGCCTACCGCTGGGTCGCACGCAACCGCTACCGGCTACCGGGCGGCACGCAGGCGTGCGCCGCGCCGTCGCCGTCCGCGCCCCCCGCCGACGGGCGCCGCTGACCGTCCCGCCGGCGGTCCCAGCCCGCGCGGAGCCGGTCTCGGTACTCCTCGAGCGGCAGGAACGCCAGCATCATCACCAGGTGCGGCCAGAACGCGATCGTGATCGTGGCGTACACCGACGCGTGGAAGACGTACCAGAGGTAGACGGCCCGCCGGCGCCAGCGCTCGCCGAGCAGGAAGATCACGGGTGAGAGCAGCTCGGCGCCCATGAGCACGTACTGGAACGCGTGGAGCGTCCACGGCCAGTCGAGGAACATCCGGCCGAACGGCGTCCCGCGCCGCACGACGGCGCGCGCCATCGTCGCCGAGTCGACCCACTCGAGACCACCGAACCGCAGCTTGGCCCAGGCCGACAGGAAGTAGGTCGCGATCGCCGTCAGCTGCACCGCGCGGAGCACGAACCCGGCCGTCTCGCTCCGGCGCCGGTCGTGCGCGCCCGCCACCGCGAGCGTCGGCAGCAGCGCGAGCGCGACGGCGAAGTCGGCCCGGTCGTGGTCGACCTTGCCGTAGGAGAAGGCGATGTACTGGAACCACGCCCAGGTGAGCGCGACGGTCCAGCCCGCGAGCCGGGGGAAGCGGCCGGTCAGCGCGACGGCGGCCGCGACGACGCACGACCACTTCACGACGAGCACGAGCGGGACCGACGCCGCGGGCAGCCCGAGCACCCGGCCTGCGACGAGCGGCTCGTACCAGACCGGGTCGGCGTAGGCGTGGTATCCGCCCGTGCGGTGCAGCCACAGGACGTCCAGGAGCACGAACGCGTAGACGATCCGGCGCAGCACGGCGACCCGGGCCACCGGCAGCGGGGGCAGGAGGAAGCCGCGAACCCGTCGCCCGACCGATGCGGCGGCGCCGGCCGCCCCGTCCGCGGTCACGGTGCCGTCCAGGTCGCGAGCACGACGTGCCGGACCTCACCGGTCGGCCGACGGTCGACGATGACGACCTCGTTGCGCACGAGCCGGACGGCGGTCCACGGCCTGTCGTCCGGCCGCAGCCGCGCGTGGCTGCGGGCCAGCGTGCCGAGCCGGACCGGGTCCGCGGTGATCTGCGGGATGCGGCCCTCGACCTCGGCGCGGTTGAGCCCGACCGACTCCAGCGTGATCGGGGTCGGCCGCCAGCGGGCGTCGTCCGGGCTGCGGACCTCGATCGACATCGAGACGACCGCCCCGCTCGGCGGGGTCGACGTCGAGAACATCCGCCACGGGCCGAACGGCCACCAGTGGTCGTCACCGACGAGCGCGCCGGCGAGGAAGAGCGTCGACACGACGGCGACGAGCCCGACCCGCCAGACCACGGACGCCGGGCGGAGCCGCACGACGTCGTCCCCGGGCGCCATCGCCACCGAGTCCGCGGCCGCACCGCCCCCGCCCACGGGCCGCAGCCTACAATCGCCGCGTGACCGTCGAGCCGTCCTGGGAGCTGGCCGGCGCGGCCGACGGGTTCCAGCGCCTGTGGACGCCGCACCGGATGGCCTACCTGCAGGGCGATGACAAACCGAGCAACGGCGACGCCGGCCCGCAGTGCCCGTTCTGCCGCGCGCCGGGCCTGCCGGACGCCGACGGGCTCGTCGTCCACCGCGGCGCGCACTGCTACGTCGTCATGAACATCTACCCCTACAACACCGGGCACGTCATGGTCTGCCCGTACCGGCACGTCGCGCTGTACCCCGACCTGACGCAGGGCGAGACCGCCGAGGTGGCGGCGCTGACGAAGACGGCCATGCGTGTCCTCACCGACGTGTCCGGCTGCCAGGGCTTCAACCTCGGTATGAACCAGGGCAATGTCGCCGGCGCCGGCATCGCCGCCCACCTGCACCAGCACGTCGTCCCGCGCTGGGGCGGCGACTCGAACTTCCTGCCGATCATCGCCCAGACCAAGGCGCTGCCCGAGCTGCTCGCCGACACCCGGGAGCGGCTCGCCGTCGCCTGGCCGGTCTAGGGGTCGTCGGCTCGCTCGGACCCGGCCGGGCGGTTTCAGCCCCCCGCGCCGGCGAGCACCTTCTCGACCTGGTGCTGCGGCATGAGCGCGTGCCGTACGTAGGCCCGGGTGAAGGTACCCGTGCCGTGCGCCAGGCTGCGCAGGTCTGTCGCGTACCGGGTCAGCTCGATGGCCGGCACCTCGGCGGCGATCTCGCTGCGGCCGTTGCCTTCGGACGTCGTCCCGGTGACCCGGCCGCGCCGGGTCGACAGGTCGCTCATGATCGTGCCGACGTACTCGTCGTCGACGACGATCCGCACGTCGTCGATCGGCTCCAGCAGCGCCACCCCGGCGGCGGCAGCGGCCTCCTTGAGCGCCAGTGCCCCGGCCATCTGGAACGCGGCGTCGGAGGAGTCGACGCTGTGCGCCTTCCCGCCGACGAGGGTGATCCTCAGGTCGACCATCGGGTACCCGGCGCCGACGCCGCGCTCCATCTGCGCGCGGACGCCCTTCTCGACGCTGGGGATGAAGTTGCGTGGCACGGCGCCGCCGACGACCTTGTCGACGAACTCGAAGCCCGAGCCCGCGGGCAGCGGCTCGACCTCGATGTCGCACACGGCGTACTGGCCGTGCCCGCCGGACTGCTTGACGTGCCGGCCGTGGCCGGCCGCCGGCTTGGCGAGCGTCTCGCGCAGAGCCACCTTGACCGACTGGGTGTCGACCTCGGTGCCCTTGGCCCGGAGCCGGTCGAGGAGCACCTCCAGGTGCGCCTCGCCCATCGCCCAGACGACCATCTGCTTGGTGTCCGGGTTGACCTCGACGCGAACGGTCGGGTCCTCCGCGACGAGCCGGGCCAGCCCCTGGGACAGCTTGTCCTCGTCGGCGCTCGTGCGGGCGGTCACCGCCGACGGCAGGAGCGGCTCGGGCATGACCCAGGGCTCCATGAGAGCCGGGGCGGACGCGTCGGAGAGCGTGTCCCCGGTCTCCGCGCGGCCGAGCCGGGCGACGGCGACGATGTCGCCCGCGGTGCCCCGGGACACCGGTGTGAGTGTGCCTCCGAGGACCGTGGACACGGCACCGACCCGCTCGTCCACGTCGTGGTCCGGATGGCCGCGCTCGGCACCGGCGAACTGGGCGAAGTGCCCCGACACGTGGACCGTCGCGTCCTGGGTGAGCGTGCCGGAGAAGATCCGCACGATGCTCACCCGGCCGACGAAGGAGTCCGTCGTCGTCTTGACGACCTCGGCCACCAGCGGCCCGGCCGGGTCGCACGACATCGGCTCGCGCGGCGTCCCGTCGGGCGTCGTCACGGCGGGCAACGGGTGCTCCAGCGGTGACGGGAACCCGCGGACGACGACCTCGAGCAGCTCGGGGATGCCCAGACCGGTCAGCGTGTTGACGGGCAGCACGGGGTGGAACGAGCCCCGCGTGACGGCCTTCTCGAGGTCCTCGACGAGGGTGTCGAACCCGACGTCCTCACCGCCGAGCCAGCGCTCGAGCAGGCTGTCGTCCTCCGACTCCTGGATGATCCCCTCGATGAGCGCGGTCCGGGCGTCCGCCGTGTGCTCGAGGTGCTCCGGGTCGGGGTCGCGCTCGACCCGGGTGCCGGAGGAGGAGTCGAAGACCTTCAGCGAGAGCAGCCCGATGAGCCCGGCGGGCGTCTCGTCGTCCCCGAGGAGCGGCAGGTAGAGCGGCTGGACACCGTCCCCGAAGGCCCGGCGGCAGATCGCCACGGCCTCGTCGAAGTCGCCGCGCTGCTGGTCGAGGTGGGTGACGACGACCGCCCGGGGCATCCCGACCGCCGCGCACTCCTCCCAGAGCATCCGGGTGATCCCGTCGACGCCGTCCACCGCCGAGACGACGAAGAGGGCGGCATCCGCCGCCCTCAGCCCTGCCCGCACCTCGCCGACGAAGTCCGCGTGGCCCGGGGTGTCGACGAAGTTGACCTTCACCCCCTCGACGGCCACCGAGGCGACCGCTAGGGAGACCGACCTCGAGAGCTTGTGCTCGATCTCCTCGTAGTCGCAGACCGTGTTCCCGTCCTCGACCCGACCGGCGCGGCTGACCGCACCGGTGCCGGCGAGCAGGGCCTCCACGAGCGTCGTCTTCCCCGCCGCGGCGTGTCCGACGAGCACGACGTTCCGGATCCGGTCCGGCGTGACCTGTTCGAACGCCTCCACACCGCGTGGCCTGACATTGCCCGCCATGAGACCTCCTCGTCCCGTACGTCGTCCCCGGGAGGGGCGACGCCCCCCTGTCGGACAAACCTGTACCCGCGTCGTTGCGCACGGCAAGGGGGACCTTCGTCGACCTGGCCGCCGGTTCGCCCGTCCGGGCGAGCCGGTCACCCTGGCGAACCGGGGCATTCGGCACCATGGTCGTCGTCGGGGGGCGGCTGGATAGAGTGCTCCTGCCATGCTCAACCGCTTCGCACGCGCGCTCTTCACGCGCCTGCTGACCCCCGCCGCGAGGGCACTGATCCGCCTGGGCGTCAGCCCGGACGTCGTGACGCTCGTCGGCACGCTCGGCGTCAGCGTCGGAGCGCTGGCCTTCTACCCGCGCGGCGAGTTCTTCTGGGGAACCGTCGTCATCACCGTGTTCGTGTTCTCCGACACGGTCGACGGGATCATGGCCCGCGAGTCGCAGCGGTCCAGCGCCTGGGGCGCGTTCCTCGACTCGACGCTGGACCGGATCGGCGACGCGGCCGTCTTCGGCGGCCTCGTCCTCTACTACGCCGGCGGCGACCGCGGCCGCGACGTCGTCATGGGTGCGCTCGCGCTGGCCTGCCTCGTGCTCGGCAGCGTCGTCTCGTACGCCCGGGCCCGCGCCGAGGGCCTCGGTATGACGGCGAGCGTCGGGATCGCGGAACGGGCCGACCGGCTCGTCGCGGTCCTCCTGACCACCGGCCTGGTCGGCCTGGGGTGGGAGTTCGGGTTCGGGCTGCCCGAGGTCGTGCTCCTCGTCGTGCTCGCCGCCCTCGCCATCGCGAGCCTGGTGACCGTCGTGCAGCGGATGCTCACCGTCCGGCGGCAGGCCTTCGCGCGGGCGGCGGCAGGGCCGACCGATGCGTGACCGCCTGCTCCTGTGGGCCTACACCGCCGGCTGGCGGGTCGTCCGGGCGGTTCCGGAGCGTGCGGCGTACCTGCTCTTCTCGGTCATCGCGCAGTTCGTCTGGCTGCGCCAGGGCCGCGGCGTCCGGCAGCTCGAGGCGAACCTCGCCCGGGTCGTCCCCGACGCGAGCCCGATGAAGCTGAAGACGCTCTCCCGCAAGGGGATGCACTCGTACATGCGGTACTGGTGCGACGCGTTCCGGCTGCCCGACTGGAGCCACGAGCGGATCGTCGCGACGTGCCGGGCCGAGGGCGACGGGGCCGTGCGCGAGGTGCTGGCGTCGGGCCGCGGCGTCGTCATGGCGCTGTCGCACAGCGGCAACTGGGACCACGCCGGCGCCTGGTCGACGCTCGCGCTCGCCAAGGTGACCACCGTCGCGGAGCGACTGCACCCCGAGGAGCTCTACGCGCGCTTCGTCACCTTCCGCGAGCGGCTCGGCATGGAGGTGCTGCCGCTCGGCGGGGGCGGCGAGATCTTCGCGACGCTCGTGCGTCGGCTCCGGACCGGCGGCTTCGTGCCGCTGCTCGCCGACCGCGACCTCACCGCGACGGGCGTGCCTGTGACGATCTTCGGCGAGACCGCGCGGATGGCCGCCGGACCGGCCTCGCTCGCGCTGGTCACCCGCTCGGCGCTGTTCCCGGTGTCGATCCGGTACGAGCGGCTCAAAGGGCCGGACGCGCCGGCCCGGTGGGGGATCGTCGTCCACTTCCACCCCGAGGTCGTCGCACCGCAGACCGGTGAGCGGGCCGAGAAGGTCGGCGCGATGACCCAGGCCTGCGCCGAAGCGCTCGCCGGCGGGATCGCCGCCCACCCCCAGGACTGGCACATGCTGCAGCGGGTCTTCGTGGCCGACTACGTCGCCGACATCGTCGCCGACCCGGCTCGCTGACCGGGGCGGCGCACAGGATGCGGATCGGCCTCGCCTGCCCGTACTCCTTCGACGTCCCCGGAGGGGTCCAGTTCCACGTCCGCGACCTCGCCGAGCACCTGCTCGCGGCCGGGCACCAGGTGTCGGTCCTCGCGCCGGCCGACGACGACACCCCGGTGCCGGCCTACGTCCAGGCCGCCGGCCGCGCCGTCCCGGTGAAGTACAACGGGTCGGTCGCCCGGCTGACCTTCGGCCCGGTGAGCGCGGCGCGGGTGCGGCGTTGGCTGGACGAGGGCGACTTCGACGTCCTGCACCTGCATGAGCCGATCGTGCCGTCCTTGTCGATGCTGGCCCTGTGGATCGCGACCGGGCCGATCGTCGCGACCTTCCACACCGCGAACCTGCGCTCGCGCGCCATGCAGCTCGCGCAGCCGCTGCTGCGCCCGAGCCTGGAGAAGATCTCGGCCCGGATCGCCGTCAGCGAGGACGCCCGGCGCACAGTCGTCGAGCACCTGGGCGGGGACGCCGTCGTCATCCCCAACGGGGTCTTCGTCGACCGGTTCGCGGGGGCCGCCGAGGACCCGGCCTGGACCGGGGGGCCGGATCGTCCGACCCTCGCGTTCGTCGGCCGGACCGACGAGCCGCGCAAGGGGCTGCCCGTCCTCGCCGAGGCGCTGCCCGCGTTGCTCGCCGCCAGGCCCGGGCTGCGGCTGCTCGTCCTCGGGCGCGGTGACGGCGGCGACGTCCTGGCCGGCCTCGGCCCCGCGGCCGCTGCCGTCGAGATGCTCGGTCCGCTCGACGACGACGCCAAGGCGCGCCTGCTGCGGTCGGTCGACGCGTACGTCGCGCCGCACACGGGGGGCGAGAGCTTCGGGATCGTCCTCGTCGAGGCGATGAGCGCCGGCGCCCCCGTCGTCGCGAGCGACCTCGGGGCCTTCCGGCGGGTCCTCGAGGACGGCGACCTCGGGGTCCTCTTCCCGGTCGGTGACGCCGCGGCGCTCGCTGCTGCCGTGCTCGCGCTCCTCGACGACGAGCCCGGACGCCGTGCGGTCGCCCGGCGCGCGTCCGTCGCCGTCCGGAAGTACGACTGGAGCCGGGTCGCCGAGCAGGTCCTCGCCGTCTACGAGACCGTCCGGCTCGGCGCGGACCGGGTCGGCGAGGACCCCGGGCCGCGGAGCCTGCTGAGCCGTTGGCGCGAGGGGGTCCGGGATGCGTGACGGCCTCGTCGACGTCATGGGCTGGCTGCCGCTCGTCCTCGCGCTCCTGCTCGTGCTCGGGTGGTACCTGTCGTACTCGGCGGCCCGGCTCGACCGGCTGCACCACAAGGTGGAGTCGACGCGCGCCGCGCTCGACGCCCAGCTCGTCCGGCGGTGCGTCGCCGCGCTCGAGGTGGCCTCGTACCTCGACCCGGCGACCGGCCTGCTCCTCGCCGACGCCGGCGCCCGCGCCCTCGAGGCGGGCGAGCGGGACGCACCCGGCCCCGAGCGCGAGGAAGCGGAGAACGACCTCAGCCGCGCGCTCGACGTCGCGTTCGAGGATCCGCAGTACGTCCGCGCGCTCGCCGGGGACGGCATCGCGCACGAGGCGCTCGTCGTCCTGCGTCAGGCCTCCGAACGGGCCCAGCTCGCGCGCCGGTTCCACAACGAGGCCGTCTCGCAGGCGCAGCGGGTGCGGCGCAAGCGGGTGGTCCGGTGGGCACGCCTGGCCGGGCACGCGGCGTGGCCGCTCATGCTCGAGATCGACGACGCCCCGCCGGTCGGCCTCGCACCGGCGCTCGACGCGCTCGCCCGCCGGTAGCTCGTCGGGTCAGCCGGCGGCGCGGACGGCGGTACCGATCGTCGCGCCGACCTCCGGGGCGCGATGGGCAGGGACGTTGCCGTACCCGACGACGAGACCGGGTGGGCCGGCGGCGACCCGGCACTGCGAGAGCCCGAGGAGCGCCAGGCCACGGGCCCGGGCCGCGGCGAGCACGTCCGCCTCGTCGACGCCGTCCGCGAGCAGCCACAGCACGTGCAGGCCCGCGTCCATGCTCGGCGAGGCCCGGCCGGGCACCGCTGCGCCGAGTGCGGCGAGCATCGCCGTCCGGCGCCGATGGTACGTGCGACGCATCCGGCGCAGGTGCCGGTCGTAGGCGCCGGACTCGACGAGATGGACGAGGGCGTGCTGGTCCGGGGTCGCGGCGAGCGCGCCCAGCCGGCGCCTGGCCGCCGCGAGGTCCTCCGCGAGCCGGGCCGGGGCGACGAGCCAGCCGAGGTGGAGCCCGGGCGACAGGGTCTTGCTCGTCGAGCCGAGGTAGACGACGTGCTCGCCCGCGAGCGCCGCGAGCGCGCCGACGGGGCGGCGGTCGTAGCGGAACTCGGCGTCGTAGTCGTCCTCGACGATGACCCCGCCGCCCGCCGAGGCCCACCCGACGAGGGCGACCCGGCGCGCCGCGGACAGCGGCACGCCGGTGGGGAACTGGTGGGTCGGGGTCACGAAGACGGCGTCGACGTCGCGGCGGTCGAGCTCCTCGACGCACATCCCCTCGGGGTCGACCGGGACCGGGACGACGTCGAGCCCGCTGTCCCGGGCGGCCTCGCGCAGCCGCGGCCAGGAGGGGTCCTCGACGGCGACCCG
>DAIOGQ010000062.1:0-15911 GCA_036745175.1 Kineosporiaceae bacterium
CCGTGGCCGGTGGCCTGCTACCCCTCATCGGGGTTGATCAGAAAGGTAACGGGGGGGTCTCCGGGCGGCGTCGGCAATGACGTACGCGTCGCGGGCGTCGGTCTTGGCCTGCCCGGGGTGCCGGTCGGCGATCCATCGCATCGCCAGCCCGGGCAGGTAGACAACATCCACCCCGAGGTCGCGGGCAACAGCGATCGCCAGTGCGCCGATCGAGGCCGGCTGGTCGACGACCACGAGCACCCGCCCGTGCGCGGACAACTGGCGACCCCCCCGCAGGGCGGCCTCGTCGTTGGGCAGCGCCCGGTCGTAGACCTTCTGCCCGGCCGGATCGAGCGCGCACACGGGGTGCTCGCTCTTGCCGACGTCCAACCGGCACCAGACCGCGTACCCGCCGGCCGGACCGGTTGGACCGGCGGCCGCGGTGTTGTCGAGTTCCGACAACGAACCTTCCCGACTCGTCGCAGCGCAGGCCGACCGGGACACCGCGCCGGCAGCCACGTTACGGGCGGACATCAGGTGCGATCAGGTCTCTATCGCGGTCACGAGCGTCCGCCGACCACGGTGACAACACCCCCAGATCATCGACGACAGGGGCAGAGAGTCATGCCGTGGCCGGTGGCCTGCATCCCCTCTGGGGATGATCAAGAAGGTAACGGGGCCGGGTGTCACGGCTGGGCGCACCACTCGCATCACCGCGACCGTCTGGATGACCTGGAGCGTTTGTGGTGAGGCGCCGTGTGGTGCGATCTCGCTCCCGGACCTTCACCCGACACCCGGACGGGCTATCACTCCCCGGGCGGATGTGGCGACTGGATGGGGGCACCATGCATGCCGTACAGCACCCGATGGCCGCCGAGCCCCCGCCGTGCCCACGCCCGCCGCGGACTCGTGAGACGCGGCGGGTCGTGGATGCCGGGGCTCGCGTCGGCGCGCCCGCACGACCGCCCCCGACGCGGGCCGTTCGCCTTGCACGGCAACGTGTTCGCGCTCTCATGGATGAGGAGCACGTATGCCTGCCGAGGCGATGGCCGTCGTCGGTCTGCCGCTGTCCGTCGTCGAGACGCAGCTGTGGGACGTCACGCAGTGGCCGACCTTCCTCGCCGGCCTCGTCGCCGTGCGGCGCTCCTCCCACGAGCGGTACGTCTTCACCGTCCGGCAGGGCCGCCGGGACGGCGAGGTCCTCGTCGCCGTCCGCTGGCAGGCCCGGGACCACCGCTTCACCTGGCGCGCGCTCGAGGGGCCGCCGTGGGACGGATTGCTGCGCCTCGTGCCGATCAACGGACGGCGCACCCGCGTGTTCCTCCAGCGCCGCGCCCACCCTCGCTCGTTCGTCGCGAGCCTGGTCGAGCTGCTCTGCGGCGGCCACGCCGACCCGGCGCTGGACCTCCAGCGCCTCCAGGACCGGCTCGCCGTCCTGCCCGCCCCGGCCCGCCCGGCGCGGTTGCGCCCCGTCGACACGGCAGAGCGCGAGGCCCGGACGGCCCGGCTGCGCGACGGCGCCGGCGCCGACCCTGCCCAGGGACTGCCCCGCCAGCTCGCGCCGCCGCCCGACGCCGCCGCCCTGCCCGACCGGGAGCCCGCGGGTTGACACTGTGACGGCCTCAGGCGTCCGCGGTTGACGCCCTGCAGCCTGGGCCGGAGCGGCGACCCGGCCTAGGCTGCCGCCATGACGAGCACCGTGCCCGACGCCGCCCGCACCCGCCCCGCGCTCCCGTCGACCGCCCCGACGCCGGTCGCCGACCCGGCCGCGGCCGCACGCACCTACGAGCTGGACCGCGCCCACGTCTTCCACTCCTGGTCGGCCCAGGCCTCACTGACGCCGTTCGTCGCGGCCGGCGCGCAGGGTTCGTGGGTCTGGGACGGCGACGGCCGTCCCTTCCTCGACTTCTCCAGCCAGCTCGTCTTCACGAACATCGGCTTCCAGCACCCGAAGGTCGTCGCGGCGATCCAGAAGCAGGCCGGCAGGTTGTGCACGATCGCGCCGCAGCACGCCAACGACGCCCGCTCCGAAGCCGCCCGGCTCATCGTCGAGCGTGCCCCCGGGGACCGTTTCAGCCACGTCTTCTTCACCAACGGCGGCGCGGACGCGATCGAGAACGCCGTCCGGATGGCCCGCCTGCACACCGGGCGCCGCAAGGTCCTCGCGCGCTACCGCAGCTACCACGGCAACACGACCACGGCGATCAACCTCACCGGCGACCCGCGCCGCTGGCCGAACGACTACGGCGCCGAGGGCGTCGTCCACTTCTTCGGGCCGTTCCTCTACCGCTCGCACTTCCACGCGACGAGCCAGGAGGAGGAGTGCGCCCGCGCCCTCGAGCACCTCGAGCAGACGATCGTCCTCGAAGGGCCGGCGACGATCGCCGCGATCGTCCTGGAGTCCATCCCCGGCACCGCCGGGATCATGGTGCCCCCGCCGGGCTACCTGCGGGGCGTGCGCGAGCTGTGCGACCGGTACGGGATCCTCTGGATCGCCGACGAGGTCATGAGCGGCTTCGGCCGCGCGGGCCGCTGGTTCGCCTGCGAGCTCGCCGACGAGGACGGCGCCGGCAATGCGCTCGGCGGGCGCACCGAGCCGGACCTCATGGCCTTCGCGAAGGGCGTCAACTCCGGCTACGTGCCGCTCGGCGGCGTCATCGTCAGCGACGCGGTCTACGAGACGTTCTCCAGCCGGGCCTTCCCCGGCGGCCTCACGTACTCCGGCCACCCGCTGGCCTGCGCGGCAGCCGTCGCAACGATCAACGTCATGGCCGACGAGGGGATCGTCGAGAACGCCGACCGGCTCGGTCGCGAGATCTTCGGCCCGGTCCTGACCGACCTCGCCGCGCGGCACGACATCGTCGGCGAGGTCCGAGGCGTCGGCGCGTTCTGGGCGCTCGAGCTCGTCCGGGACGGTGCGACCCGCGCTCCGCTCGTGCCGTACAACGCCGCGGGCGAGGCGAACGCGCCGATCGTCGCCCTGACGGCCGCCTGCAAGGAGCGCGGCCTCCTGCCGTTCGTCAACGGCAGCCGGACCCACGTCGTCCCGGCGCTCAACATCACCGACGAGGAGGCCCGCTACGGGCTCGCGCTCCTCGACGAGGCGCTGACCGCCGTCGAGAACAGCCTGTGACGGCGGGTCGGCGCGCACTCGTCGTCATCGACGTCCAGCGCGAGTACGACCCCGGGGTCTTCCCGGGCGCCGGGCTGCCGATCACGCACCCGCCGCTCGGCACGAGCACCCGCAACATCGCGCGGGCGATGGACGCCGCGCGCGCGGCAGGCGTCCCGGTCGTCGTCGTCCAGCACACCGACCCGCCGGGCGAGCCTGTCTTCGCCGAGGGCAGCGAGGGCTGGCGGCTGCAGCCGTTCGTCGAGGACCGGCCGCACGACCACCTCGTCCGCAAGCAGTACCCGGGGTCCTTCACGGGCACCGACCTCGAGGGCCGGCTGCGCGCGGACGGCGTCGACACCGTGACCGTCGTCGGCTACATGACCCAGCTCTGCGTCGACACGACCGCGCGGCAGGCAGCCCACCGCGGCTTCACGGTCGAGGTCCTCGAGGACGCGACGGGCACCCTGCCGCTCGCCGTCCGCGGCGAGCCGGTGAGCGCCTCCACGCTGCACACCGCGGTCCTCGCCGGGCTCGGCAGCGCCTTCGCGAGCGTCGCGTCGACCGACGAGTGGGTGGACGCGGTCCAGGCAGGGACGCCGTTGCCGCCGCCGTCACTGCTCGACGCCGTGGCGCGGGGCGCGGCGCAGTAGGCCGAGGCCCACCCTCTCGTCGCCGGCGTCGTTCCACGAGCTCCCCCTCGGCGTCTCGGGGACAGCTCAACTGGGGAGCAGAGCCCGAGCCTGCTCCTCGGGTGCACCGGGCACCTGGAGCAGGTCGACGACCGTCGAGCGCACCTGGGCGACGATCACGGTCGCGTTCATCGTCGGCATCTGCAGCGCCTGCGGTCGCAGCCGTTCGGCGAGCTCGGTGAGCGCCGCCGCAGCTCGCCGGCCGCCCTCGCCGCCGTCGTCCCGCAGCGCACCGGGCAGCGTGTAGAAGACCGACGCGAGCACGTCGAGGACGTCCACCACGGACGGCGGGAGCCGGTGCGACGTGGCAGGCCCGACGGTCGCGCGCGGCATCTGCTCGTCCTCGCACGCGGCCGTGGCCCGCCGCAGAGCGACCCGCACGTTCCGGACCGCCCGGTCGACGGGCGCCAGGCCGCGCCGGTGGGCGACGATCTCGCGCAGTGCGTGCCGCCGCAGCGGCGACAACCGGCTGATCTCCTCGGCCGCCCGGACGGCGTCCCGCCAGCGGTCGATCGCCGGCTGTGTGCCCCGGGCCTGCTCCAGCGCGTCGGCAGCGCGTTCGACGTCGCCGATCCGGGCGGCCGCGGCCGCCTGCCGGAGCGCGCCCGCGACGGGATGGACGACCTCCTGCGCCGCCTCCCGCAACGCCGGCCTCGGGTCGGACGGCAGGGCGAACGCCACGGCGAGCGCGACGGCGCCGCCGACGAGGGCGTCCTCCCAGCGTGCGACGTACCCGCCGGCCGGCGCCGGCAGCGCCGTGACGAAGACCGCCTGCAGCGCCGCCTGGTTGATGATGAGCGGCGCGCCGTCCAGGACGAGCGCCACGACCATCGCGATCAGCACCACGACCCCGATCTGCCAGCCGCCGCGGCCGATCTCGCGGACGACGGCGTCGCCGATGCCGACCCCCAGCGTCACGCCGATCGCCATCTCACCGACCCGTCGCAGACGGTTGAGATATGTCGTGCTGAGGCAGACGATGGCAGCGACGGCCGCGAAGAACGGACCGGTGTGGCCGAGCACGTGGACGGCGAGCTCCCAGGCGAGCGCAGCCGCGAGCGCGCTCTGTGCGGCACCCCACCACGAGAGCCGAAGACGCCGCCGGCCGAGCCGTGCGCGCAGGCGCAGGGACGACCGGGCCCGCGTCGTCACGGCGTCCTGGAGGGTCACACGACGATCGTCCCCCAGCCGGGAGCCGACCGCAGGGTTAGCGTGATGGGGCCGGTGGTGCACCGACGACGTGCGGTGCCCGTCCGCCCCGGGAGGTGGTGGCAATGACGCACCAGGAAGCATCGAGCGTGGTGAAGCTGCCGCTCGCGCGGGTCTACGAGCGGCTCGCGCGCGTCGAGGACTGGCCGCAGTTCCTGATGGGGGTCGAGGCGGTGCGCCGCACCGGGCACGACAGGTTCGTCTTCACCGTCAAGGACGGCGCCAACCGGGTCCGGGACGTCGACATCGCCGTGGGCCGTCGTCCGGGCGAGCACCGGATCGCCTGGCACGCGCTCGGCGCACCGAAGTTCGACGGCGAGCTGCGGCTCGCCGAGGCGGGCTCTCAGCACACCCGGGTGCATCTGATGCTGACAGCCGAGCCGGCGGGCTTCCTCGCCGGGCTGTCGGAGATGGTCGGAGCGTCGGCGCCGGCGGCCGTCATCGACCTGCAGCGGCTCGAGGCGCACCTCGGGGTCGCCCCGATGACCGGATCCGGGCCGGCGTGACCCGACCCGGGACGGCGTGACCCGGCAGCACCGCCCGAGCCCGTAGGGTTGAGGCCCGTGAAGGTTCTCGTCATCGGCTCCGGCGCGCGCGAGCACGCCCTCGTCCGCTCGCTCGCCGCGGACCCCGCCGTGCAGGTGCTCGTCGCCGCCCCGGGCAACCCGGGGATCGCCGCGATCGCCGACTGCCGTCCGGTCGACGCCGTCGACCCGGCCGCCGTCGCGGCGCTGGCGGTCGAGGTCTGCGCCGACCTGGTCGTCGTCGGTCCCGAGGCGCCGCTCGTCGCCGGGGTCGCGGACGCCGTGCGGGCCGAGGGGATCGCGTGCTTCGGACCCTCCGCGCACGCCGCGCACCTGGAGGGGAGCAAGGCCTTCGCCAAGGAGGTCATGGCCGCGGCAGGCGTCCCGACGGCGATGGCCCATCTGTGCGAGACGCTCGACGAGGTCGCCGAGGCGCTCGACGCGTTCGGCGCCCCGTACGTCGTCAAGGACGACGGGCTCGCGGCCGGCAAGGGCGTCGTCGTCACCGACGACCGCCCGGCCGCGCTCGAGCACGCCGCGGCCTGCCTGGCCCGCCCCGGCGGCCGGGTGGTCGTCGAGGAGTTCCTCGACGGGCCCGAGGTGTCGCTCTTCTGCGTCACCGACGGCACGACCGTCGTCCCGCTCGCGCCGGCGCAGGACTTCAAACGGGTCGGGGACGGCGACAGCGGCCCGAACACCGGCGGCATGGGCGCGTACTCGCCGCTGCCCTGGGCCCCGGCCGACCTCGCCGCGACCGTCGTCGACCGGGTCGCGCAGCCCACCGTCGACGAGCTCTCCCGCCGCGGAATCCCGTTCAGCGGGCTGCTCTACTGCGGTCTCGCGCTGACGAGCCGCGGTGTACGGGTCATCGAGTTCAACGCCCGCTTCGGCGACCCGGAGACGCAGGTCGTCCTGGCCCGGCTCGCGACGCCGCTCGGTGGCGTCCTGCATGCCGCGGCGACCGGTTCCCTCGAGGGGCTGCCGCCGCTGCGCTGGCGGGACGAGGCTGCCGTCACCGTCGTCGTGGCGGCCGCCGGGTACCCGCAGTCGCCGCGCACGGGAGAGCCGATCGGCGGCCTCGCGGCCGCTGAGGCGGTCCCGGACGCCTGGGTCCTGCACGCCGGGACCCAGCTGGACGACACCGGACGGGTCGTCTCGTCGGGCGGCCGGGTGCTGTCGGTGGTCGGCCGCGGCGCCGACCTCGCCGCCGCGCGGCGCGTCGCCTACGCTGCGGTCGGCCTGATCGGGCTCGCCGGGTCGCAGCACCGCACCGACATCGCCGCCGCGGCCGCGGGCGCGCAACGGATGCCGGCGACCGTGGCCGGGTCGGCGTGACGTCGGACATCCCGACCGCCGGACCCGTTGCGCTGCAGGAGATCCCGGGCTGGCGACGAGTGTACTCCGGCAAGGTGCGCGAGCTGTACGTCCCGGACGGTCCGGCCGGCCCGGACGGCGCACCGGCCGGGTCGTCGTCCGACCTCGTCCTCGTCGTCGCGAGCGACCGGATCTCGGCGTACGACCACGTCCTGTCGACCCCGGTGCCGGACAAGGGCCGGATCCTCACCGCCCTGTCGCTGTGGTGGTTCGAGCGGCTCGCCGACCTGGTGCCGAACCACGTCGTGAGCCTCGACGTCCCGGCGCCGGTCGACGGCCGGGCCATGGTGTGCCGGCGGCTCGAGATGTTCCCCGTCGAGTGCGTGGCGCGCGGCTACCTCGCGGGCTCGGGCCTGGCCGAGTACCGGGCGGCGGGGGCCGTCTGCGGTATCCGGCTGCCGCCGGGCCTCGAGGACGGGTCCCGGCTGCCGGAACCGATCTTCACCCCGGCGACGAAGGCCGAGCCCGGGGCGCACGACGAGAACGTCACGTTCGACCGCGTCGAGGCCACGGTCGGCCCGGACGACGCCGCGCTGCTGCGCGACCTCACGCTGGCCGTGTACCGGCGCGCGGAGGGACTCGCCCGGGAGCGGGGCATCGTGCTGGCCGACACGAAGCTCGAGTTCGGCCGCGAGCGGCTCGGGCAGGGTGTCGTACTCGGCGACGAGGTGCTCACGCCGGACTCGTCGCGGTTCTGGCCGGCGGACCGGTGGCGGCCGGGCGGCGCGCAGCCCAGCTTCGACAAGCAGTTCGTCCGCGACTGGCTGACGTCCGCGGCGTCCGGCTGGGACCGCGGGGGCGACACCCCGCCGCCCCCGCTGCCGGACGACGTGGTCGAGCGCACCCGCGCTCGCTACGTCGAGGCGTACGAGCGCCTCACGGGCCGCGCGTTCGTCTGAGCCGGTCCGCACCGGTTGTCGGTCGGTGCCCCGAGCGGCGGCCGCGGAACGGGTCGAGCGACCACGCGGCACAGGACTCGGAAGCAGGACTCAGAACGGCTGTGCACCCGCGCCCGCGAGGTCGAGCTGCTCGGCGCCGTCCGGCCCGAGGCTGCCGCCGACCCGCAGGTAGAGGCTGCGGCCGGCCGGGGACAGCAGCCCGTCGTGGATCGGGAACCAGGCGCGCGGCGAGACGGCACGCAGGAACTCGACGGTCTCCTTGAGCGCCGCCCACGGCGCCGAAAGCGGGAGCGCGAGCACGTCGACCGCCTCGGGTGCGGTGTCGATCGCATCGCCCGGGTGGAACAGCCGCGGCCCGGACTCCTCGGCGAGCACGTAGCCGACGTTGCCGACCCGCGGGACGTCGTCGTGGACGAGAGCGTGCCGGCCGCCGACCGCGCTGACGTTCAGCCCGGCGAGGACGAGCTCCTCACCGGGATGCAGGGCCTGGGCCTCGATCCCCGCCCGGCCGAGCTCCGCCGCGGTCTCCGGCTCGACGACGACGCGCGCGCCGTCGTTCGCCTCGAGGAGCTGGGGCAGCCGCTCGACGTCGAGGTGGTCGACGTGCTGGTGCGTGACGAGCACGGCGGCCAGGCCGGTCAGCTCCTCGAACCCGTGGCTGAACGTCCCCGGGTCGAGCAGGACGCGGACCCCCGAGGACTCCACGAGCAGGCACGAGTGGCCCAGGTGCGTGACGCGCATGCAGGTAGCCAAGCACGACGCCGCTAGGCTGGCGACCCCGTCGCCGCCGCCGGTCCGCGGTCGACGGTCCCCGTCTCACCGACCCGCCAGGAGCCCAGAGACCATGGGACGAGTCGTCGTCGACGTCATGCCGAAGCCGGAGATCCTCGACCCGCAGGGCAAGGCCGTCGCCGGCGCGCTGGCCCGCCTCGGGTTCTCGGAGTTCGCCGCCGCCCGCCAGGGCAAGCGGTTCGAGCTCGAGGTCGACGGCGAGGTGACCCAGGACGTGCTCGCACGGGCCCGCGCCGCGGCCGAGACCCTGCTGTCCAACCCGGTCATCGAGGACGTCGTCCGGGTCGCCGCGGCGGACTGATCCGGCACCCCCGCCGACTCCCCCGCGGGACGGCGTCCGTGCAGGTCACGGGCCGTTCGCGCGGTCAAGGACGGGCCCGGTCCTGCCGATAGCACCCGGGTGCAGAGCACCGCCCGCCGCACCGGCGTGCCCGGCCGGGGTCGCTCCGCGGGCGCCGGTCGACCGGCACTGCTCGTGGCATGCCTCGTCCTCCTCGTCGGGTTCGCCTGGGCCTTCGCCTCCCCGGCGGCCTTCGCCGCCCCGGCCGAGGCCGGGGTGGGCCTGTTCGACGACGACGGCGGGACGGCGATGTTCACCGCCGCCGACCGGCTCGCGCCCGGCCGGCCCGTGGCGGCCTGCGTCCGGGTCGGCGCCGACTCCGCGCGAGCGGGCGACGTCGTCACCTTCGCCGCCACCGGCGTCAGCGGGGCGCTCGCCGACCACATGACGGTGACCCTGGCGGCCGGCGACGGCGGCCGGTTCGGCGACTGCTCGGGCTTCACCGGGACGACGCTGTGGACCGGCACCCTGCGCGGGCTCGGCGCCGCGTCGGCCGGTGGCGGCATCCCGACCGGCTGGCAGCCGGAGCGCGACCCGGTCCGCAGCTTCCGGGTGACCGTGGTCGTCGACCCCGGCCTGTCGCAGCAGGGCCTCACCGCGCACGGAGACCTGTCGTGGCGGCTCGTCCGCGACGCCGTCGAGCCGCCGCCACCGTCGCCCGCCCCCGAGCCGACGGACGGGCCGACGGACGGGCCGACGGACGGGCCGACGCTGACGCCCCCGGTCGCCCGGACCGACGGGGCGACGAGCGCCTCCACGCACCGCCCGACCGGGCCCCGGACGACGACAACGACGTCCACGACGGCGGCCGTGGCCCCGTCCGGTGGCGACGAGGAGCCGGACCTGCGGATCGGCGGCCGTCTCCGGGCGATCCAGGAGGTCGCCCGGCGCGCGGCGACGGCGGTCGTCGCCATCGTCACCGCGCCGCAGTACCCGCTGATGGCGATCGCCGTCGCCGTCCTGTTCCTCGCCGTCCAGGACCTCATCGACCGCCGCGACCCGAAGCTCGCGGGTGCGGTCACCCGGCGCGAGGCCGAGGAGCTCTTCCCCGACGTGCTCGTCCCCGGCGGTGGGTCGTGGCGGGGCTGAGCGGCGCACCGGGCCTCGCCGCCCGCGCGGCGGCGGCCGGCCGCGGCGTCGAGGTCGTCCCGCTGTCCGCGCGTGTCGTCGCGATGCTCGGCTTCCGGCTGCTCCTCGTGGCCGCGCTGCTCGGGCTCGGCGCGCTCGACCCGGCGCTGTCGTGGCGCGGCCCGCTCGTCGCGGGCGGGGTCTACCTTGCCGTCACCGGTCTGCTCGGCGCGACGGTGTGGTTGCCGAGCCGGACCGTCGCCGTGCGCTGCTTCGGGGTCTCGCTCCTCGTCGACGGCGTCTACGTGCAGTACCAGCGCGAGCTGCTCCACCACGGGCTCGGGACGGACGTCGCGCTGACCGCCCTGCTCGTCGCGGTCTTCCTGCTCGGCTCCTTCCGGACCGGTCTCAAGCTCGCCGTCTGGCAGTCCGTGCTCCTCCTGGTGACCCTGCGCGGACAGGAGTCGGGGCTCTTCCCGGCCCCGGTGAACCGGGTCGGCGCGCTCGACGGCGAGACCGAGCTGCTCGCCGACCTCGTCATGCTCTGGCTCGTCGTCGTGACGACCGCCGTCGCGGCCGCGACGAACGAGCGCGAGCTGCGCCGGCGCCGGTACGACGCCGAGGCGCTCGCGCGCTTCGCGGCCCAGCTGCACCTGGACAGCCGGCCCGAGGAGGTCGCGGGGCACGTCGCGGACTTCACCGTCACCGAGCTCGGGGCGGAGCGGGCGGTCGTCGTCCGCCAGCTCGGCCACCGGCTCACGCTCGTCGCCGACCGCGGCACGGTCGGCGCCGGTCCGGGTGGCTCGCCCGACCCCGGGACCTCCGGCTCGGCGTTGCTCGCCCTGCCCCGTCGCGAGGACGGCAGCGCGCTGGCCCTGCGCCTCGACCCGGAGCGGGACCCGTGGCTCGCCGCGCTGCTGCCCGAGGCACGGCGCCTCGTCGTCCTCGACCTGACCGACACGCCGACCGGGCGGACGTCGCTCGTCGTCGTCCTCGGCCGTCGCAGCGACCGCGCGGAGCGGCGCGTCATCGAGGCCGCGCTCCAGGCGGCCGCGACCGCCTCGCTCGCCTGGTCCCGCGCCGAGCTGCTCACGGCCGCCGAGCGACGGGCGGCCACCGACGGGCTGACCGGCCTGGCGAACCGACGGACATTCGACACCCTGCTCGCCCGGATGTTCGCCGACTGGGAGCGCGCCCGCACGCCCTTCGCGCTCGTCCTCGTCGACGTCGACCACTTCAAGTCGGTCAACGACCGCTACGGGCACCAGGTGGGCGACGAGGTCCTCCAGGTCGTCGCGGGACTGCTCGCACGGCACGCGGCCGGCGCCGCGGCGGCCACGGCCCGCTACGGCGGCGAGGAGTTCGCCGTCCTCGTCCCGGGTACCGACGTCGTCGGCGCGGCCGCGCTCGCCGAGGCCTGCCGGCTCGCCCTGCACGGCGCGGACACGCCGGTGCGGATCAGCGCGAGCTTCGGGGTGGCCGCCGTCCCGGACCACGCCCACGGGACCGATGCACTCGTCCGCGCGAGCGACGCGGCGCTCATCGCCGCCAAGAACACCGGCCGGGACCGGGTCGTCGTCGCCGGCGAGCACGTCACACCGGCCGACGCGACCGCTCCGGCCCGGGGCGCCGCCGACGCCGACCCGGTGCCGACCCCGCGTCGGCGGGACCTGCGCAGCCGGGCCTCGTCCTCGGACGGCTGAGCGGCTCCTCGGTGGGCTCCCCGGCCCGAAGCGGTGCCTCAGGGGCGCCGGCCCAGGCCCAGCGTCAGGCAGGCGGCGACGGCCACGACGGCCCAGGCGAGGTCCCCGCGGCTGGGACCGTGGCGGAGCATGGCGAGCCGGCCGGCACCGGGGACGACGAGCCGGACGCTGCCGACGACGTCCTCGGAGCGTCGTTCGCCGACGTCGGCGGTGGGGTTCGCGTCGCCCTTCGTCACGAGGTTGCCGTTGCCCTTGACGACGACGACCCGGTGGGCGACCCGGCCGGACGGCATGGAGGGGTCGCGGACGAGGACGATCTGGCCCGCCCGGGGCTGGCCGACGTCGGGGTCGACGACGACGACGTCGCCGGGCGAGATCGTCGGCTCCATCGAGCCGGTCACGACGACCGCGGGACGCCACCCGACCGCGACCGGCCCGAGGGACCACACCGCGAGGCAGGCGAGCACGAACAGCCACGCGACCGCGGCGGTCAGCGCGACCGGCTCGACCCGGTCGCGGACCGTCGGCAGGACGTCGGTCACGGCCCCGGGCCCGGTCAGGTGTTGCGGGCTTCCCACGTGAACGTCGCCGCGGCGCTCTTGTTCTGCGCGGCGTTGTCGTCCTGGAGCGTGTACGTCACGCGGTAGCTCCTGGCCTCGCTCGAGACCCCCGTCGGCGCCCAGGCCGAGACGCCGCTCGCGAAGTCGGTGTGCGCCGTCGCGAAGGTCGCGAGCGTCTCGACGCCCGCGGTGATCGTGGAGCCGGCGCTGAACCCCGAGCACGACAGGCTCGCGCCACCGGCGGCGCCGGTGCCCTCCTCGATCGCCAGGTCCAGGTACTGACCCAGCGTGCCGGACGGCGACGTCACGTAGAGCCGGACCTGACCGGCGAGCGTGCCGGAGTAGGTGACGTTGATGCACTTGATCCCGGTGGAGCCGGGCTTGATGTTCGTGGCCTGGAACATGACCGAGCTGCTGTCGTCGTCGGCGAGCAGCACCGTCCCGGACGACCATGTGTTCGAGCCGTTGGACGTCGACGCCGTGAAGGCCGCGTTCGACGCCTGGTAGACGAGCGCGCTGCTCGCGACGAGGGCCAGCGGGAGCGCGATGACGGTCGTCCGACGACGGCCGCCCTCGGGGCGGCGCCCGCGGCGCCTGCCTCGCGGTCGGTGCTGGACGGGCGTGGTCATGGCGGGTCCCTCCGGGGTCGTGCTCCTGGAGAGATGGATCGGCACACCGGGCCACGAAGTTGACGTCGCCACGGCCGCGCCGGACGCGTCAGCCGCTCGGCGGCACCGCCACCTCCTCGGCATCACGGACGGTGACCGCCGAATCCCCGTTGGGGTGACGTGCTCAGCTGACGGGCGTCCGGGTCGTCTCGCGGACCCCGGCTAGGGTGGTCGGGTGAGGATCGGCATCGTCACCTTTCCCGGGTCGCTCGACGACGTGGACGCCGCACGCGCCGTCCGTCTCGCCGGCGGTGAGGCCGTGGCCCTCTGGCACGGGGACGCCGACCTGCGCGGGGTGGACGCCGTCGTCCTGCCGGGCGGCTTCTCCTACGGCGACTACCTGCGCTGCGGGGCGATCGCGCGGTTCTCCCCGGTGATGAGCGAGGTCGTCCGGCTCGCCGGCCCGCCCGAGCAGACCGCGCCGGGACTGCCGGTGCTCGGTATCTGCAACGGGTTCCAGGTGCTCTGCGAGTCCCACCTGCTGCCCGGCGCGCTGATCCGCAACGACCACCGCAAGTTCGTCTGCCGCGACCAGCGGCTACGGGTCGAGCGGACGTCGACGGTGTGGACGAGCGGGTACGCCGACGGCGAGGAGATCGTCGTCCCGCTGAAGAACGGCGAGGGCGGCTACGTCGCGGACGACGCGACGCTCGACCGGCTCGAGGGCGGCGGCCGGGTCGTCGCGCGCTACCTCGGTGACAACCCGAACGGGTCCTACCGTCACATCGCGGGGATCTCCAACGCGAGCGGCACCGTCGTCGGACTCATGCCCCACCCGGAGCACGCCGTCGAGCCGCTCTTCGGTACCGACCGTGACGCCGCCGGCGGCTACGACGGCACCGACGGGCTGCGGTTCTTCACGTCCGCGCTCGGTGCGGTCCTGTCGGCCTGACGGCATCCCGGCACCGCAGCTTCCCGGTACCGCTGCGACCGGTATGCCCAGGGGTGTCGAGGACGGCGCCGTGGTTCCGACCTCCTGGTGACGGCGCCGCAGGGGCGCCGCCGGAGCGACGAGGAGAAGACCATGACGAAGTTCATGCTGCTGCAGAAGTACGAGGGCGGCGCCGGGTGCGACGTGCCGATGGACGAGTGGGACCCGACGGACGTCGCGGCGCACATCCGGTTCCAGCAGGACCTCAATGCCGAGCTCGTCGCCTCCGGTGAGCTCGTCGACGCCCAGGGCCTGGCCGGCCCCGACCTCGTCAAGGTCGTCACGGCGGACGGCGTCAACGCGCCCGTCGTCACCGACGGCCCCTTCCTCGAGGTCAAGGAGTTCCTCGCCGGCTACCGGACGGTCGACGTCGAGTCCCTCGACCGGGCGCTCGCGATCGCCGCGAGGGCGTCGGCCGCACCCGGTCCGGACGGCGTGCCGATCCAGCAGCCGATCGAGGTGCGCCGTCCAGGAGGCGCTGCTCGCGGCCGTCACGGCGTGGCCGCTCGAGGTCCCGCAGGACCCGCGGGCCTGGCTGACCCGGGTCGCCCAGCGGCGGCTCGTCGACCAGTACCGCGCCGAGTCCGCCCGCCGCCGACGCGAGGAGCGGGCGGCCGTCGTCCACCCGCCGGCCGGGGAGGTGCCCGACGAGGACACGCTCGTGCTGCTCCTGCTGTGCTGCCACCCGAGCCTGACGGCGGCCTCGGCGGTCGCGCTGACCCTGCGCGCGGTCGGCGGGCTGTCGACGGCGCAGATCGCGGCGGCGTTCCTCGTGCCCGAACCGACGATGGCGCAACGGATCAGCCGCGCCAAGCACCGCATCCGCCTCGCCGCGGAGCCGTTCGCCATGGCTGGCCCGGACGAGCTGCCCGCCCGGCTCAGGCTCGTTCTCCACGTGCTCTACCTCGTCTTCAACGAGGGGTACATGAGCAGCGACGGCGACGCGCTCCATCGGGTCGAGCTGTCCGCGGAGGCGATCCGGCTCGCCCGACAGCTGCACCGGATGCTCCCCGGGAACGGCGACGTGACAGGCCTTCTCGCGCTCATGCTCCTCACCGACGCGCGGCGTCCGGCCCGGACCGGACCGGCCGGGCAGCTCGTGCCTCTCGGCGAGCAGGACCGTTCGCTGTGGGACCGCGCACTCGTCGACGAGGGGGTCGCCCTCGCCACCCCGGCCATGTCGCTCGGCCCGGCGGGGGAGTACCAGCTCCAGGCGGCGGTCGCCGCGCTCCACGACGAGGCGCCCTCGACGGCCCGGACCGACTGGCCGCAGGTCCTGGCGCTCTACGGCTCCTCGAACGGATGACGGGCAACCCGATGGTCTCGCTCAACCGCGCGGTCGCGCTCGCGATGGTCCAGGGTCCCGCCGCGGGCCTTGCCGCGCTCGACGCGCTCGAGGGTCAGCTTGCAGGCAGCCACCGGCTCGACGCCGTCCGGGCGCACCTGCTCGACCTGGCGGGTGACTGCGCGGCGGCCGCCGAGCACTACGCGCGCGCGGCGCGGCGGACGACGAACGGTCCCGAGCGCGACTACCTCACGCTGCGGGCCGCCCGGGCACGCTCGGCCTTCACCGGTGCGTGAGCGCCTCCTGGCAGGCCGGTCGCGCCGAACACGCTCGGACGGCGGTCCGCCGTGACGCCGCGGTAGCGTGGGCGCCGTCCCCACGATGCGCACCCTGGACCGGAGACCGTGACCAGCGCCGAGACGCCGACCGTGACCACCGTCCCCGCCTCGCCGTCCGTCGACACGGTCGACGCCGCGTCGACCTCCCCGGGCGTCGTCCAGCCTTACCGCGACCTGGGGCTGGAGGACGACGAGTACGCCCGGATCCGGGAGATCCTCGGCCGCCGCCCGACGTCGTCCGAGCTCGCCATGTACTCGGTCATGTGGAGCGAGCACTGCTCCTACAAGTCGAGCAAGGTGCATCTGCGCCAGTTCGGCGACAAGACGACCGACGCGATGCGGTCCAGGCTCCTCGTCGGCATCGGCGAGAACGCCGGCGTCGTCGACATCGGCGACGGCTGGGCGGTGACCTTCAAGGTCGAGAGCCACAACCACCC
>DAIOGQ010000063.1:0-15907 GCA_036745175.1 Kineosporiaceae bacterium
CTCGCTGACGGCATGCCGCGTCCAGGCGGCGACGAGCAGCGGCCGGTCGGCGAGCGCGGGGCCGTCCAGGACGCCGAAGTCCTCCAGGACGGCCTCGTCGTCCTGGGCCAGCAGGTCGACCCAGGTCTGCGGCCCGGGGTCCTGCGGGGTCGTCACGGCGAGCCGGCCGCGCGGGGCGTCCAGGTCGGTCGCCACGTAGAGCCGGCCGTCGCGGCCGACCCACAGACCCACCCGGGCGTCCAGGCCGACGCAGACGGGGCGCAGGTCCGGTGCCGCGGCCCGTGCCGGGTCCGGGACGACGGGGGTGGCCGACGTCCCGGCCGGACCGGCCGCCACGTCCGCCGTGAGGGCGGCGATCCAGACGTCGTTGCGCGGCGCCGTCCCGGTCGCCGCCGAGACCGTCAGCCAGCGCCCGTCGCGCGACACGGACACGCCGTAGTAGCTGCGCAGGTCCTGGCCCGCGCCGAAGATCTCGACGTCCCCCGCGGGGTCCGTGCCGACCCGGTGCAGCCAGACCCGGCGGTGGTACTGCCGCTCCTCCTCGGGCAGGCCGGCGGGGTCGAGGCGTCGCACGTAGTAGAACGCCTCGCCACCGGGCAGCCACGCGACGGGGGAGTAGCGCGCGCGGTCGAGAGGACCGTCGACGACGGCGCCGGTGACGACGTCGACGACCCGCAGCACGCTCTCCTCGGTACCGCCCTCGGACACCTGGTAGGCCAGGAGGCGGCCGTCGAGGTTCGGCTGCCACGCGTCGAGCGTCGTCAGGCCCGTCGGGTCGAGGGTCATCGGGTCGACGAGGACCTGCTCGTGCCGGCCGCCGTCCGCGCCGGGCGTCGTCGTCACGAGGACGCCGTGCTCCTGGTGGCCCTCGCGGCGCACGAAGAAGCAGCGCTCGCCGCGCCAGATCGGCACCCCGACGACGCCCGCGCCGAGCAGGTCGCGCAGCCGCCGGGCGACGGTGTCGCGGCCGGGCCAGCCGATGGCCTGGGCGGCGAAGAGGTCGTCCTGCGCGGTGGCCCACACCTGGGTCGAGGGGTCCTGGGCGTCCTCGAGCCAGCGGTACGGGTCGGCGACCGAGTGACCGTGCAGGTCGTCGACGAGGTCCAGCCGCTCGGCCGACGGGTACGCGGGGATGTCCGGCATGGACGCAGACTAGGCGGTCTCCGGTGGCTCGGTACGGCGGCGAGCAGCCGCCCGGCGGGCCGCCGGCGGCCGCTGAGGAGCGGCGGGCGCGCGTGTGCGGTGCGTGCCTCCCGCTCACCTGCGGGTGACCTTCGGTCGGCGCGCCTGCGTGCCCCGGCGGGTCTGGCAGGATTCACGCGGGGCCCGACGGCGCCGGCGGGGGACTTCCGGACGGCGCGCGCCGACGTCCCGGTCCCCGCGCACGACGTCCGACCGATCCGCCGATGGAAGCCGAGCCCGTGACCGACAAGCCCCGTACGACCGACGCCCCTGCGGCCGCCGACGCCGCCGACGCCGACGCGGCCCACGCGGTCGAGGAGGCCGGTGCCTGGTGGGGTCCGCGCGCCGAGACCGAGGCCGGCGCCGGGCCGGGGCGCGCGACGAAGGTCCGGCCCGAGGTCCAGCCCGAGGTCCAGCCCGGGGTCCAGCCCGAGGTCCGCGCGGAGGCCGAGCCGGCGGTCGCACGGCCCAAGGCCAGGCCCAAGCGCAAGCCGGCCCCTGCCCCCGAGCCGGCGTTCGCCTCGGGCCCTGCTGCGGCGCCCGAACCGGCCGCCGCCCCCGAACCGGCCGCCGCCCTCGAGTCGGCCCCCGCCCCCGAGCCTGCGGCCGCCCCCGAGCCTGCGGCCGCCCCCGAGCCGTCACCGGTACCCGCAGCCGAACCTGCGGTCGACCAGCACGGTGAGGAGCTGACGACGCACCTCGTCGAGCTCGCGCACGTCTACGGCGTCGCGACGGAGTTCTGGGACTGGCAGGGCCGGCACACCGTCGTGCCGCGCAGCTCGATCCTCGCTGTCCTCGACGCGTTGGGCGTCGTCGCGAGCTCGGAGGACGAGATCACCTTCGCGCTCGGCGAGGCCCGCGACCGGCCGTGGCGCCGGACGCTGCCGAACGTCGTCGTCACCCAGGCCGGCCAGACCCCGCGGCTGCCGGTCCACGTCGACCACGGCCAGGCCGTCGAGGTGTGGGTCGAGCTCGAGGACGGCGACCGCCGTCCGCTCGCGCAGGAGGACCGCTGGGTCGAGCCGCGCGTCGTGACAGGCCGGCTCGTCGGCGAGGCGAGCTTCCTCGTGCCCGCCGACCTGCCGCTCGGCTGGCACACCGTCTACGCGCGGCACGCCGGCGGGCTGTCCGCGTGCCCGCTCGTCGTCACCCCGGCCCGGCTCGAGCTGCCGGCGGAGGTCGCCGAGCAGCGCGCATGGGGCTTCATGACGCAGCTCTACTCGGTGCGCTCGCGGCAGTCGTGGGGGATGGGCGACCTCGCCGACCTCGCCGAGATCGCCGACTGGAGCGGGCGCGAGCACGGCGCCGGGTTCGTCCTGGTGAACCCGCTGCACGCGGCCGAGCCGGTCCCGCCGATGGAGCCGTCGCCGTACCTGCCGACGACCCGCCGCTTCGCCAACCCGCTGTACCTGCGGGTCGAGGACGTCCGCGAGGTGGCCTACATGCCGGCGACCGACCGCGCGATCGTCGAGTGGCAGGCCGAGGAGATGTGGGCCTTCAACGACGACCCGGGCGAGCTCGACCGCGACCGGGTCTGGGAGGCCAAGCGCTCGGCCCTCGAGACCGTCTTCGCGCAGCCGCGCTCCGCCGCCCGGCAGCGCGCGTTCGAGGCGTTCTGCGTCCGCGAGGGCCAGGGCCTCGTCGACTACGCGACCTGGTGCGCGCTCGCCGAGCGCTACGGGCTGCCGGCCGCAGGCTGGCCGTCGCACGCCCGTGACCCGCGGTCGCAGTCGGTCGCCCAGATCCGCGAGGAGCTCGCCGACCGCGTCGAGTTCCACATGTGGCTGCAGTGGTGCCTCGACGAGCAGCTCGCGAACGCCCAGCGCACCGCGAAGGCGGCCGGGATGCCGATCGGCGTCATGCACGACCTCGCGGTCGGCGTGCACCCGGACGGCGCGGACACCTGGGCGCTGTCCGACGTGCTCGCGACCGACGTCACCGTCGGCGCGCCGCCGGACGCCTTCAACCAGCAGGGTCAGGACTGGAGCCAGCCGCCGTGGCGGCCGGACCGGCTCGCGGACCTCGGCTACGCGCCGTACCGCGACATGCTGCGGACGATCCTGCGGCACGCCGGCGGTCTGCGGGTCGACCACATCATCGGGCTGTTCCGGCTCTGGTGGGTCCCGCGCGGTGCCCGGCCGGACGCCGGCACCTACGTGCGCTACGACCACGAGGCGCTCGTGGGGATCCTTGCGCTCGAGGCGTACCGCGCCCGCGCGGTCGTCGTCGGCGAGGACCTCGGCACGGTGGAGCCGTGGGCGCGGGACTACCTGCGCGAACGCGGGCTGCTCGGGACGTCGATCCTGTGGTTCGAGAAGGACCACGCCGGGCGGCCGCTCGCACCGCAGGCCTGGCGCGAGCTGTGCCTGGGCACGGTGACGACGCACGACCTGCCGCCGACGGCCGGCTACCTCGCGGGCGAGCACATCGAGCTGCGCCAGCGGCTGGGCCTGCTGACCCGGTCGATCGAGGAGGAGGTCGCCGTCGACGAGGCCGACCGGCTCGCGGTCCTGCGCCAGCTCTCCAAGCTCGGGCTGCTGTCGGACCGCGCCACCGAGCGCGAACGGGTCGAGGCGCTGCACCGGTTCATCACGTGGACGCCTGCCAGGCTCCTCGGCGTGGCGCTCGCGGACGCCGTCGGCGACCGCCGTGCGATGAACCAGCCCGGAACGAACGACGCGTACCCGAACTGGCGCCTGCCGCTCGCGGTCGGCGTCGGCCGGCCGGTGCTGCTCGAGGACGTCATGACGTCGGTCCGCGCCGCCTCGCTGGCACGCACCGTGCACCTGCGCGGCTGACCCGGTGGACCGGCTCGCGGACGGGCTCGAGGCCGGTGCGGCTGCACCGCGGCTGCCCGCTCAGCGCGCGGCGCGGTCCCGTTCGTGGGCGGCCAGGGCGCGGGCGACGCCGTCCCGGGACTCGACGACGAGCCGGCGCAGCGACGGCTCCCGGTCCGGGACGGCGAGCCACTCCTCGGTGCGGCGCAGCAGGTCCGGGCCGGCCAGCACCGTCGGGTACAGCCCGACGACGATCTGGGTGGCCATCTCGCTCGTGCGCTCCTTCCACACCCGCTCCAGAGTGTCGAAGTACGGCCCGACGTACGGCTCGAGGAGGGTGGTGTCGGCGGCCCGGCCGAAGCCGCCGATGACGGCGGCCTGGACGGCGTTCGGCAGGTCACCGGTCTCGACGACGAGCTGCCACGCCTCGGCCTTCGCCGCCGGGGTCGGGACGGCGGCCCGGGCGGCGGCCGCGTGGACCCGGCCGCTCGCGGTGTCGTCCCGGTCGAGCTCGAGGACGACGTCCTGCTCGTCCAGGACGCCGCCGGCGACGAGCGC
Source organism: Kineosporiaceae bacterium (assembly GCA_036745175.1). Lineage (GTDB taxonomy): Bacteria > Actinomycetota > Actinomycetes > Actinomycetales > Kineosporiaceae > R-H-3. The sequence goes on from DAIOGQ010000063.1 coordinate 4,518, forward strand.
GGTGAGCAGCGTCCAGCGCATGTCCGTGTCGACGGCCAGACCCGGGACCGGTGCCGAGCCGTCGAGCAGGCCCCGCAGCCGGGCCAGCTGCCCGGCCGTCGTCGCGTGCGCGGCGAACGACCGCGCGTAGAGCAGCTGCGCGTCCCCGCCGGCGCGCGCGCCCTCGAGGAGGGCGAGCAGCCGGTCGGCGGCCGACGCCGTCGTCTCCCGACGGTTCTCGGGCGCCACGTAGAAGAGCAGCGTCGACGCCAGCTGGCGCAGCAGGGTCTGCGCGACGCTCGGGTCGTCGACCGAGTCGATGTTGCCGAGCACGAGGTCGACGAACTCGCGCGGCCCCGTCTCGGCGTCCCGCGTCATGTCCCACGCGGCGCCCCAGACGAGCGTGCGCGGCAGCGACTCCTCGAAGTCGGCGAGGTGGCCGACCGCGGTCTCGAGCGAGCGGCCGTCGAGCCGGATCTTCGCGTAGGCGAGGTCGTCGTCGTTGACCAGGAGCAGGTCCGGGCGGGCGGAGCCGACGAGCTCGGGAACCGGCGTCGCGGCGCCGGCGACGTCCAGCTCGACGCGGCGCGTGCGGCGCAGCCGACCGTCGACGACGTCGTAGGCCCCGATGGCGAGCCGGTGCGAGCGCAGCGCCGGATGCTCGGCGGGCGCCTCCTGCCCGATGGTCACCGCGGTGACGACGCCGTCCGCGTCGACCTCCACGTGCGGGCGCAGCGTCACGACGCCCGCCGTCTGCAGCCACTCCCGGGCCCACGCGTCGAGGTCGCGTCCGCTCGTCGCCTCGAGCTGCGCGAGCAGGTCGGCGAGCGTCGTGTTGCCCCACTCGTGGGCGCGGAAGTAGCGGCGAAGGCCCTCGTCGAAGGCGTCGGTCCCGACCCAGTGGACGAGCTGCTTGAGGACCGAGGCGCCCTTGGCGTACGTGATCCCGTCGAAGTTCACCTCGACGTCCGCGAGGTCGCGGATGTCGGCGACGATCGGGTGCGTCGAGGCGAGCTGGTCCTGCCGGTACGCCCACGACTTCTCGGCGCTGCAGAACGTCGTCCAGGCCGTCGTCCAGCGGGTCGCCTCGGCCTGGCACCGGGTGCTCGCGTACTCGGCGAACGACTCGTTGAGCCACAGGTCGTCCCACCAGCGCATCGTCACGAGGTCGCCGAACCACATGTGCGCGAGCTCATGCAGGATCGTCAGCGCGCGGCGCTCGATCGCGGCCTCGGGAACCTTGGAGCGGAAGACGTACTGCTCGGTGATCGTCACCGCGCCGGCGTTCTCCATGGCGCCGGCGTTGAACTCCGGGACGAAGAGCTGGTCGTACTTGGCGAACGGGTACACCCGGTCGAACAGCTCCTCGAAGAACGCGAAGCCCGAGCGGGTGACGTCCATGACGTTCCCGGCGTCGAGGTGCTCGGCGAGGGAGGCGCGGCAGAAGACGCCGAGCGGGACGGTCCGGCCGTCGCGGCTCGTCAGCTCGCCGCGCTCGACGTGGTAGGGACCGGCGACGAGGGCCGTGACGTACGTCGACAGCCGTGGCGTCGGGGCGAAGACCCAGGTGGCCCGGCCGTCACCGAGGCCGGTCGGCGCCGGCGTCGGGGAGTTCGAGACGACCTGCCAGTGCGACGGCGCGGTGACCGTGAACGAGTGGGTCGCCTTGAGGTCGGGCTGGTCGAAGCATGTGAACACGCGCCGGGCGTCGGCGACCTCGAACTGGCTGTAGAGGTACACCTCCTTGTCGACCGGGTCGACGAATCGGTGCAGGCCCTCGCCCGTGGTCATGTAGGCGGCATCGGCGACGACGCGCAGCTCGTTGTCGGCGGCGAGGTCCGGCAGCGCCACGCGACCGCTCGTCACGACCTCGGCGACGTCGAGGGAGCGGCCGTTGAGGACCACCTCGTGGACGGCCGGCGCGACGAGGTCGGCGAACGTCGAGGCCCCGGGCTCGGCGCACGCGAACCGGACCAGCGTCGTCGAGGCGTACGTGTCGGGGCCCGTCGTCAGGTCCAGCGTCACGTCGTAGGACGCCACGTGGAGCAGCCGGGCGCGCTCGGCCGCCTCTTCGCGGGTCAGGTTCGTGCCGGGCACGTCGGGCTCCTCGCATTCGCAGGACGTCGTAGGGTGGGCGACGGCGCGCCGACGCCCTCCTGGCGGCGTCGGCGCATGCAACGGGCCGGTGGACGACGTGGAGCATCTGTGCCGTCCGCGGGCCGCCCGCCAAGATATCGCGCCCGTCCCGGGTCGGCGGCGCAGGACCTGCCGTCCGGGCGGTGTGCGGGGCGGTGCAGGATTCAATCGGCGCCGTCCGGCGTTGGGTCTGCACGACGACCCTCACCCGGTCGGACCTATTCCATGACGGGACGACCGCGGCGACGGGCGCGGCGTCCGCGACGAAGGGACTTGTCCGTGAGCGAGCGCGACACCGCAGACTTCTGGTTCGACCCCGTGTGCCCCTGGGCCTGGATGACCTCGCGCTGGATGCTCGAGGTCGAGCAGGTCCGCCCGGTCGACGTGCGCTGGCACGTCATGAGCCTCGCCGTCCTCAACGAGGGGCGCGAGCTCCCGCCGGAGTACGCCGAGCTCATGACGAAGGCGTGGGGCCCGGTCCGGGTCGTGGTCGCCGCCCAGGAGCTGCACGGCGACAAGTACGTCAAGCCGCTCTACGACGCCATGGGCACCCGGATCCACCCCGGCGGCAGCTCCGACTACGCGCAGGTCGTCGTGGAGGCGCTCGACGAGGTCGGCCTGCCCGCCGCCCTGGCCCGGTACGCGACGAGCACCGAGTTCGACACCCAGCTGCGCGCCAGCCACGCCGAGGGCATCGGCCTCGTCGGTGACGACGTCGGCACGCCGGTCGTCGCCGTCAACGGGGTGGCGTTCTTCGGCCCCGTCGTCACACCCGCCCCGACGGGCGACGCCGCCGGCCGGCTCTGGGACGGTGCTCTGCTCGTCGCGGGCACGCCCGGCTTCTTCGAGCTCAAGCGGTCCCGCACCCAGGGGCCGGTCTTCGACTGACCGGACCCGCGGGCTCGGACCCGGCTGCGACAGCCGCGTGGCGCTCCTGACAGACTCCACGCCATGCGCGTTCATCTCGGGGCCGACCACGCCGGGTTCGAGCTCAAGGAGTACCTGCGCCAGCACCTGGCGCAGGCCGGCCTCGAGGTTGTCGACCACGGGCCGCCCGAGTACGACGCCCAGGACGACTACCCGCCCTACTGCCTGCGTGCGGCCCAGGCGGTGGTCGCCGACCCCGGCAGCCTCGGGATCGTCGTCGGCGGCTCCGGCAACGGCGAGCAGATCGCCGCGAACAAGGTGCGCGGCGTCCGTGCGGCGCTCGCCTGGAACCTGGACACGGCGCGGCTGGCCCGCCAGCACAACGACGCGAACGTCCTGGCGATCGGGGGCCGCATGCACGAGCTCGACGAGGCGACCGCGTTCGTCGACGCCTACCTGGCCGAGCCGTTCTCGGGCGACGACCGGCACGCGCGGCGGATCACGATGCTCGCCCAGTACGAGGAGACCGGCGTCCTGCCCCCGCTCCCGGGCGGCGCGCGCGGCTGAGGTGTGCTGGGATCTGCGGGTGCCGCTGCGCCTGAACGGATCCCGCCACCGTGCCTGAGGGCCACACCGTGCACCGGCACGCCCGTCAGCACCTGCGCACCTTCGGTGGGCAGCGGCTGGCCGTCGACAGCCCGCAGGGCCGGTTCGCCGCGGGGGCCGGCCGGCTCGACGGCCGTGCCCTCGCCGACAGCCAGGCGCACGGGAAGCACCTGTTCCTCGGGTTCGCCGACGAGGCGCACCTGCGGCCCGACACCTGGCTCCACGTCCACCTCGGCCTGTACGGCACGTGGACGTTCGGCGCCGGCGCCCCGCCGGGACCGCGCGGAGCCGTCCGGGTCCGGCTCGTCGGTGAGGACGACTGGGCGGAGCTGCGCGGGCCGACGGCGTGCGAGGTCGTCACCACGGACGACGTGGCCGCCCTGCGCGCGCGGCTCGGCGCCGACCCGTTGCGCCGGGACGCCGACGCGGCGGCCGCGGGGGAACGCGTGCGCCGGTCGAGGGCCCCGGTCGGCGCGCTCCTCATGCAGCAGGAGGTCGTCGCCGGGGTGGGCAACGTCTACCGGGCCGAGGCGCTGTTCCGGCAGCGGCTCGACCCGTGGGCGGCCGGTCGCTCCCTCGACGCGTCGGTCTGGGACGCCTTGTGGACCGACCTCGTGCTCCTCATGCGGGACGGAGTGCGGCGCGGCCGGATCGTCACGACGACTCCGGCCGACCGGGCCCGACGCAACGGCACCGTGCGGCGGGAGGACGCCCACTACGTCTACCGCCGCACCGGCCTGCCGTGCCGGGTCTGCGCGACGCCCGTCGTGGCCGAGCCCATGGCCGGTCGCACGCTCTACCGCTGTCCGAGGTGTCAGTCCCGCGACGTGTGACGTGCCGTCCGGGGGTCGTCAGGAACAGCAGGTTTCGCCGGTTCCGCACGGTTAGGCTCACCCGGTGGTCCCGACGGGCGTAGGTGCCGGCGGCCTTGCCGCGCTGACCGGCCGGAGCCGTCCGGTCCTCGCGCTGCGCGCCGTCGTCAGGACGAGCCCCCGTCGTCGCCGGGCACTGACGTCGCAGCCCGTGCTGCTCGGCGGGCTCACCGGTGTCGCCGCGGTCTACACGCTCGCGGCCGTCGCCGTCCCGCAGTGGTTCCCGCTCGCGGCCGTCGTCGTGTGGGTCCTCGTCGGGGGCTTCTTCCTCCGGTTGCACTTCCTTGTCGCCTACTTCGGGGTGCTCGCGACCGCCGCCGCCACCGCGGTGTGGCTGCGGCCCGGGCCGACCCCGCAGCCCGGGGTCGTCGTCGCGCTCGTCGTCTCGGGCCTGCTCGTCCTGGGGTTCGCGCGCAGCCGGGAGCGGGTCGGTCTGCAGGGGTCGCTCGGCGACAGCATGCTCGTCGACCTGCGGGCCCGGCTGCAGTCCCAGGGCGTCGTCCCCGCCCTCGGCCCCGGCTGGGACGTCGAGACCGTGCTGCGCCCGGCCTTCGGCGACACGTTCTCGGGCGACTTCTTCGTCGCGAGCCGGTCCGCCGACCACCGGGTCCTCGAGGTCGTCCTCGTCGACGTGTCGGGGAAGGGCCAGCGGGCCGGGACCCGGGCGCTGCTGCTGTCCGGCGCCTTCGGCGGCCTGCTCGGCGCGCTGCCGGGCAAGGACTTCCTCCCGGCGGCGAACGCGTACCTGCTGCGCCAGCACTGGGACGAGGGCTTCGCGACCGCGGTGCACCTCGCGGTGGACCTCGAGACGGGTGCGTTCCGGGTCGCGTCCGCAGGGCACCCGCCGCCCGTCCGCTTCCGACGCGGTTCCGGCCGGTGGGACGTCATCGACGGCGGCCGGGGGCCGCTGCTCGGAGTGCTGCCCGCCCCGGCGTTCCCGGCCCACGAGGGCGTGCTCGAGCTCGGCGACGCCCTCCTGCTCTACACCGACGGCCTCGTCGAGAGCCGCACCCGGGACATCGCCGTCGGGATCGACCGGCTCGTCGGTCAGGCGGAACGGGTCGTCGCGTCCGGGTTCGGCGGCGGCGCCGCCCGGATCGTCGACGGGACGCGCGCCGGGGAGTCGGACGACCGCGCGCTCGTGCTCATCCGGCGGCCCTGAGCGGCGTCCTGCCTCGGCGTCCGCCGAGCCCGCAGCTGCGGACCCGCCTCAGTCGGTGAGCGGAGCCTGCCGCGTCCAGGGGTGCACCGTCTCGAGCGCGGCGGCGAGCCCGAGCAGGAGCGCCTCTCCGGGCACTGCGACGTTCGTCGCCGAACCGGTGGAGAGCATGACCGACAGCGGCGTGCCGTCGGGGTGCAGCCCCGCCGGGACGGCGACCGACGGGTAGCCGGCGATGTTCCAGGGCCCCTGCAGGCCGCCGGTGTAGCCGACGGCCGTGCGGTAGTTGGCGAACCAGCCCCGCTCGGCGTGGCCGGCCGCCGCGGGCGGCGGGGTCGCGAGACCGGGGTTGAGGACGACGTCGTACCGGGCGAGGAACGGCGCGAGCGTCGCCCGCCAGCGCTGCGTGTCGACCTCGCGGACCCAGCCGAGCCGGGCGGCGACGCGACCGAGCCGGGCGTGCGTCGTCGTCCGGCTCGGCAGGCCGTCCCGGGCCGGTCCGACGAGGGCGGCGTCCGCCTCGGCGCCGGCGAACCAGCGGGCCATCCCGCCGCGGACGACCCACAGCGGCGCCGGCGGCGACGCCTCGACCACCTCGTGGCCGGCCTCCCGCAGCGCCTGCGCGGCGTCGAGCGTCGCCTGCCGCCATGCCCGGTCGACCTTCGCGCCGGGGACGGGCGACGTGAGCGCGACAGCGACGCGCAGCGGACGGCCGAGGGTGTCGAGGTCGGGCGGGACCGCCAGACCGGGCAGGGCGGCCATCACCGAGAGCCCGAGCGCTGCGTCCGCGACCGTCGTCGCGAGCGGCCCGTTCTCGGACATGTGCGTCCAGTCGTCCGCGCCGATGCCGGCCGGCACGGTGCCGAGCCCGGGCTTGAGCCCGACGAGGCCGCAGCAGGCTGCCGGGATCCGGATCGAGCCGAGGCCGTCGTTGCCGTGAGCGAGCGGGACGAAGCCGGCCGCGACCGCGGCGGCGCTGCCGCCGGACGATCCGCCGGGTGTCCGGTCGAGGTTCCACGGGTTGCGGGACGTGCCGAGGGGGCCGTCGGTGAACGGCCACACGCACAGCTCCGGGACCCGGGTCGTCCCGACGACGACCGCGCCGGCGGCGCGCAGCCGCTCGACGACGACGTGGTCGCCGACCGCGGGGTCGACGCTCGTCAGCGGGCTGCCACTGCGCGTCGGCAGCCCGCTGACGGCGACGTTGTCCTTGACGGCGACCGGAACGCCGGCCAGCGGCAGCCGGGCTCGGTCCGCCCGGTCGTCGACGGCGTCCGCCTCGGCGAGCGCCGCCTCGGCGCGCACGACCATGAACGCACCGACCCGGTCGTCGAGAGCCGCGATCCGGTCGAGGTGCTCCCGGACGACGGCGTGCGCGCTGGCTCGGCCGCTCCGGACGTCGTCGGCGAGCCCGACGGCGGTGCGGCCGATGAACGTCATGCTGTGCCTCCGCGGCCGTCTCCGGGCTACCCCGGGCCACCCGGGCGGACCCGCCCGGGTGGCCCAGATCATGTCGCCCGGACGGCGCCCCGGTCCAGGGCGTCCCGGCTGCGGCCCGGGTCGGGGGGTCGTCCGACCCGGGCCGCAGCCGCGACGGGCTCGCTCAGGGCGTCAGGGCGCCCACGTGCCGCTGGGAGCGGGCTCCGGGGACTCGGTCTCCTCGGGCGCGGTCGCCGTCGGCTCCGGCGCCGGCGGTTCGGACGGCTCCGGGGTGGCCGTGGCGGTGGCCGTGGCAGTCGCCGTGGCGGACGGCGACGGGCTGGGCGTGGCTCCCGGCCGTGCGCGACGCACCTCGATCCGGACGACGTCGAACGCCGGGGTCTGGTTGGCCCGCTGCATCATCGGGATCCGGTGCGAGCCGTCACCCGCCCAGACGGCGCACTGCGCGATGCCGGTCTTCGGCAGCCCGGTGACCTGGACGCTCACCGTGTCCGGGGTGTCCCCGCCGCCGCCGTCCTCGGTGGCCTTGAAGAACGCGGGGACGGGGTCCGGGGCCGGGGCGTTCCGCCGCGAGTCGAGCATCCGGCACGCGGTGTGGAAGTGGCCGCGCTGGAGCCCGGCGAGGTTGAGGTAGGAGCTCTCGAGGTAGTAGCCGCCGGCGGCGGCACCGAGGAAGCGGTCGCGGACCAGGTTGCGGGTGCTGACCTGGATGGTGAAGGCCTGGCCGACCCGGACGGTCCGCGGGGCGCGCGAGATGAGCAGCGTCGGGTTCTTGTCCTGCGGGCCGACCTCGCCGAACTCGGTCGACACGCAGCGCGGGCCCTCCTGGAAGCCGGTGTGCGCGCTCTGGTCGCTGTTGGCGCACGAGTTGCCGAGGATCGACAGCCCCTGCGGCGTGAGCGTGGGGTCGCCCTGCGCCGCGGCGAGACCGACCCGGTCGGCCGACCCCCGCGGAGCGGAGGCGTTGCCGACGCTCCCGCCGTAGGCCGTGGCGGCGACCCCGAGCCCGACCCCTCCGAGGAGGACCACGGCGAGCCGGACGGGTCCGGCGGCCAGGCCGGACAGGGTGGACGGGCGATGACCTCGCATCGAGTGCACCTTCTCTGTGATGTGCCGGGGACGTCGCCCCCGGTCGTGGTGTGGGTGTGGCGGGTCGTGGCGGGTCGTGGTCGGTCAGACGGTCGGGGGGCCGTGGTGCTCGGACGTCACCGGGGCGGGCCGGCGTCGTCGGTGGGGTGGGTCGGGCTGGACGGGCCGGGCGACGCGTTGGCCAGCGCCGGGGAACAGGAACCGCACAAGGAGGGTCGCGGTGACGAGCCCGGCGAGCCCGAGCAGCCCGACGACGACGGCGAGGCGGACGGGCTGCTCCGCGGAGGGGTACCGCGGGTCACCGAGCAGGACGAACCGGTTGTCGTCCGGGACCGGCTGCACGAGCGCGGGTAGCCGCTGGTAGTCGACCACCCCGGTGCTGTCGAGGAGCGTGAGGTGGGTCTTGACGAAGTCGTTGGCCTGGTTGGCCAGCGTCCGGACCGTCTCGTCGCGGGTGTTCGCCCGGACGACGGCGATCCCGGGGAAGATCTTCCCGTGCGCCTCGCGCAGTCGCTGGACGAAGATCCGGTCGAAGTCGGCGCCGGCGGCCTGGCGCATCTCGCGCAGCCAGAACCCCTGCTCCGTGGTCGGCTCGTCCGGCAGCGGCACCTCGAGCGCCTTGGCCGCCTTGACGACGAGGCGGTCGAGCTCGACGTGCTGCTCGGCGATGAGCCCGCCGATCTCGCGGACCCGGTCCGCCCGGCCCTTCTCGGCGGCCATCTGGCCCGCCGGCATCTCCCACAGCCCGGCGAGCCGGACGCGGACCAGCAGGTCCCGGTCGGCTGCCGTGATCGACGCCGCGCGGGCCGGCACCTCCGACGCGGCCTGGTCGGCGGCGACCGCCGCCGCGGCGTGGCCGAGCGCTGTGTGGCCCAGCGCGGTGTGCTCGACCGGGCCGTGCGCGGCGGCCGGTCCGGCGGCCGGGCCTGCCGCGGCGAAGGCCGCGACGCCGACCGCGAGCAGCCACACCGCGGCCGCCACGAGCCCGCGGGCCGGGGCGGACAGCGCACCCCGGACGCGGACCGGCGGGCACGACGGGCACGGCGACGGGCAGGCCGCGGGCCGGGACCCTGCGATGCCGTGACGTTGGGGCATTGCCACTCGCCCGTCTTCTGAGGGATAGTCACCCTGCGTTGTTCCGAGGACGGGCCTCATTCAAGGTAGGCGCCTACTCGACGTCAACGATTCCCGGACCCGTTTAAGGTTCTCCTAATGTCGCGATATGGTCTCGACGGGTAGTTCGCCTCTAGGGTCATGCTCATGGAGTTGACTGCGAAGGCATTGCCGGGGCAGGGAAAGTACGCATCGGCGTTGCACGATTCGTTTCCGTCACCACTGGTGGCCCCGACCGGACCGAGAGCCTGCCACTTGACGAGCACTTATCCACGTTGGTCACGAAGCGTTGTTGATCGCCTGTTGTCCTTGCCTGACGCTGAGTGACGGAACAGAGATGATCTCGGGGATCTCCTCCGCACTCGCCCTCGCACCTGCACCGGCCGGCCCGCCGGCCAACGGCGTCCACGTCGTCGCCGCGTCCGCGGGCTTCGCCTCCTACCTGCTCGTCTGGGCCGCCGTCATGTGGGGCATGTTCCTGCGCAACGGGTGGGCCTCCACGCGTGTCCGGCACTCGACGCTCTACAGCACCCACATGGGTCTGGGCCTGCTCGGGCTCTGCCTCGGGCTCGTCCACGGGCTGGCCCAGACGGTCGCGCCGGTGACCGCGACCCGGCTCGTCGACGTCGTCGTCCCGTTCCTCAACCTGGACGACCCCAACTGGGGCGACCTGCCCCGGACGGCGCGGCTCGGCCAGGGCGCCGGTGTGCTCGCGCTCGAGCTGATGGTTGCCGCGACGCTGGCGCTGGCCGTCCGCAACCGGCTCGGTCAGAACCGCTGGCGGGCCGTGCACCTGGCGAACTACGTCGGCTACCTGCTCATGGTCGTCCACGTCCTCGTGTCGGGCAGCGACGCCGGCCATACCTGGGCCTGGGCCACGGTGCTCGGCACGACGGCCGTTACCGGCCTCACCTGGGTGGCGACGACCCGCTGGGCCGTCGCCGCGCGCCGGCGCAGCGAGCGGACCCTGAACATCAGCCGGCCCGGCGGGCGCCTCTCCGTCGAGGTCGACCCCCGGCTGTGCACCCGGTTCGGCTTCTGCGAGCACGAGGCGCCCGGGGTCTTCCAGCTGAGCGGGGACGGCCGGCTCACGTACGACGCGTCCGTACCCGTCGAGCTCGCCGACGGTGTCGTGCGGGCGGCGCGGGTCTGCCCGGCCCGGGCAATCCGGCTCGGGCAGGAAGCCACGCAGGTCGTCATGCCGTCCGTCCCGGTCCCCGACGACACCGGGCCGCAGCCCACCCTCATCCCCTTCGACCGAGCGAGCAGGAGAGTCCCGCAGTGAGTCCACGCACCGCAGTCCGTCCAGCGCGGCAGCGTGCCGTCGTCGTAGGAGCCGGCCGGGCCGGGGTCGCCGCCGCCGAGGAGCTGCGCGTCGCCGGCTTCACCGGTGAGGTCGTCGTCCTCCACGACGAGCCGACCCCGCCGTACGACCGCCCGGCGTGCGCGAAGGGCATCCTCGGCGGCCGGCAGCGGCCCGCCGACGTCTCGCTGCCGATCGCGCCCGGCGTCGACGTCGACTGGCGGCTCGGCCGTCGGGCCGCCTACCTCGACCCGGCGGCCAAGGTCGTCACGGCCGACACCGGCGAGGAGATCGAGTACGACGGGCTCGTCCTCGCGACCGGCGCCCGCCCGGTGGTCCCCGCGGGCTGGCCCGTCGGGCAGCCGGGTTTCCACGTGCTCTACACCGTGGCCGACGCCTGGCGGCTGCGTGCCGAGCTGCGGTCGGCCTCCGTGGTCGTCGTCGTGGGCGCCGGTCTCACCGGCTGCGAGGTCGCGTCCGTCGTCCGGTCCGAGGGCCGCTCCTGCGTCGTGGTCGACCCGTCGGACCGGGTCATGGGCCGTCAGCTCGGGTCGATGACGGCCGCGCACGTGACGGACGAGCTGTGGCGGCAGGGCGTCGACCTGCGGCTGGGTCGACGGGTCACTGCGGTCGAGCCGTTGCGGCGGGGTTGGCTGCTGAGCCTCGACGACGGTGCGCAGGTGCGCGCGGACGTCGTCGTCGCGACGGTCGGCGAACGTCCCGACACCACGTGGCTGCGTGGCGTCCCGGGCCTCGACGCGAGCGACGGCGTGCTCTGCGACGAGCGGCTGCGCGTCGTCGGCGCTCCGGACGTCGTCGCCGCCGG
>DAIOGQ010000064.1:0-15391 GCA_036745175.1 Kineosporiaceae bacterium
GCGCACGCCCGGCGCAGCGGGACGAGCGCCGCCCGGCGGGCCCGCTGGGCGAAGCGTGTCGTCGGGCCGGTGACGTTGAGGCTGGCCACCAGAGTGCCGTCGAAGAACACCCCGGCGGAGATCGCGGCGATGCCGTCCTCGATCTCGTCCTCGATCTGCGACCACCCCGCCGCCCGGACCTGCTCGAGCTCGGCACGGAACACGTCGGGGTCGGTGATGGTCCGTGATGCGACCTTCTCCAGCGGGGTTCGCAGGAACGCCTCGACGCGGGACTCGCCGGCGAACGCGAGCGCGAGCTTCCCGCTGCTCGACGTGTGGAGCGCGAACGGCCGCCCGACCCAGTTCGTCATCCCGAGCATGTGCGGTCCGTCGACCTGCCGCACGAGGGACAGCGACCCGTCGGGCATGGAGACGGTCAGGGTCACCGACTCCCTGACCCGCTGCGCGAGGTCCTCCATCGGACCCCGCGCGCAGTCGAGGACGATCTCGGCGAGGTTCGTCGTCCGGGCGAGGGTGTGCAGGCCGGGGCCGATGACGACGCGGTCGTCCGGCAGCCGGGCGAGCAGCCGCTCGGCGACGAGCGACTCGATCATGCGCAGCGCCGTCGCGCGTGGCAGGTCGGCCGCCCGGGCGAGCGCCGAGACCGTCGACCCGCCGCCGCTGTCGGCCGCCGCCCGCAGCAGTGCCGCAGCCTTGCGCACCGACTGGTTCTCGCGCTGCGTCGTGCGGACGTCCCCGCCGTCCGGCCCGATCGCGCCCTCCGCGGCGTCCGCCCTCCGGGTCCGGGGCGCCGCTGTCGACCTCACCACGGGTCGCCGCCGTCTACCGTCAGGCCCGCACGGGTTCGGCCGTCTGCAGCCGGCGCAGCTCCGCCACCGGGATGTGGCAGGCCATCTTGTGGCCCGGCTCCACCTCAACGAGCGGCGGCACGGTGACCTCGCAGAGCCCGTCGATCTTCCGCGGGCAGCGGGTGTTGAACACGCAGCCCGGCGGCGGGTCGGCGGCGCTCGGCACCTCGCCCTCGAGCCGGATCCGCGACTCCGGGGCGCCGTCGACGCTCGGCACGGCCGACAGCAGCGCCTCGGTGTAGGGGTGGTGCGGCCCCGCGAAGACTGCCTGTGCCGCGCCGAACTCCATGATCCGGCCGAGGTAGAGCACGGCGATCCGGTCGGACAGGTAGCGGACGACGCCGAGGTCGTGGGAGATGAAGACGTAGCTGGAGCGCTCGTCCCGCTGCAGGTCCGCGAGGAGGTTGAGGATCGCGGCCTGGACCGAGACGTCGAGCGCGCTCGTGGGCTCGTCGCAGACGACGATCCGCGGCTCGCCGGCGAACGCACGGCCGATCGCCACCCGCTGCTTGAGCCCGCCGGACAGCTGGCGCGGCTTGAGGTCGAGGTGCCGAGCCGTGAGCCGGACATGGGTGATGAGCGAGTCGAGGCGCTCCTCGGCGGAGTCCCCGGTGAGGCCGGCGAGCTTCGACAGCGCCCGGGAGAGGATCCGGCGGACCGACTGCGCGCGGTTCAGGGCGGAGTCCGGGTTCTGGAAGACGATCTGGATCGCCCGCCGCGCCGCCTGAGGGCGCTCCTTCGTCGACCCCTCGAGCGCAGTGCCGTCGAGGACGACCCGGCTTCCGCTGTCGGGTCGCTGGATGCCGAGGATCGCCTTCGCGAGCGTCGTCTTGCCCGAGCCGGACTCGCCGACGAGGCCGAGGGTCTCGCCGGCCCGCAGGTCGAGGTCGACGTCGACGAGGGCGTGGATCTCCTTGCGGTTCTGCCGGAACGTCACGTTGACGCCCTCGAGCCTTAGGATCGGCTCAGCTGCCTCGCTCGTGTCGCGCACCCCTTCGCCGAGCACGCCGGTCGGTGCGATCTGCGCGACCCGGTCGACGTGGTGGCACCGGGCGAAGCGGCTGCCCACCTCCACGAGCGGCGGCTGCTCGGTGCCGCAGATGTCGGTCGCGATGGGGCAGCGGTCGACGAAGACGCACGCGGGGAGCGCCTCGCCGATCTGTGGCAGGAAGCCGGGGATGGTGTCGAGCCGGCGGTCGCCCTTGCGTGCGCCGTGCCGGGGCAGGCAGCGCAGAAGGCCGACCGTGTAGGGGTGGGACGGCGAGTCGAAGACGTCGCCGGCCGGGCCCTGTTCGACGACCTGCCCGGCGTACATCACGCCGACCCGGTCGCAGATCCGCCGGATGACGCCGAGGTTGTGCGCGATGAGCAGGACGGCCGCGCCGGTGTCGGCTCGCAGCGACTCGACGAGGTCGAGCACCTCCGCCTCGACCGTGGCGTCGAGCCCCGTCGTCGGCTCGTCGAGGACCAGGAGCTTGGGGTCGTTGGCGAGCGCCATCGCGATGACGACGCGTTGCTGCATCCCGCCCGACAGCTGGTGCGGATAGCGCTCCATGACGCCGCGGGGGTCGGAGATCCGCACCCGGCGCAGCGCCTCGAACGCGCGCTCGCGGGCCTCGGACTTGGCGACGCCGAGCACGGTGAACGCCTCGGTGACCTGCTGGCCGATACGCAGCGTCGGGTTGAGCGCTGCGCCCGGGTCCTGGTAGACCATCGATACGTCGCGCAGCCGGACCTCGCGCAGCTCGGACGACGACATCGCCGTGACGTCCTTGCCGGCGATGAGCGCGTGGCCACCGGCGACCCGACCGTTGTCGGCGAGCAGGCCGAGCGCGGCGTAGGCCGTCGTCGACTTGCCGCAGCCGGACTCGCCGACGAGCCCGTAGGACTCCCCGGGCCGCACCGAGAACGACACCCCGCGCAGGACGCGGCGCGGGATGCCGCGCACGACGAAGTCGACCTCGAGGTCGTCGACGTGCAGGGCCGCGGAGGCGGCGTCCGCGGGGGAGACGTACGCGCCCGAGCCGCGGGGGCGTCCGGCCTCGTCGGGGCCGCCCGGGCCCGACGGCCGGGGCGGCGTCTGTGGCGTCTGGTCCGTCATCGGGACAGCACCCCCTGCAGTGCGTCGGCGATGAGGTTGACGGCGATGACGAGGCTGGCGATCGCGAGCGAGGGGTAGACGACCGGCCACCAGTAGCCGTTGATGATCTGCGAGTACTCCTCGGAGATCATCAGCCCCCAGTCGGGGGACGGCGGCTGGATGCCGACGCCGAGGAACGACAGGGTCGCGATCGTGAAGATGGCGTAGCCGACCCGGACGGTGAGCTCGACGATGATCGGACTCGTGACGTTGGGCAGGATCTCCCGGAACATGATGTAGCTCGACGACTCGCCCTGCAGCCGGGCGGCCTGCACGTAGTCGAGCTCACGCTCGGCGAGGACGGCGGCCCGTACGGTCCGGGCGACGATCGGCGCGAAGAGCAGACCGACGACCCCGATCACGGTGATGTTCGACGGGCCGAGGACGACGAGCGCGAGCAGGCCGACGACGGCGACCGGGAGCGACAGGAAGGCCTCGACGATCCGGCTGAGGACGTCGTCGACGACGCCACGGTAGTAGCCCATGACGAGCCCGAGCATGGTGCCGACGGTGACGCCGATGATCGCCGAGATCGGTGCGACGAGCAGCACGTCGCGGGCGCCGGTGATGATCCGCGAGAGCACGTCGCGGCCGAGCCGGTCGGTGCCGAGCAGGAACTCGCCGCTCGGCGGGGCGTGGGTCGCGAACGGGTTGCTGGCGAACGGGTCCTGCGGCGCGATGGCCCGGCCGCCGATCGCGCACACGACCCAGAAGATGACGATGACGTTGCCGATGACGAACTCGGGACGCCGCAGCAGCAGCCGGCCCGTCTCGCGCCGGGCCGTCTTGCGTGCGGTGAGCGCGACCGCGGACGCCGACATCGCGGGGCCCGCGGGCACCGTGACGCGCTCGTCCATCTCGCTGTCGACGAGACCGTGCGTCGTCACCGGGTCGGTCGGGTCGGGTCCGGCGGCCGGCGGGTCGGGGATCCGGGTCTCGCTCATGAGTTGGCCCCCAGGCGGATCCGCGGGTTGAGGTAGGAGATCAGCAGGTCCGCGAGGAGGGTCGCGACCATGTAGATGACGCCGATGACGAGCACGCCGGCCGACAGCACCGGCAGGTCCTTCGCCTTGGCCGCGGTGACGAGGAGCCGGCCGAGACCGTTGACGTTGAAGATCGTCTCGACGGCGAGCAGGCCGCCGAAGAGGTAGCCGGTCTGGGTCGCGATGACCGAGATGGTCGGCAGGAGAGCGTTGCGCAGCACGTGCGTTCCGAGCACCGACGACCGGCTGAGGCCCTTCATCGTCGCGGTGCGCGTGTAGTCGGCGTCGAGGGCGGTGATCGTACCGGCGCGCGCCATCCGGGCGATGTAGCCGAAGTACACGAGCACCAGGGCCAGGGCCGGCATGAACAGGTAGTAGGCCTGGGTGCCGAACCCGGACCCCTCGGGCCACGTCGCGAGCACGGGCAGGACGTTGAGCTTGAGCCCCAGCAGGAAGATGAGGAAGGTGCACGTCACGAACTCGGGGATCGCCGAGCCGGCGAGCCCCAGGGTGACGATGACGCGGTCGGTGATCCGGCCCTTGCGCAGCGCCGCGACGACGCCGCCGACGACACCGAGCGGCACCGTGAGCGCCAGGGCGAGGAGGGCGAGCTTGGCCGAGTTCGCCAGCGTCGTCGTGACGAGCTCACGGACCGGTTGCCCGGACTGGTAGGACACGCCGAAGTCGAACGTGACGATGCCTTTGAGCAGTCGCCCGTACTGGACGATCAGCGGGTCGTCGGTGCCGAGCTGGGCGTTCAGCTGCGCGACGGCCTCGGTCGACGCGAACGGGCCGAGGATGGCACGCCCGACGTTCTGCGGAAGGATGTTCGAGATCGCGAAGACGATGGCGGACAGCAGGAACAGGGTGACGACCGCCAAGGCGATGCGTCGCAGGACGTACCTCAGCATGGGCGGCCCTCTCGTGGTCGTCAGGTGCCGGAACGCCGGTGGTGGGTGACGGTCCACCCACCACCGGCAGCAGTGTCCCGGTTCTGGTGCGCTGGCGGCCAGACTCAGGCGACGAGGCCCGCCTTCGACACGTCGAGCTGGCCGAGCGCGGTGATGGCCATGCCCGTGAACTTCTTCGAGTGCGCCGAGAGGTACTGGTAGAAGTACGGCACGATCAGCGGCGTGTCCTTCTGGAGGATGTCGCTGATCTTGCGAGCCGCGGCCTTCTGCGCGTCGACGCCGATCGAGCTCTGGAACGCCTTGAACGCCGCGTCGAAGTCCTTCGAGGCGTACTGCGAGGAGTTCCACACGCCGCCCGTCGACAGCGACGCGTTGAGGAAGACGTCCGGTGTGCCGCGGTGACCGTAGTCGACGATGCCGATGTCGGTGGCGCCCGAGCACGGGGGGTCGGCCGGGGACTCGGGGCACCAGGACTTGCCGTAGAAGCTCGAGCCGTCCTCGACCGAGATGTTCAGTTTGATCCCGGCCTCCCCGGCGCCGCTCTTGATGAGTGTCGCGAGGTCGGGGACCTCCTGGAGCTTGACGACGTTGAAGGTCGACGTGAGGTTCGTGACGCCGGCCGACGACAGCAGCGCCTTGGCCTTGGCGATGTCCTTCTTGCGCGCAGGCAACGAGGCGTCCGCGTACGGGTAGACGGGGGCGATGACGGTGTCGGCGCCGACGTCGGCCGTGCCCTTGAAGAGCGACTGGACCATCGCCTCGCGGTCGAGCGTCCAGGCCAGCGCCTCGCGGACCCGCGGGTCGGTGAACTTGCCCTTGTCGGTGCGCATCCACACCTGGCGGTGGGTGGCGGCCTTGAGCGCGATGATGTTGAGGTTGCTGTTGTTCAGCAGGCCCTCACCACCGGTCACCTGGAACTGGATGATCGCGTCGACGCTGCCGGACTGGAGCGCGACGACCTGCGGCTGCAGGTCGGAGAAGAACACCCACTCGACACTGTCGAGCGGCGTCTTCCCGCCCCACCAGGCGTCGTTCCGGACGAAGGTCGCGCCGACCTTGGCGTCGTACTTCGACATCTTCCACGGGCCGGTGCCGTTGAGCTCCTTGTCGAGCGTGGCGCCGTCGGCCTGCGACTTGGGGAGGATCGCGGCCTGCGCGTTGTCGGTCGACACGAGGTAGGGGAAGTTGCCGTTGGCGTTGTTGAGCTTGAAGACGACGGACTTGCCGTCGGGGGAGCTCGCCGCGCCGGCGGAGACGACGCCCTTGAGCGCCGAGTTGCCGGCTGCGATCAGCCGTTCGAACGTCGAGATGACGTCGTCCGCGGTGAGCGGGGCGCCGTCCTTCTGCCACTTGGCCTCGGGCCGGAGCGTGAACGTCCACTCGGTCGCGTCGGCGTTCGGCTTCCACTCCGTGGCCAGGCCGGGCTTCAGCTGGAGGTCGCCCCCGGTGTAGACGAGGAACTCGTAGCACTGGGCGATGAGCCCGTACGACGCGAGGTCGATCATCTTCACCGAGTCGAGCGGACCCGAGGGCACGATGCTCGCGATCTTCAGGGTGCCGCCGGCCTTGACGTTGCCCGCCGTGCCGCCACCGACGCCGACCCCGGTCGACTGGCCGGCGGAGCCGGTGCTCTTCGGGGTGTCGTTGGCGCCGCCGCACGCGGCGAGCGTGGCGCTCGTCAGACCGAGCGCGAGGCCCATCCGGACGAAGTCACGACGGGCCAGCTTGCCGGCCGCGAACGACTCGATGAGGTCCAGCTGGAGGGGGCTCGCTGCCCTGCGGATGCGGTCGTACTCCTGGCGTCCGGTCATGCCTGGCCACCTCTCGTTCGTGGCCCACGAGCGTGGACCGCCGTTGGATGCCTCGGGGGGAGGCTGTGCCCTTGTGCATGCAAAGGCCGAGGCCAAGTTCTCGCACCGCGGACCTTTGGCTGTCAATACAACTACTGTCACCACCAGGTCACGATCGGGTCACCACTTACCGAACGGGTCTGGCCTGCCGTCCCGACCGCCCCGACGTGGGGCGAGGCGTCGTGAACGCCCGAGCTTGTCGCCCCGACGAGCGGCCTCGTCGATGCGCACGCGCAGCGGTCGATCGTCGACTCCTCGGTGCACGCGCCGTCCCCGCCGCACGACGCCGAGCCGCTCCACCCGGCAGATCCGTCCTCTGGTGGCGAAGGGGCCCTACGCGGCCCGCCGTAGGGCCCCTTCGCCACCAGAGGACGTCTCGGGGTCAGGGGGAGCGGCGGCGCTCTGCGTGGGCGCGGGCCTTGGCCCGGTTGCCGCAGACCGCCATCGAGCACCACCGACGGCGCCGGCGCGGGTCGGCGAAGAGCCAGCCGCAGCCGGTGCCGGGGCAGGCCGCGACGCACGTGCCGAGCGTCGACGTGAGCAGCTCCTCGGCGGCCACCGCGACGGCGAGCACCGGCAGGTCGAGCGGGCCCACGCCGTCCGTGCCCGGTCGCCGGTCGCCGCGCGGCAGGAGGCCGAGCCGCCAGCGGGCCGGCTCCTGGTCGGAGCCGGGGACGAGCACGGACGCCGTGCGCGCGGCGGCGACCTCGGCGGCGACGAGTGCCCAGTCGCCGGGGGTCCCGCGGCGCAGCGCGCACGCGTAGAGGGCCTCGCGCAGCGCCCCGGCGCGCAGTAGAGCGGCGGCCCGCGCCGCCGCCGTCGCGCGGACCGCGCCGGACGTCACCACCTGGACGTCGCCCGGCGTGAGCAGCCCCGCCTCGCGCGCCCACAGCGCGAGAGTGCCGACCGACGTCAGGTACTCCTTCGGGGTTGGCGTGCCCCAGCCGGCGCGGGTGTTGCAGAAGTCGAGCGCGGGATGCCCACCGACCGGGTCCGGCAGCGGGACGCCGTCCACGAGCCGCCAGGACATCGCCACCGCCCCTCTTCGCCTCCGCCCGCCGCCCGCGCCCGGCCCCGCACCTCTCGCGGTTACTAGCGAGTCAGACCCAGCAACTGGGTCTGACTCGCTAGTAACCGCGGGAGACGGGGTGCGGTCCGCGGATCGTGCAGCGACCCTACCTAACCAGTAGATGATACTTTACCGGTTACCACGCGACAGGCCCGGGAGGTGGTGCCGCAGGTGGCGCCCATCGCGACCCGCCGGAGCGGCCTTCGGGTCGTACCCGGGCTGCTCGTCGCGCGGGTCCGGCACGCCGGCCGTCGCCGGCTCCTCGTCGCGACCGGGCTCGCGGTCGCCGGTGTGCTGCCGGTGCTCGGCGCGGCCCTCACGGCGACGACGACGGACGCCGCGCTGCAACGCGGTCTCGGCGCCCGTCCGGCGGGCGAGCGCAGTGTCATCGTCTCGTACAACGGGCTGCCGGACGCCGCGGAGCGCACCTACCTCGACACCGCCGCGCGCCGCGAGCTGCCCCGGCTCACCGGGCTGCCGGTGCACCGCCAGCTGATCTTCCGCGAGATCGCCGACACCCGCGGCGGCGGGTACGTCGTCGGCGCCGCGGACGACCTGGCCGGCTCCGTCCGGTTGCGCGACGGCAGGCTGCCCGCCGCGTGCGCACCGACCCGGTGCGAGGTGGTCTCGCTCGCCCGGCCGGGCGACGACCCGTTCGTCGCGCCCGAGCTCGGGATCGTCGTCGTCGGTCACGCCGACCGGACCGACCCCCTGCTCCTGACGGGTACCTTCGACCCGGGCCTGGACGTCCCCGTGCTCCTCGCCGACGGCGTCGAGCGGGCGAGCACGATCACGTCCCTCACGCTGCGCCAGCGCACGATCGGCTGGGTCGCGGGCCTGGACATCACCTCGGTCCGCGACCTCGGCGTCGACCGCTGGCTCGAGGAGTCGGCCCGGGTCGCCGACGACCTGTGGATCGCCAGGGCCGGGCTGGTCCTGACGACCGTCGACGACGTGCTCCGCGACGAGAACGCGCGGGCCGGTGCGTCGGCAGGCCGCTTCACGGTGCTCGGCAGCGCGACCGCGGTGCTCCTGCTCGGGACCGCCGTCGTCGGCGGGGCGGCGCTGCGCCGTGACCACGAGGCGTTCGTCGGCGCGCTGCGACGACGGGGCGCGGCGCGGGGCGTCGTCCGGTGGCTGCTCGCCGGTGAGGTCGCGGTCGCGGCGGCCGGCGGGACGACGCTCGGGCTCGCCGCCGGGGCAGCCCTCGCGGCGGTCGTGGCCGCCGGCGCCGGGCTTCCCGTCACCGCCACCGCCTGGGCGAGCGTGGTCGCCGCGCTGCCGACGGTCCTCGCGCTCGGGGCCGCCGCGGCCGCCCTGCTCGCCGTCACCCTCGCCGCGCCCGCCGGCCCGGGCGGCACCGTGCCGTCCGGGGTCTGGCGCGCCGTCGAGGCGGTGGCCGCCGGCTGCGTCGCGGTCGCGGTGCTGCTCGCGGCCCGCGGCGGGGTCGGCGTCGCCGGCAGCCGGACGGCGGACCCGCTGCTCGCGTCGCTGCCGGTCCTCGTCCTCGTCGCGGGCGCACTGCTGCTCGCCCGGGTCTGGCCCGCGCTGACCGGGCTCGCCCAGCGCACCGTGCCGCGACGTGCGCTCGCCGCCCGGCTCGGGCTCGCCGCCGCGGCGGGCCGGCCGCTGCGCCCGGTCGCGACCGCCGCCGTCCTCACCGCCGCGGTCGCCGCCTCCGTCTTCGCCGGTGCCTACCGCGCGACGCTCGACCGCGGGGCCGCCGACCAGGCGGCGTACGCCGTCCCGACCGATGCCCGGGTGCTCACCGGCCGCGACCTCACCCGGCCGCCGGACGCCGCCCCGCCGGACGTCCTCGCGCAACGGCTGCCCGGCGCGACGGGCTTCCCCGTGCTGCGCGCGGCCGGGTCGCTGCGGGTCACGGCGGCCGACGGTGACGGCGTCCTCCTGGTCGGCGTCGACCCCGCCGTGCTCACCTCGGTCGCGCGCTGGGACGCCGTCACCGGCGGCACGGTCGGCCCGGCCGACCTCGCGTCCCGGCTCGCGGCGTCCGGCGGGGCGGCCCTGCCGGCCGGGACGGCGCTGCCGCCCGGCCGCCGGCTCGTCGTCGCGACGACGGGGGACCGCGTGCGGGTCGCCGTGACGGCCGTCGTCCGCGCCGACGACGGACGCGAGGCGGGCGTCCCGCTCGCGCTGGGCAGGGCGGGCGACGCGCCGGCGCTCAGCGCGGACCTGGCTGCGCGGCAAGGGGTCGCGCCCGGTCCGGGGACCTGGCGCGACGCCGCCGGCCGGCCTGTCCGGCTGCACCTCGTGGCCCTCACCGTCCGCCAGCCCACCGACGAGGCGACCCGGACCCAGCACGCCCTCGGCGAGGGCAGCCGCGACCTCACCGTGCCGAACGGCGCCTTCGGGCTGGCCGGGGTGAGCGTCGACGGTGCCGCCGTCGATGCTCCGTGGACGGGCTGGACCGGCACCGGGCTGACCGTCGGCGCCGGCGGCGCGGCGGCCCGGCTCGCCTACCGGATCACCGAGGGGTCGCTCGTGCTGACCCCGCGCGCGAACGGCCCCGGCTCCGACGGGACGCCGCTCGCGGTCGCGGTGGACCCGGCGACGGCGGCCACCGCGCGCGGCGGCCTGGTGACGATCGTGCTCGACCAGCGGTCGGTGTCGGCCCGCGTCGTCGCCGTCCTGCCGCGGTTCCCGACGATGCCCGACGGCCGGTTCGCGGTGACGGACGTCGCCGCGCTCGGCCGGCTCGTCGACCTCGACGAGCCGGGCGTCGGCACCCCGACCGAGATCTGGGTCGACCTGCCGGACGCGGCACCGGGGGCCGGCCCGACGGCTGGTTCGACGGCTGGTTCGACGGCCGGTGCGGGGACGGCGGCGGCGCTGTCGGCAGCACCGTTCGACCGGCTCGACGTCCGGCAGCGCGCGCGGACCGAGGCGAGGCTGAGCAGCGATCCGGTCGCCGTCGGGGCGCGCGGGCTGCTGGTGGCCGGGGCCCTGCTCACACTGCTCGTCGCGGCCGCGGCACTCGTGCTGCTCGTCGCGGCGGAGGCCTCGGACGACGCGGCGCAGTCGTACGCCTGGGAGGCCGACGGCGTCGCACCCGGCACGCTGCGCGGGGCGTTGTGGTGGCGCGCGGTCGCCGTCGTCCTCCCGGCGGTCCCGGCCGGCGTCGTCGTGGGGATCGTGCTGTCCCGGGCGACGTCCCGCCTCGTCGCCGTCACGGCGACCGCGGCGACCCCGCAGCCGCCGCTCGTGCCGGGGACCGGGCTCGGCTGGGGGCTGGCCGCCGCCGTCGGCGGGGTCGCGGTGGCGCTCGTCCTGTCCGGGGCGGTCGCGCTGCGGGCGCTGCGCGAGCCGCTGCCGGTGCGCGACGCGGGCGGCCTGCCATGAGGGCCGTCGAGCGCGAGGCCGAGCCCGTCGTCGACGTCCGGGACGCCTTCTGCCTGCATCCGGTGCCGGGCGGGGCGGTCGCCGCGCTGCGCGGGCTGACGCTCGCGGTGGCCGCGAGGGAGCGGGTCGTCGTCCACGGGCCCAACGGGTCCGGCAAGACGACGCTGCTGCGGGTGCTCGCCGGTGAGCAGCGGCTGTCCGCCGGCCGGGCCGTCGTCGCCGGGGTGGACGTCGGCGCGGCGACGTCGGACCTCGCCCGCTGGCGCGGCGCGCGGCTCGGCTGGGTCGACCAGGTGCCGGCCCGGACGCTGCGGCCCGAGCTGTCCGTCCTCGACAACGTGGCGCTCCAGCAGCGCCTCGCCGGCGTCCCGGCCGAGGCCGCGCGGGAGCGCTCGCACACGCTGCTCGTCCGGCTCGGCGTCGACGCGCTCGCCGGCCGGGCCGCGGCGACGCTGTCCGGCGGCGAGGCGCAGCGGGTCGCGGTGTGCGCGGCGCTCGCCCACGGTCCGGCGCTCGTGCTCGCCGACGAGCCGAGCGGCCAGCTCGACGTCCGGTCGGCCGAGCAGGTCTACGACGCGATCGCGGACGCCGTCGCGGACGCCGGTGCCGCCCTGGTGCTCGTGAGCCACGACCGGCGGGCCGCCCGGGTCGCCGACCGGGTCGTGCGGATCCGCGACGGCCGGCTCAGCGAGACGTGGACGCCCGGCGCCGGTGAGCGTCTCGTCGTCGACGACCGTGGCTGGCTACGGTTGCCCGACGCCCTGCGGCACGGCGGGACCTCGGTCACGGCGTCCCGCGGCCCCGACGGCTCGATCGTGCTCACCGCCGACGACGTGCGCGCTCCGGTCGACCTGCACAGTGGCGACCAGGACGGGCAGGCCGACGTCGCCGAGGGTCCGTGCGCCGGCGCCGGCGCCGGCGCCGGTGGCGGTGGCGGTGGCGGCCCGGCCGACGGCGACCGGGCGCCGGTCGGCGCGCTGGACGGCGTCGACAAGGCGTACGCGGACCGCTCGGTGCTGCGCTCGGTCCGGCTCGTCGTGCGGGCGGGCCGGGTGCACGTCGTCCGCGGCCGCTCGGGTGCGGGGAAGAGCACTCTGCTGCGCGTCCTGCTCGGTCTCGAGCGCCCGGACACCGGCCGGGTCGTGCTCGACGGCACCGACCTGTCGACGCTCGACCGGTCCGGGCTCGCCGAGGTCCGCCGCCGGTCGGCCGCGGTCGTCGGGCAGGACGTCCACCTCGCCGAGACCGTCGACGTCCGGACGAACCTCGAGCTCGCCCGGGTCGTCCGCGGCCTGCCCCCGGACGCCGCCGGCTGCGCCGCCGTCCTCGCCGGCCTCGGGCTCACGCCGCTCGCCGGTCGCGAGGTCCGGCTGCTGTCGGGCGGGGAGCGTCAGCGCACCGCGGTCGCCCGCGCGCTGGCCGTCCGGCCCCGGCTGCTCGTCCTCGACGAGCCCACGTCCCAGCTCGACGAGGCCTGGGCCGAACGCCTCGCCACGGTCCTGCGCTCGGTCGCCGCCGACGGCTGCGCGGTCCTCGTCGCGAGCCACGACCCGGTGCTCGTCGATGCCGCCGACACGGTGACCGATCTCGAGCCGGCGGGCGAGCCCACGGGCTCCGGGACGCACGCCGTGCCGGCGGGCTCCGCGTGGCCCGGCATGCGCGCGGGCTCCGCAGGACCTGCCGGCTGAGACCTCGCCGGGCCCGCGCGTCAGGTGAGGTCGACGACGACGGGGGCGTGGTCGCTCGCGCCCTTGCCCTTGCGCTCCTGGCGGTCGATGAGGGCGCCACCGACCCGCGCGGCGAGAGCCGGCGAAGCGAGGACGAAGTCGATCCGCATGCCCTCCCTGCGCGCGAAGCGCAGCTGGGTGTAGTCCCAGTACGTGTACGTCCCCGGCCCGGGCGCGAACGGCCGCACCACGTCGGCGAAGCCCGCGTCGACGACCGCCGTGAAGGCGGCCCGCTCGGGCGCAGAGACATGGGTCGAGGTCGCGAAGACCGACATGTCCCACACGTCGTCGTCCTGCGGCGCGATGTTCCAGTCGCCGACGAGGGCGATCTGGGCCTGCGGGTCCGCCGCGAGCCAGCCGGCGCCGGCCGCGCGGAGCCGGTCGAGCCAGTCGAGCTTGTAGGCCAGGTGCGGGTCGTCGAGGGTGCGGCCGTTCGGCACGTAGAGGCTCCACACCCGGACGCCGTCGCACGTCGCCCCGAGCGCGCGCGCCTCGGCGGCGGGCGGGTCGCCCCACGTCGGCATCCCGTCGAACCCGTAGGTCACGTCGGCCAGCCCGACGCGAGACAGGATCGCCACGCCGTTCCACTGCGAGAAGCCCTGGTGCGCGACCTCGTAGCCGACGGCCTCGAAGGCCTCACGCGGGAACTGCTCGTCCTTGCACTTGGTCTCCTGCAACGCGACGACGTCGACGTCGCTGCGCCGGACCCAGTCGACGACGCGGTCGAGCCGGGCTCGCACGGAGTTCACGTTCCACGTCGCCAGGCGCACGTCGGGGAGGCTACCGGTCGCCCACGACACGTCGGCCGCCCGGTCCGCGCACCTAGGCTGCCGGGCATGACCCGTCGGCCCACAGCCCTCGTCACCGGTGCGACCGTCGGCATCGGCCGCGCGTTCGCCGAGCGCCTCGCCGCCGACGGCCACGACCTCGTCCTGGTGGCCCGGGACGCCGCGAAGCTCGGCGAGGCCGCCGCCACGATCACGCAGCGGCACGGCGTCGAGGTCGAGGTGATCTCGGCCGACCTCACCGACCGCACGGCCCTCGAGCGGGTCGCCGAGCGGCTCCGGGACGGCGCGCGGGCCGCCGACAGGGTCTGAGACCGGGTGGGTCCGGTCGCGCTCCGCGACGGTCCGGCCCGTTCTCCAGGGGTGTCGGCGACGCGACGTGATCGATCCCAAAGGGTTCAGGGGGAGTGTCCACAAGTCCACGTCGTGGCTCGGCTGCATGGCGTAGCGTCCCGGTGACGCAGATCGCTCTCCCTGTGACGGCCCTCATCCGGGAGGAGTACCACGGTGACACGACGCTGCACGCCCGCCGGACTCGTCCCGGCCGTCGTCGCCGCTCTCGCGCTCGGCGCGACGACGCCGGCGCCGTCGGTGCGGTCGGCGGCGCGGGCGCCGGTTGCCGTGACCGCGCCCGGCGCACCGGGCGTGCCGGTCGCCGCTCCCGCGGCGAAGACCCTGGGCGCGGTCGCCGAGGCCGCCGCAGGTGCCCGCCGGCTGGTCGTCGTCGCCGCGGGCCCGGTCGCCGCCGCCGAGCGGGCGGCCCGCGCCGCCGGGGCCGGGATCGTCGCCGTGCAGCGCGTCGTCGGCACCGTCGTCGTCTCGGTCGACCCGGCCCGGGCGTCGGCGACGGCCGCGCGGATCGCGGCCTCGCCCGCCGTCCGGTCGGTGTCCCCGGACCAGACGCTGCAGGCGATGTCGCTCGGGACCGACGCCGAGGCCGAGAAGGGCTCGATGGCCCTCGTCGCCGACACGATCGGCGCGCGGTCGCTGTGGCGGCGCGGGATCACCGGCGCCGGGGTCGGCGTCGCCCTGCTCGACACCGGCGTCGCGCCGGTCCCCGGGCTCCTCGGTGCCGACAAGGTCGTCGTCGGGCCGGACCTGTCGTTCGAGTCGCAGAACCGGCAGCTGCGCAACCTCGACACCTACGGGCACGGCACGCACATGGCCGGCATCATCGCCGGCCGCGAGGGCCCGCGCGCCGCCGGGCCCAGCTACGCGGCGTCCGGCCGGTTCCACGGCGTGGCCCCGGACGCCACCCTGGTGAGCCTCAAGCTCGCCGACCGGTACGGCGCCGTCGACGTGAGCCAGGTCGTCGCGGCCATCGACTGGGTCGTCCAGCACCGCAGCGACACCGGCGTGCGCATCCGCGTCATCAACCTGTCGTTCGGCACACCCAGCCAGCAGGCGCCGTGGGAGGACCCGCTGTCCTACGCGGCCGAGGTCGCCACCCGCTACGGGATCGTCGTCGTCGCCGCGGCCGGCAACAACGGGGACAACGGGTACGGGCTCAACAACCCCGCGTACAACCGCAACGTCATCGCCGTCGGCTCGACGACGACGGCCGGAACGTCGACGACGGCCGACGACCGGGTGCCGTGGTTCTCCGCCCGGCGGGGCGGCGCGGCCTGGTGGCGCAGCCCGGACGTCGTCGCGCCCGGATCGGGCATCGTCAGCCTACGGGTGCCCGGCAGCTTCATCGCCGACGCCTACCCGTCGGC
>DAIOGQ010000065.1:0-6245 GCA_036745175.1 Kineosporiaceae bacterium
AACCGGACGCCGCCGTCCGTGTCGCCCTCGTCACCGCGCCGATCCCGCGGGCGACCGTGCTCGCGCTCATCGAGGCCGGCTGGCACGTGGTCGCGACCGACCGGTGCGCCGACGACCCGGCGCTGCGCTACCCGCTCGGCAGCCGGGCGGAGCTCGACGCCCTCGTCGCGCGGGCGAACGGCTCGGCGTGCGGCCCGGCGGACGACCGGTGGACCGACACGGACGGGACCGTCAGGACCGGCGCCGGGACGGCGGTGAGGGCGGTCGCCGTGGTCGCCGACACCCGCGACGCGCAGGCGCTCGCGCGGGCCGTCGACACAGCCCGGACGGCGTTCGGCGGGCTCGACGCAGTCGTCGCCGCAGCGGGAGTGGTCGGCGGCGGCGTGCCGTTGTGGCAGATGCCGGACGACGAGGTGGCCGCTGTCCTCGACGTCAACCTGACCGGTGCGGTGACAGCCGCCCGGGTCTGCCTCCCGGTCGTCCTCGAGCGGCCGTCCCCGCGTTCGGGCCGGTTCGTCGCCGTCGCGTCGGCCGCCGCGACGCGCGGGCTGGCGATGCTCGCCGCGTACTGCGCGGCGAAGGCCGGCGTCACCGGGCTCGTCCGCGGCCTCGCTGCCGAGCTGCGCGGCACCGGTGTCACCGCCAACGCCGTCAGCCCCGGCTCGACGGACACCCCGATCCTCGCCGAGAGCGCACGCCTCTACGGCCTGGAGGACGCCGCGTCCTTCGCGCCCCAGCAGCCGATCGAGCGGCTGATCCGCCCCGAGGAGGTCGCCGCCGCGATCCGCTGGCTGCTGTCCGCCGAGGCCGCGGCCGTCACCGGCGCGACCTTCGCGGTCGACGGCGGCCTCTCGCTGTGAGTCGACACCGCCGCGCACGCCCGTCCGTGCCGGTCGGGGCCGACGGACGACGGCTCAGCCGCTCACAGTCGGCAGGGTCGGCGCGGTCGGGGTCGGGGTCGTGCCCGGCACCCGGACCGCGGTCACGAGCAGCGCGCCGACGACGACGACCACGCCGCCGACGACGACGGCGGGCGTCGGACGGTCACCGAGGCCCGCCCACGCGACGACCACGCCGAGCGGGGTGACGACGGTGCTCAGGCTCGCGGTCGTCGTCGCGGACAGGTCGGCCATTGTCCGCGCGAGCGCGGCATAGAGGAACGCGGAGCCGACGACGCCGAGCCAGACGAGGTGGAACCAGCCCGACCCCGGCAGCGCCCCGAGCTCATGCCGGTGCGGCGCGACGAGCACCAGCATGACGACCGCCCCCACGAGCGTGCCCGGCGTGTTGAGCCACCAGGGGTCGTAGCGGCCGCCGAGCGAGCGCGTCGTCACGGCGACGCCCGACCAGACCACTGTCGCGGCGACGACGGCGAGCAGCCCGGGCACGGAGACGTCGCCGGCGCCGGGCCCCCACGACATGACGGTGACGCCGACGACCGAGAGCACGAGCCCGAGCACCTGGGTCAGGCCGAGCCTGTGCCGCAGGAAGGTCACCTCGCCGGCGGCGACGAGGACCGGCATCGTGCCGAGGACGACGGCGCCGATCCCCACCGAGACCCGCTGCTGGCCCCACGAGTAGAGCAGGTGGAACCCCGCCGACCCGCCGAGCCCGCAGGCGAGCACGGCCCACCGGTCCCGCGGCTCGATCCGCCGGCGCCGGTGCGGCTGGACGGTGACGACGAGCAGGAAGGCGATCGCCGAGAACCCGACCCGACCGGCTGCCATGACGAGCGGGGACACGTGCTCGAGAACCAGCTTGATCTGGGTGAAGGCCAGACCACCGACGCAGATCGCGCCCGCCAGCGCGAGCAGGGCGCCGCGACGCCCGGACGTCGGGGAGGTGGGCACGTCCGCACGGTATCCCGGCACCGCTGCGCACCCGGGAGCGGCCGACGGGCCGTCAGCCGGACGCCGTGGCCCCGGGGGTATCCGGCGGCCTGCGGGCCGGCTCTTGGTCGCGGACGGTCGGCTGCGCCCGGGCACCCGCCGGTGGGATCCTCGACGCACCCCGCAGGAGGTGCACCATGGCACGCAGGACCACCCGTGCACGTGCCGTCGCGACCGCACTGCTGCCCCTGGTGCTCGCTGCCGTCGCAGGCTGCGGCGGCGGCAGCGACGGGGCGGGCGGGCAGACGTCGACGTCGCCCGGCGCCGGGCCGGCGCCGACGGACGACCCGACGACGTCCCCCGGCGGCGGGACCGGCACCGGACCGACCTCGCAGGACCCGCTGCCCACGGTGACGAGCACGGTCGCCGGGTCCGCGGTCGCCGGCAACAGCGGCGGCGTCGGGCCCGAGCAGACCGACTCCTTCAGCGAGGCCGTCCGCAACGGGGACGGCACGTGCTCGGGCTGGGCCGGCCCCGGCGGGACGTGGACCCAAGGCCTGGCGGAGGGCGCGACGGTCAGGGTGCTGGACCCGCGGGGCCGGGTCGTCGGGACCGGCTCGGTCGGCCGGCCGGCCTTCGCCGACGTCGACCCGAGCGACGACCGGCGGCAGTGGACCTGCATCTTCCCGTTCACGGCCACCGTGACCGGCCCGCTCCCGGTCCCGCTGAGGATCCGGATCGCGGGGCTGGCGCCGATCACCGCTCGCCCGGACCCGACGCAGCCGGGACGCTACGTCGCCTCCGTGAGCACGACGGCGAGCCAGAAGGTCATCTCCTCCTGCGACGACGCCCCCCGGGACGACGCCGACCTCTGGCAGCCGGCCGTCGGCCTCTACTGGAGCAACGCCTTCGGCCAGATCTGCGGCGCCGGTGTCGGCATCGTCAAGGTCGAGCGCGCGTGCCGGCCACCGACGACCGGCAGCGACCACGTCGTCGCCGTCCTCGCGGGCAGCGACCCGTCCCGCGTCGTCGAGGACTCCGGCGGCCTGAGGATCAGCGCGGTGACCGAGCTCGGCAGCCCGGCGACCGTCGTCGTCCGGGTCGCGAACGGGCAGCCATGCTGACTCACGGGCCGGCGGCGACCGGCGGTCGGGCCGGCCGGGGGCAGACCGGGGAGTAGGGGTACGGCGCGAGCGCACCGCCCGCGGCCGTCGCCCACTCCTCGCGGGTCAGGGAGCGGCCCACCATCGCGCACACCTCGTCGTCGGGCGCGGTCGTCAACGTCCACCGGACGACCCGTCCGCGACTGTCCGCCCCGAGCAGCCCGATCTCGTCGTCGCCGAGCGCGACGACGTCGCCGGTGAGGCCGGCAAGACCGCGGCCGATCCGGCGCCGGGTCGCCGACTCCCACACCTGGACGGTCACCGGTCCCCGGGCCGTGTCCCGGCCGCCGACCGCGAGCAGGCCGGCGCCCTCGCCGAGCAGCGCCACCGCGGGCACGTCCGCCTGGTCGACCTCGAACTGCACCGGCGTGCCGGCCGCGTCGGCGTCCCAGACGAGGACCCGCCCCATGTCGCCGGACGCCGGGCCGACCGCGGGCGCGGCGCCGAGGCCGGCCGCGACGACGCCCGCGCGGACGGACAGCGACCGGACCTCGACGGCCACCCCGCCGAGCCGGACGTCCACCCCGACCCCGGGACGCCACACGGCGCCGTCCCGCACGTAGCGTTCGACGACGCCGGCGCCGGCGACCGCGAGCCCCCCCTCGTCGTCGACGGCGAGCACCGTCGCCGGCCCACCGGTCCCGACGAGCCGTGCGCGGGCCACCAGCGCGCCGGTGTCGAGCCGGCACAGCGCCGTCGCACCGTCCCGTGACCGATGCAGCGCGACGAGCTCGGCGCGCGGGCTCACCGCGACGAGGTCACCCGCGCACGCGCCGTCGAGCCCGGCCCGTGTCCCGGTGGCGGTGTCCCACACCCGCACCCCCTGCGGGCCGACGTCGAGCAGCCGCGTCGCGCGGGCCCCGAGGACCAGGCGCGTCGCCGCGCCGACGTCGATCTCGGTCGCCGCGCCTGGCCGCGTCCCGTCGACCCGGACGCGTCCGCCCGGCAGCGTCGCGGCGAGCCGTTGCGTCGTCGGGTCCACCGCGACCGGCGCACCACCGTCGAGCAGCACCGTGCCGGCCGCGCCGCCGGTCCCGAGCCCCCACACCGCGGCGGTCGTCCCCCAGCCCACCGTGACGACCGTCGCCGCGTCCGGCGACACCGCGACCGCCTGGGCGTTCGTCTGGTCCGCCAGCACGACGCGCCGACCGGTCCGCGGGTCCCAGACGTCCAACGACTCCCCCGCGGTGACGAGCCGGCATCCCGCGCGGGCCTCGCAGCGACCCGACCAGGCCGACGCGTTGACGGGCAGGGGAACCGCCAGGGTGCGCGAGCCCGTGGTGAGGTCCCAGACGCTCAGCCGCCGGCCACCGACCGCGGCGTAGCGGCCACCCGGGTCGACCGCGAGCCGTCCGACCGCGGCCCGCTCGACCGGACCCACCGTCCGGCTCTCGACGTCGACGACCGCCGATCCCCCGTCGCCGACGACGAGGGCCCGCTCCGCGCCCGGCGACGCCGCCAGCCCATGAACCGCACGCAGACCTGCAGGCAGCCGGACGACGGGTGCGGGAACGAGGGCGCCGCCGTGCTGCCGCCAGGTCAGGAGCCTGCCGTCCGTCGACACCGTCACCGCCGTGGTGGACCCGGTCGCCACGGCGACCGCCGCGGCGTCTGCCGTGCGGGGGACGTCGGCCCCGGCGGCTTCCGCCACCGGACGCCCGGCCACGAGGTCGACGAGCGTCAGCCGCCCGCCGGCGACGACGACGGCGCGCTTGTCCCGTGCGGAGGCGGACACGGCGTCGGACGCGTCGGCGGCGACGTCGGCAGCGGCGGTCCCGTCGAGGGTGGTGCCGACCTGCGCACCGACCTGCGCACCGTCGGCGAGGTCGAGGACGACGACGCGGCCGCCGGGGTCGAGGACGAGCGCCCGCCGCGCGTCGAGGTCCGTGGCGAGCAGCCGCGACCCGAGCCGGACCGTCCGGCCGTCGTCCCGGACGACCACGGCGGGGCCGCCGACGGCCCCGAGCACGACGCCGCCGCCGGGCACGGCCACGAGCGCCGTCGGGTCGGTACCGGTCGGCGCCGGGACCACGGTCGCCGGGCCGGTGCTCCCGACGCGCCAGGTGACGACGTCGGTCCCGCCGTCCGGACGCCACGCGGTCGCGACGACCCGTCCGCCGTCCGCCGACAGCGCCACCGCGCGCAGGCTGGCCGTCCCCCCGTCCGACGGGACGTGCAGCAGCGACCGCAGCCGCGCGGCGCGCCCGACCAGGACCCGCGTCGGGGCGAACCGCTCGACGCCGTCGGGGTCGAGGTCCGCCGCCGCGAGGGACAGCAGGAACGCGCGGTCGACCTGCGCCGCCGGGACGTCGAGGGCGAAGAGCCCGACCTGCCTCGAGGTCGCCAGCCGCGCCCGCTCGTCCGCGCGCCGCGCGTTGTCCACGGCGAGCTTCGCCGCGACCCCGGCCGCGAGGGTCAGCGCCACGAGACCGGCGGCGGCGGCGCGGGCGAGCCGGCGGGCCCGACGGTGCAGCCGCACGTCCTCACCCTCGAGCTCGTCGGGCGGGACGCCGCGGATCGCAGCGGCGATCTGCGCGACCGCGGTCCGGAAGCGGGGCAGGCTCGGCGACAGGTCGCGGACGTCCCGGGCCCAGCGCAGGTCGAGCCACAGCGGCTCGTCGGCGAACCGGCCGCGCAGCGCCGGCGGCAGCGCCGTCGAGCCGGTCGTGAAGTCCCCGGTCGCGTCGTCCCACACGATCGTCCCCTCGGTGAGCACGACGAGGACCCGCTCGGCGCCCTTCGCGTCGCAGAAGTACGCCACCTCCCGGTCGACGTACTGCGAGGCGGCGGCGGCGGGCGATGCGAGAAGCACGAACCAGCCGGCGTCGTCGAGCGCACGGCTGATCGTCGACCACAGATGCGGCGTGAGGCTGAGGTCCGTCTGGTCCCGGAACACCGACACCGCACGCAGCCGGTTCCACGGTCGGGCGAGCCGTTCGAGGCCCCGTTCGAGCACGGGCGCGAGGGCCGAGTCGACAGCGTGGCTGTACGAGATGAACGCGTCGACGGCCAGGTGCATCACCTCCCGCGGGAACCGCCTCAGAGTAGTCAGAACGCGGTGTTCGCAGGATTGACCGGACCGGTCCGACGCGAGGAGTCTTCTGAGCGCACGTGACCGGATCGACGCCGCGGCGGATCGAGACGCATGGGGGCGAGTCATGACGCAGGACGGTTCGACGGACGGGACGGCGCTGGGCTCGGTGGACGACGTCGTGACAGCCGACGTCGCGGCGGCCGAGGTCGCGGCGGACGA
>DAIOGQ010000065.1:6345-15365 GCA_036745175.1 Kineosporiaceae bacterium
CGAGGTCGCGGCGGACGACGTCGTCATCGAGGAGTGGGACGGCGAGGCGGCGCCGGACGGCGGGACGGACGACTGCACCGGTGAGGACGGCGAGGACGAGGGCCTCGAGGGCGTCGTCCCGTCGGCGTCGGCCCGCGGCTGGGGCCCCGGCTGGCCGCACTGCCAGTCGGACCGGTTGAGCACGGTGGTCGTCGGCGGCGGCGTGCGCCTGGCGGTCCGGAAGGAGATCGCGCCGATCGTCGCGTGGCTGTGCGCCGAGACGACCCGGCGGGGGTACCGCCTGCGGTCCGGGCAGTGCTGGGGCTTCGCCTGCCGGTCCATCCGCGGCCGCAACGTCGCGAGCAACCACTCGTGGGGCCTCGCGGTCGACCTCAACTCGCTCGCGAACCCGATGGGGTCGCGGCTCGTCACCGACATGCCGTCGTGGCTGCCGGCCCTGTGGCGCGAGCACGGCTTCCGCTGGGGCGGCAACTACTCCGGCCG
Source organism: Kineosporiaceae bacterium (assembly GCA_036745175.1). Classification (GTDB taxonomy): domain Bacteria; phylum Actinomycetota; class Actinomycetes; order Actinomycetales; family Kineosporiaceae; genus R-H-3. Next base: position 6,829 of record DAIOGQ010000065.1, read on the forward strand.
CAAGGACGCCATGCACTTCGAGTACATCCGGACGCCGCGGGCGGCGGCCGACACGGCGGCCCGGCTCACACCGGTCCCGAAGGCAGGGACCCGTGCTGCAGCGCCGAAGCCGGCGCCCAAGCAGGCGCCCAAGCCGGCGCGCAAGCCGGCGGCAGGGGCGAAGCCGGCGCCCGGCCCGGCCGCGACGACTCCCGGGCGCCCCGCCCGGAAGGCCGCGGCCGCATCCGTCGCACCCCGGCCCGCCCCACCGTTCCCGTTACCGGACAAGCACTACTTCGGCGTGGACCCGACCCCGGACTGTCACACCGGCGGCGACCCGGACGACCGCGGCCACGTCCGCGCTCTCCAGTCACGGCTGATCGAGCGGGGCTGGGACCTCGGCCCGGACGGCGCGGACGGCCGGTTCGGACGTCTCACGAAGAACGTCGTCGAGGACTTCCAGCGGGAGAAGGGGCTCGGGGTCGACGGGCGCGTCGGACCGCGCACGTGGCGGGCCGTCTGGCAGGCCCCGGTCACCGGCTGACCGACCCGCTGCACCCGCTGCACAGGAGGAAGACGTTGGCCCACATCACGTTCGTCCACGGCATCGGCAACAAGCCGCCGCGGGACGTCCTGCTCGACCAGTGGCGGGTCGCCCTCCTCGACGACGGCGGGCTCGACCTCGACGGGCTCGGCGTCACGACGTCGATGGCTCTGTGGTCGGACGTCCTCTACGCCGGCCCGGCGCCGACCGGGGCGGGGAACGAGTCGTCCTCGCTCGAGCTCCAGGAGGCCGTGACGCCGCAGGACGCCGACCTCTCGTGGCTGGCGGAGGCCCCTGCCGACGAGCAGGCCTTCGTCGCCGGCCTCGGCCTCAAGGTCGGGCTCACGCAGGTGGCGGCGACCGCGACCGACGAGACGACGCCGCTCGTGCCCGGCTCGGCGCTCGAGGCGCTCCCGCTGCCCGGCTGGCTCACCCGGCGGCTCATGCGGGTGTTCCTGCGCGACGTCCACCACTACCTCTACGACGTCGAGAGCACCCCGCGGCCGGGAGAGCGGTTCCGGGTGCGCCGGGACGTCCGGGCCCGCGCCCTCGACGCCCTCGCCGAGGGCGCGGACCGCCCCGGGCCGCACGTCGTCGTCTGCCACAGCCTCGGCACGGTGATCGCCTACGACGTCCTCACGGCGGCGGCCGACGCGCCGCAGGTCGACGCCCTCGTCACCCTCGGCAGCCCGCTCGGCATCTCGGAGATCCAGGCTGCGCTCGCGCCGCCGTGGACCGCCCACGACGGCTGGCCGGGGCACCGGATGCCGGACGGGTCGTGGGTCAACGTCGCCGACCGGCTCGACCCGGTCTGCGGGCCGGACCCGTCGATCGCGAACGAGTACCGCTGCCGGGGCGACAGACTCGTCCGGGACGTCCATGTCCGCAACCCCGGCAGCTGGCGGCACAGCGTCATGAAGTACCTCGGTCACCCGGTGGTGCGGGAGGCGATCGTGAAGGGACTTGGGAAGTGAGCGCCGACGGGCTGCAGCGCACCGACGTCGGTGCGGCGCCCGCCCCGGCGACCCGGTCGTGGACCGCCCGTCTGCGCGACGCCGTCGAGGACTTCGACTGGCACCAGGTGTCCGCCGTCATCGACGGCTACTCGGCTCATCTGCGCGCCTCGCCGGCTGGTGGTGCGACTCGGGAGGCCAAGGAGATCCTGCGGATGCTGCGGGAGAACCGGCGGTACGAGGGCCTGCTGGAGGTCGCGGACGCCCTCCTCGCCAACCACGTCACGGACGCGGCCGTCAAGCGGGCCGTCGCCCAGGGGCTCGTCGACCGGGGGCGGGCGGCGACGTCGCTGCTCGTCTTCCGCGCCATCCTCGACGACCCGCAGACGAGTCCCGAGGAGCGTGCCGAGGCGCTCGGCGGCGTCGGCCGGTGCAGCAAGGAGCTGTTCCTTGCGACGAGCGACCCAGCGACCCGCGCCGGCCACCTCACCCGGGCGTACACCGCCTACCGGAGTGCGTACGACGACGACCGGACGAACGTCTGGCTGGGCATCAACGCGGCCGCGCTGCTCGCCCGCGCGGCCCGCGAGGGCCTGACGATCGACGACGCGACGCGCGCGCCGCTCCCGCCCGCGGCAGCGAGGAGCCAGGCCCGCCAGATCGCCGACGGCGTGCTGGCCGCCGTGACGCAGATGTCCGAGCCGGACGCCTGGGCGATCGCGACGGCGTGCGAGGCCTGCGTGGCCCTCGGGCTCGCCGAGGACGCGGTGACGTACACGAGCCTGCTCATCGACGGCGGCGAGGCGACGCCGTTCATCCTTGCGGCGCTCCTGCGCCAGCTGACGACCCTCTGGCAGCTCGACGTCACCGCCCCGCCCGGCAGCCAGCTGCTGCCCGTCCTGCGCTCGGAGCTGCTCGCGCACCGGGGCGGGGATGTCGTCCTCGGCGCCGACGACCTGCGCGGCGCACCACTGGACCCGCAGTCGCCGGACTACGAGAAGGTCTTCGGGGACTCCCGGTTCGTAGGGCTGCCGTGGTACCGGACCGGTCTGACGCGGTGCCGGGCCGTGGCCCGGCTCGAGACCGAGAGCGCCGACGGCATCGGGACCGGCTTCCTCGTGTCGGGCCCCGCGCTGCACCCGGCGCTGCCCCCGCTCGTACTTGTGACCAACGGCCACGTCGTCCCCGAGGGGCTCGACCCGGTCGACGCATTCGTCGCCTTCCACGGGCTGGACGCCGACCCATCGGGCGCCTCACCGGAACGGCGGTTCCGGGTGAGCCGGGTGCTGTGGCACGAGCCGTCCGCGGCCCCCGGCCTGGACACGACGTTGCTCGTCCTTGACGCCTACCCCGACGAGGTCGAGCCGCTCCCCATCTCGGCGGACCTGCCCAACCTCGGCGGAACCTCGCAACGGGCGTACATCATCGGCCACCCGCGAGGGCTGGAGACACCGCAGTACTCGTTGCAGGACAACGTCATCCTCGACTACGACGAGGTGCTGCTGCACTATCGGTCGCCCACCGAAGCGGGCAGCTCCGGCAGCCCTGTCTTCGACAGCCAGTGGCGGCTCATCGGGTTGCACCACGCGGGGCGGGTCGACACCCCTCGCCTGCACAACCAGGGCGGCACGTACCCCGCCAACGAGGCGATCCTCATGAGCGCGATCCGGACGCGGCTCGGGCAGCGCCCGCCGGAGACCGCCGGACCGACGGCGTGACCGCCGCTGGCCCGCACGTCGTCCGGGTACCGGACGGCGCCCGGGCCGACGACGTCGCCGACGTGCGGGACCTGCTCTCACGCGACGGGCTCGCCGGCCCGTGGCCGGCCGTGGTGCTCGTCGGCGGGGCCGCCGGGATGGGCGTCGACGAGCGCGAGCGGTGCCGCGAGCTCATCGGCGGCGTCCTCGTGCCGTTCGCCGAGGCGCACGGCGTCTGCATCGTCGACGGCGGGACCGACGCCGGGGTCATGGCGATCGCCGGCGCGGCCCGGGCCGCGCTCGACGCGCGCGGGCCGCATGTCGGGGTCGCCGCGGCGGGGACGGTCGTGCTCGCCGGCGACCCGCCGACCGGTGCTCCGTCGGACCCGGGCGGCCGGGCCGGGGTCGAGCCGCACCACACCCACCTCGTCGTGGTGCCCGGCGAGCGCTGGGGCGACGAGGTCCCCTGGCTGAGCACCGTCGCGTCGGCCGTCGCCGACGGCCGGCCCTCGGTGACCGTGCTCGCGAACGGCGGGGACATCGCCTACGCGGACGTCCACGCCTCGCTCGCCGCGGGACGTCCGGTGCTCGTGCTCGCCGGCACGGGCCGGACGGCGGACCAGCTCGCGCGGGTCGGGCCGACAGACGGGGAACCGGACGGTCCGGACGCGGCCGACCCGCTCGTCGAGGTGGTCGAGGACGCCGCCGCGTTCGAGGCGGCGTTGCGGCGTCTCCTGGCCCCGGCCGGGTGAGCGCCCGCCGAGACCGCGGCGATGTCAGCCGAGTGCCGCCTGAGCCAGCTGGACGACCGCGAGGTAGAGCGCCAGCAGTCCGTTGACGACGACCGCCGACACGGCGAGCACGCCGCCGCCGGCCCGGGTCGCGCGCAGGCCGAGGACGACGCCGACGACCGCCGGCGCGATCCCGACCGCGAGGACGGCGAGCGCCGCCAGCCAGCCGAGCGGGCCGGCCCCGACAAGGAGGTCGCCCTCGGCGACGCCGAGCGCCGCCATGAACGCGGTGCCGAGCGCGAACGCCGCGACGAAGGACACGACGAGCATCGGGACCATCGCCCACGCCCAGCGCGTCAGGACGACCGCACGGCGCGGGACGGGCTCGGTGAGCACGACCTTCGGGGTGCGTGCCGGTGTCGACATGTCACCCACCTCCCGGACGCCGGGCGCCACGGACGGACGCCGCAGCCGGCGCTGCCTCCAGCATGACGCCGGGACCCGTCGCCCGACGAGGCCCGACGTCCCGCAGCCGCCCGGGGGGGTCCACGCTCACATCAGACCAGCCAGCGCACCTGCGCCGCCTTGTTCTCCTCGTAGGACGCCCGGCCGGACAGCGACGCGGGGACCCCGACCTCCCACCAGGAGCCGGCCTCGGTCCAGGTGCTCGGGTGCGTCCGGCAGAGCACGACCGCCGGACGACGGGTGGCCGCGGCCGCCTCCTTGGCCCGCAGGTAGGCCGCGCGCAGGTCGTCGGCGCCGGCCCCGGCCGGGACGTCCTCGACGGTGCAGCCGAGGGACCTCGCGTGGGCGCCGAAGTCCACGCGGAGGCCGGACTGCGCGCCGGGGCCGCGGGAGTCGTCCAGCAGGTTGTTGAAGCCCGCGGCGCCCTGGTTCGTCTGCAGCCGGTGGATGACGGCGTAGCCACCGTTGTCGCACAGGACCGCGACGAACGGGTGGCCGGCGAAGGCCGCCGAGTACAGCTCGGAGTTGAGCATGAGGTAGGACCCGTCGCCGAGCAGCGTCGTCACGACGCCGTCCGGGTGCGTGACGGCCCGCGCCATCGCCGCCCCCCACGGTCCGGCGACCTCGTAGCCCATGCACGAGAACCCGTACTCGAGGTCCATCGTCGCACCCGACACTCCACCGGCGGGCGCGACGAGGGGCTCGGCCGAGCCGTCGGTGACGAGCCCGGAGGCGACCGTGCGCCAGCCGCCGTGGATCTCGCCCGGGTACCCGCCCGAGGAGACGACGACGTAGTCGGACGGCGTGCTCGCGTCGTTGACGATGCCGAGCACCTGTGCGTACGACAGCGCTCCGTCGGGCGCGACCCCGGCCCGGAGGGTGTCGACGTGCGCGTCCCAGGCGGCCCTCTCGGTCGCCGAACGCGCCGTCCAGACCGGGTCGACCTGCCAGCCGTCGAGGACGGCGTCCATCTCCAGGACCGTCTCGCGCGCGTCGCCGACGACGGCGAGCGCGGCGTGCTTGACGGCGTCGAACCTCGCCGCGTTGACGCTCACGATCCGGGCTCCCGCGCCGAAGGCGGTCCACGACGCGGTCGTGAAGTCCTGCAGCCGGGTGCCGACGGCGAGGACGACGTCCGCCTCGCGGGCGAGGGTGTTCGCGCACGTCGCCCCGATGATGCCGAGCGCGCCGCCGTAGAGCGGGTGGTCGTGGGCGACGAGGGTACGGCCGGCCGGGGTCTCGACGAGCGGGACGCCGTGAGCCTGCGCGAAGGCGAGGATCGCGGCACCGGCGCCGGAGTAGCGGGCGCCGCCGCCGACGACGAGCAGCGGGCGCTTCGCCGCGCGGAGCACCTGGACCGCCTCGGCGAGGGCCTGGGTGTCGGGCCGCGGCCGCGGCACCCGGTGCACGCGGCGGGCGAACATCTCCACCGGGAAGTCGAACTGCTCGGCCTGCACGTCCTGCGGCAGGGCGAGGACGACGGGGCCGCAGTCCGCGGGGTCGGTGAGGACCCGCGCGACCTGGGGCAGCGTCGCGAGAAGCTGCTCGGGCCGGGTGACCCGGTCGAAGTACCGCGACACGGCGCGGAAGGCGTCGTTCGCCGTCGTCGACGGGTCGCCGTAGTGCTCGACCTGCTGGAGCACGGGATCCGGTCCGCGCCCGGTGAACGTGTCGCCGGGCAGGAGCAGGATCGGCAGCCGGTTGGCCATCGCGAGCCCGGCCGCGGTGACCATGTTGAGCGCGCCGGGACCGATCGACGACGTCGCGACCATGACCTGTCGGCGGTCGGTCGCCTTCGCGTACGCCGCGGCCGCCAGCGCCATGCCCTGCTCGTTCTGGCCGCGCCAGGTCGGCAGCTCCTCGCGGACGGCGTGCAGCGCCGTCCCGAGCCCGAGGACGTTGCCGTGGCCGAAGATGCCGAAGACCCCCGCGAAGAGCGGGACCTCGCGCCCGTCGAGCAGCTCGGAGCGCTGCGCGAGCATCCACCGGACGAGCGCCTGCGCCGTCGTGAGCCGCACGGTGCGGGCCGACGGGGCCGCGGCATCCGCGGCGCGGGTCACGGCGCCGCTCGTGGGCTGGGCGATCGGGTCGGTGACGGTCATGGCAGCGCTCCAATGCGGCCTGAGGGGCGGGTCGTGCGGGTGCTGCGTCGGGCTCAGGAGCCGTCGGTCTCGGCCGGGACGGGAGCCACCGCCGGGGCCGCCGCCGGGGCGGGGACCGGGGCCGGGGCCACCACCGGGACCGAGCCGGTGTGCACCGGGATCGCCCCCGTGGGAGCGGCGTCGATGCGGCCCTCGGACGACGTCACCGGGCAGCGCGGGTCGGTCGGTGACGCGGCCCAGGAGTCGCGCACCCAGGAGTGCGCGGGGTCGTCGCAGAAGGCAAGGGCCCGGTCACCCGGTCCCGCCATGACGTTGAGGTAGTACATCGGGTAGCCCGGCGCGGCGACGCAGGGGCCGTGGTAGCCGTGCGGCACGAGGACGACGTCGAAGTCGCGCACCTCGAGGTGGTCGTCGATCTCGGGCAGCCCGGCGTCCTCGTGCTCGAGCCCGGTGTAGGTACGGTGCACCCCGAAACCCTCGCGGCTCGGGGACACCTGGTCGTGCCCGGCGATCCGGTAGAAGTAGATCTCCTCGTTGACCACCGGGCACGGCTGCGTCGAGTCGTGCTTGTGCGGCGGGTAGCTGGACCAGTTCCCCGGCGGGGTGATGAGCTCGCAGGCGATGAGCCTCTCGGCGTGGTCCCACACCCCGGGCACGCCGAAGTTCACGACCTGGCGGGTGGCCGGGCCGGCGCCGCGGACCTCGACGGGGACGGCCTCGGCCGGGCCGTAGAGCGGCGGGCGGCGCTGCTCGCACACCGCCGAGGGGAGCGCGACCTCGGCGCCGTTCGCGCTGATGAGCGTGATGACCGAGTCGCGGCCGACGTAGGCGAAGTCGCTGACCCTGGTGAAGACCGAGGACCGCCCGGTCAGCCCGAACCGCGCCTCACGGACCGCGGGGGACGCCTCGGCCGAGACCTCCAGGGTGAGCCCGCCGGACAGCGGCAGCACGAAGACCTCGTGGCCCCCGGTCCGCACGGTCCGGACCACGCCGGGTTCGAGTCGGAGCACGTGCAGGCCGCTGTAGCCCCAGCCTGCGGACTCCGGTGTCACGAGGACGAGGTCCCCCGACTCCGGACCGGTTGCGGTCAACCACGGACGGTGGTTGGAGATGGTGTTCGAACTGGCCACGGTCATTCCCCTACTCTGCCGCAGCTCGCAGCAGGCGGGCGGCGGCGTCCACAGCACTCCACACGTCGCCGTCCGGAGGGTAGAGCAGAGTCCCCCCGACGACGAGCCCTCGCACGACGGGCTGCCGCAGCGTGCGTCCCCAGGAGGCGAGGTCGGCGGCCGGATCGGGGCCCGGCGCCCCGCCGAGGACGCCGTCGACGTCCGGGTGCGAGAGCGCCGTGACGAGGCGTTCGAGCAGCTCGCGGCGATCCGCCATCGCCATCGCGTCGGCTCCCGGGCCGAGCGCGCCGCGGGCCGGGTGGTCGGCGGCCACGAGGAGGATCGTGCCGCGCTCGGACAGCAGCGTGTCGGCACGCTTGCGCTGCGTGTAGGCCTGCGCCACCGCCTCAGGCCGGGTGGCCCGGGCGTCGATGAGCGCGCGCCACTGCTCGTCGTCGATGCGCGCCCGGGCGTCGTCGGCACTCATCGGGCGCGTTCCCTCACCATGGTGTCCAGCTCGTCGATCGTCGGCATCGCGTCCGCGCACGCCAGCCGCGAGGCGACGATGGCGCCGGCGGCGTTCCCGTACTCGGCGATGCGGACAGCGTCCCAGCCCGCGAGCAGCCCGTGCGCGAGCGCCGCGCCGAACGCGTCGCCGGCACCGAGCCCGCACACGACCTTGACGAGCTGGGCCGGCACGGTGGTCATCCGCTCCCTCGTCGCGACGAGCACGCCCTCGGCGCCCTTCTTGACGAGCGCGAGCTCGACGCCGAGGTCGAGCAGGCGGCGGGCACCCTCCTCGGGGTCGTTCGTGCCGACGGCGACCTCGACCTCGGCCCGGTTGCCGACCGCGACGGTCACGTGCCGGAGCATCCGCACGTACTCGCGGCGCGCGGCGTGCGGCGACGGCCAGAACATCGGCCGCCAGTCGAGGTCGAGCACGGTGAACCGGCCGGA
>DAIOGQ010000066.1:0-15306 GCA_036745175.1 Kineosporiaceae bacterium
GTGAGCAGCGGCCAGTGCTGCACGTGCCGGAGCACCTTGACGAACGCGGACCAGCCGGCCCCGTCCGGACGCCGCCCGCGCACCCGGACGAGCCCGCCGGTCGCCGGCGACCCGAAGTGGTAGGGCTCGGCGACGACCGTCACACCGTCCCGGTCGACCGCGTGACCGAGGATCTGCGCCAGGGGCTCTCCCCCGGCGAGGTCGTCGACGACCCATCGGGTGGGGACGAGGTCCGGCGGCGGGGCGGGGCTCATGACGGGCCGTGGTCGCGGGTCGGCGGGGCGCTGATCACCCGGTCCTCCAGATGCTAAGGTATCCTTAGCGCAAAAGTAAGGGAACCTTATGACCGACGTCAAGCACGACCGCCCGGCCCCCGAACCGCCTGCCCACGTCTTCGTGCTGCTCGACCACGCGATGCGCCGGATGCGCGGCGACCTGACCGACCGGCTCCGCGCCCTGGACGACGACGCGGCCGGCGCTGCGGTGCTGCGCTCGTCGCAGATCAGGCTGCTCAGCCTCACGCCTCCGGACGGGATGCGCGTCACCGACCTCGCCCAGCGGGTCGGGATGACCGCGCAGGCGCTGGGCGAGTTCGTCCGCCCGCTCGTCGACCAGGGCCTGCTCACCCTCGAACGCGACCCGGCGGACCGGCGGGCACGGCTCGTCACCCCGACCGACCGGGGCCGTGCCGCCGCGCGTGCCGGTGACGCCGCTGTGCGCGCGATGGAGAAGGCCTGGCGTCGGCGGCTCGGTGCGGCCGACTGGGACACGATGCGCCGCGTCCTGCGCGACCTCGCCGAGCGCTGAGTCGTCGTCCGGGCCCGAACGCCTCAGTCCGGGTCGGTCCGGTCCCGTCCGAGGCGGGCGGCCGCCGGTGTCCGGGGCGCGGGCCGGCCCCGCACCTTCGCCGGCAGCCCGAGACCGCGCCGGGCCGCGCCGCGCAGCGCCCGGACCGCGAGACCGCGCCCCTGCCGGCCGGCGGAGCGGACCCGTCGTCCCCCCGAGGTGTCCGGGTCGTCGACGGTGCGATGCCAGTAGGGCGAGCGCGTCACCGTGCTCGCGTCGGGCTTGTAGTACGGCGCCACGAGCGACAGGTGCGGCCGCTCCCACGCGACGTCCCGCCGGACGACGCGCGCCGGGGACCCGGCGACGACGCAGTTGTTCGGATGACGGCCCTTGACGATCGAGCCCATCCCGACAACGGTCCCGTCGCCGATGGTCGTCCCGCCGAGAACGACCGCCCCCCAGCCGACCCAGACGTGGTGCCCGATCGTGATCGACAGTGCGGGGTTGACCCGTAGCCCGGTGCCGACGTCGAAGATCGGGTGCCCGTCGTCGGACCGCACCTGGTTCTCGCTCGCGAACATCACGTCGTCGCCGACGACGACCGAGGCACCCTCGACCGCCGAGAAGCCGACCCGGGACGTCGAGGAGACGTCGCGGCCGATGACGATCCGGGCGTCCTGCCCGACCCGCATGTTCGCGCTGAAGGCCGGGACGCCGCGGCTCGGGCCGATCTCGACGAACCCGCCGTCGCAGTTGAAGTGGACGACGAGCTCGGCCAGCCGGACCTCGGAGGCGACGACGAGCCGGTTGCCGGACCCGGTGAAGGAGATCTCGACCCGCGCGTCCGTGCGACCCGTGAACTCGACGACGTTGCCCCGCTCGTCGGCGTACGCCGCCAGGGCGGTGATTCGGGTGGTCATGGGTCGGAGCCTAAACTCGCCTGCGTGACGCGTGCCGGCACCCCTGGGATCTCCGTCGTCACCGCGGTCCACGACGTCGCGCGCTACCTTCCCGCCTTCTTCGCCGCCCTCGACGGCCAGCGCGGCACCGACCTCGCCGACGTCGAGGTGATCGCGGTCGACGACGGCTCCACGGACGACTCGCTCGCCCTGCTGCGGGAGTGGGCCGGGCGCAGCCGGCTACGGGTCACCGTGCTCACCAAACCGAACGGCGGACAGGCTTCGGCGCGCAACCTCGGCCTCGAGCGCGCGTCCGGCGAGTGGGTCACCTTCACCGACCCCGACGACACGCTGTCGCCCGGGTATCTCGCCGCGGTCCTGCGCTTCGTCGGCGAGCACCCGGACGTCGCCCTCGTCGGGACCAAGCTCGTCATCCACGACGACCGGTCCGGGCGCCGCCTCGACACCCACCCGCTGCGCCACCGGCACGCGACCGACCGGCTCGTCGACCTCGACGCCGACCCCGGCCTGTTCTACGCCAGCGCCCCCGCGGCCTTCTTCCGCCGCGCGCGGATCAGCGAGCTCGGGCTGCGCTTCGACGAGCGGATCAGGCCGAGCTTCGAGGACGGCCACTTCTGCGCGCTCTACCTGCTCGGCTGCCCCCGGCCGGTCATCGGGCTGCTCGCATCGGCGCGGTACCACTACCGCAAACGGGCCGACGGCTCCTCGACGCAGCAGGGGAACTTCCTGCAGCCCGAGCGGTACACCGTCGTGCCCCGGCTCGGCTATCTCGCGGCGCTCGAGGCGGGCGCCGCCCGGTACGGCCGCGCCCCCGCCTGGCTGCAGCACCTCGTCGTCTACGAGCTGTCCTGGTACGTCGACTCCGAGCGGCGCGCCGGCACGTCGACCGCCGCCGCGGGGGCCGTCGGAGCGCAGTTCGTCGACCTGCTGCGGCAGATCCGCCGGCAGCTCGACGACGCGGTGGTCGACACGTTCTCGGCCCGGTCGCTCGACCCGGCCTGGCGGCAGATCCTTCGCTGGGGACTCACCGACGCCGTCTGGCGCAGCCGTCCCGTCGTCGAGCAGGTCGACGCCGAGCAGCGACTGGTCAAGGTCGTCACCCGGTTCACCGGTCCGGAGCCTGCGATCGGGTACTCCGCCGGCGGGACGTCGCTCGGCGCCGCGCACACGAAGGTGCGCACCCACGTGTACTTCGACCAGGTGCTCCTACGCGAACGCGTCGCCTGGCTGCCCGACGTCCCCGGGCTGCGGGTCCGGGTCGACGGCGTCGACGGCCTCCCGGCGGACGGCTGGCCGGACGACGCGGTGCCCGTCCGGCCGGACCCGGCACCGTCCCGGGGGGTCGTCACCCGCGCGCTCGACGCCGTCCGGGCCGCGCGGAGGCAACCGCGCCACGCGCTCGGCGCGGTCCGGGTCCGGGCCCGCCGCTCCGTACTGCCTCGGCTCGCCCGGACCTCGCCCGTGCGGGCCCGGTTCGGCGACGCCTGGGTGCTCATGGACCGCGTCCACGCGGCGGACGACAGCGCCGAGCACCTGTTCCGGTACCTGCGCGAGCACCGGCCTGACGTCAACGCGTGGTTCGTCCTCGAGCGGGGGGCGCAGGACTGGGCGCGGCTGCGCGCCGAGTTCGGCAACCGCGTCGTGGGCTACGGCTCGCTGCGCTGGCAGCTGCTCATGTTCAGCTGCCGGCACCTCGTGTCGTCGCACGTCGACGTCCCGGTGCACCGGCCGCGCGCCATCGCCTGGACGCTGGCCCCGGCCGAGCCCCAGTGGCGGTTCACCTTCCTGCAGCACGGCGTGATCAAGGACGACATCTCGGCCTGGCTCAACACCAAGGCGATGGACCTGTTCGTCACGAGCACCCCGGGCGAGTACGCGTCGATCACCGCCGACGGGACGCCGTACGCCGTGACGAGCAAGGAGGTCCGGCTCACCGGCCTGCCGCGCTTCGACCGGCTGCTACGGATCAGCGAGTCGCTCGGCCCCGCTGACCGGGACCTCGTGCTGGTCGCGCCGACCTGGCGCACGGGCCTGCTCGGGCCGTTCGCGCCCGTCACCGGGTCCCGCGCCGTCCGCGCCGACTTCCTCGACACCGAGTACGCCCGGCAGTGGCTGGCGTTCCTGCGCTCGCCGGACCTGGCAGACCTCACGCGCCGGCACGGCCTGCGGGTCGGCTTCCTCCCGCACCCGCTGCTGCAGCCCGCCCTGTCGTGGCTCGGCCTGCCCCCGCACGTCGAGCCGCTCACGTTCGACGGTGCCGGCGCGCAGCGGCTCTTCGCCGGCGCCGCCGTCCTCGTCACCGACTACTCGTCCATGGCGTTCAACGCGGCCTACGTCGACCGGCCGGTCGTCTACTTCCAGTTCGACGCGGACGCGATCTTCGCCGGCGGGCACCTCGGCCGGTCGGGCTACTTCGACTACGAGCGCGACGGCTTCGGACCGGTGACCCGGACCTCCGCGGACGCCGTCACGGCGGTCGGCGAGATCGTCGGGCGCGGCTGCGCCCCCGCCCCGGAGTACGCGAAGCGGATCGAGGAGACCCTCGTGCTCCGCGACGGGCGCTGCTGCGAACGGGTCACCGCCGAGATCGAGCGCCTGACGCTGCCGGCGCTGCCGGGGCCGTGATCGAGTTCACGGCATCTCAGTAGACTCGCGCGGTGATTCCCGCCCCGTTCGTGATCTCCGTCGTCAGCGCCGTCTACGACGTCGCGCGCTACCTGCCCGAGTTCCTCACCTCCCTGGAGAACCAGCGCGGCGTCGACGCCGGTACGGTCGAGCTCGTCGCGGTCGACGACGGCTCCTCGGACGACTCCCTCGAGGTGCTGCGCCGGTGGCAGGCCCGCGGCACCCTGCGGATGACGGTGCTCACCAAGCCCAACGGCGGCCAGGGCTCGGCCCGCAACCTCGGCCTGGAGCACGCGACGGGTGAGTGGGTCACCTTCACCGACCCGGACGACACGCTCGACCCGGACTACCTCGCCTCGGTCCTGCGGTTCGTCGCGGAGCACCCCGACGTGGAGATGGTCGCGACGAACCGCGTCTTCCACGACGACGCGACCGGCGAGCTGTCCGACACCCACGGGCTGCGGCAGATGTTCGCCGACGGGGACCGGCTCGTCGACCTCGAGCGGGCCCCGGAGCGCTTCCACGGCAGCGCACCCGCGGCGTTCCTCAAGCGCGCCCGGATCGCCGAGCAGGGGCTGCGCTTCGACGACCGGGTCCGGCCGAACTTCGAGGACGGCCACTTCTGCACGCGGTACCTGCTCGCCTGCCCCGCACCGCTCGTGGGCTTCGTCGCGTCGGCCGTCTACCGCTACCGCAAGCGGTCCGACGGCTCCTCGACACTGCAGAACAGCGTGGTGCAGCGCGAGCGCTACACGAGCGTCCCGCGGTACGGCTACCTCGACGTCATCGAGCGCAGCCGCGAGCGGTTCGGGCACACCCCGGAGTGGGTGCAGAACTACGTCCTCTACGAGCTGTCCTGGTACTTCAGCTCCGAGGACTCCCCCGGCGGTGCCGCGACGGCCGCGGTCGGCACCGTCGCCGAGGAGTTCCTCGAGGTGCTCGGGCGGATCAGGGCGCACCTCGACCCGGACGTCATCGCCGCCTTCCGGGTGCGCTGGCTCCAGCCGATCTGGCGGCAGGTCCTCATCCACGGGCTCGGCGACGAGCCCTGGCGCAGCACCTGCGCGGTCATGGAGGTCGTCGACCCGGACCAGCGGCTCGTCAAGGTGCTGCACCGGTTCACCGGGCCTGAGCCGGACGTCGAGTACGTCTGCGGCGGGGTCCGGACCGAGCCGGTCTTCACGAAGCTGCGCCGGCACGTCTACTTCGACCGCACGCTCATGTGGGAGCGGATCAGCTGGCTGCCCGCAGACGCGACGCTGCGCGTCCGGGTCGGCGGGCACCTGCTCGAGCTGCGGCGGTGGTGGTACGGCGCGGTCCAGACGTCCGCCGAGCCGATCCCGCCACCGGCCCCGAAGAGGGAGACGCTGCTCGGCGTCGCCCTCGAGGAGCCGTCGCGGGTCGTGAGCGCCGTCCGGCGGCGTGCGGTCAGGCGACTCGCTGCGAGCCCGCCGGTCCGGCACAGGTACGCGAGGGCCTGGGTCCTCATGGACCGGATCCACGACGCGGACGACAGCGCCGAGCACCTGTTCGCGTACCTGCGCGAGCACCGGCCTGACGTCAACGCGTGGTTCACCGTCGCGGCCGCGACCTCCGACTACGAACGACTGAAGGCCGGCCCGCACGGCGACCGGGTCGTCGCGCACGGCTCGCAGCAGTGGGAGCTCCTCATGCTCAACTGCCGCCACCTCGTGTCGTCGCACATCGACGTCCCGGTGCACCAACCGCCGACGATCATCCAGCTCCTCAGGCCGGCCAAGCCGTCGTGGAAGTTCACCTTCCTGCAGCACGGTGTCATCAAGGACGACCTGTCGCGCTGGCTGAACACCAAGGCGGTCGACCTGTTCGTCACGAGCACGAGCGGGGAGTACGCGTCGATCGCCGGCGACGGCACGCCGTACACGTTCAGCGCCAAGGAGGTTCGGCTCACCGGCCTGCCCCGCTTCGACCGGCTGCGCCGGATCGCCGCGTCCGTGCCGCCGCGGGAGCGCGACCTCGTCCTCGTCGCCCCGACCTGGCGGCACTGGCTGCTGCCACCGCTGGAGAAGGGGTCGCAGCGCCGCGCGGTCCGGACGGACTTCCTCGACACGCAGTACGCGAGGTGCTGGCTCGCCGTCCTGCGCTCCGACGAGCTCGCTGCCCTCGCGAAGGAGCATGGCCTGCGGATCGGGTTCCTGCCGCACCCGAACCTGCAGTCGGTGCTGCCGATGCTCGACCTGCCGGGGTACGTCGAGCCGCTGACCTTCGAGGGCGCGGGGGTTCAGAAGCTCTTCGCGAGCGCCGCGGTCCTGCTCACCGACTACTCCTCGATGGCCTTCAACACCGCCTACGTCGACCGGCCCGTCGTCTACTTCCAGTTCGACGCCGACCTGGTGCTCTCCGGCGGGCACGTCGGCCGGGCCGGCTACTTCGACTACGGGCGCGACGGCTTCGGCCCGGTGACGACGACGGCGACGGACGCCGTCGCGGCGGTCGGCGAGATCGTCGCGCGCGGCTGCACGCCCGCCCCCCAGTACGCCGAGCGGATCGAGCGGACCTTCGTGCAGCGCGACGGCCGCTGCTGCGAGCGCGTCGTCCACGAGATCGAGCAGCTGACGCGGCCGGTGCCGCGGCCCGCACCGGGCCGGAGCTGACCCTGCCGACGGTGTCCGATCTCCGACGGGCATCGACGTGACTACTCATTCGACACGGCCAAGCACATTGAGTGACCTGCCTGGGTAGACTCCGGCCGTGAGTTCTCGCGCGCCCTACGACGTCTCGATCGTCACGGCCGTCTACGACGTGGCCCGCTACCTGCCCGAGTTCCTCGCCTCGATCGACGGCCAGCGCGGTGTCGACCTGAGCCGGGTCGAGGTCGTCGCGGTCGACGACGGCTCGACCGACGACTCGCTCGCCGTCCTGCGGGCCTGGCAGGAGCAGGCGCTCGCACACGTGACCGTGCTGACGAAGGAGAACGGCGGCCAGGCCTCGGCCCGGAACCACGGCCTGGGGCATGCGACCGGCGAGTGGGTCACGTTCACCGACCCGGACGACGTCCTCGACCCGGACTACCTGGCGACCGTGCTGCGCTTCGTCGCCGAGCACCCGCAGGTCGAGATGGTCGCGACGAACCGGGTCATGTTCCTCGAGACCAGCGGGGAGATGTCGGACACCCACGCGCTGCGACGGATGTTTACCGACGGCGACGTGCTGGTCGACCTCGACCGCCGCCCGGACCACTTCCACGGCAGCGCGCCCGCCGCGTTCGTCCGACGGGCCCGGCTCGTCCGGACCGGGCTGCGCTTCGACGAGGACGTCCGGCCGAACTTCGAGGACGGGCACTTCTGCGCGCGCTACCTGCTCGACTGCGACACCCCGTACGTCGGGTTCCTCGCCTCCGCGGTGTACGTCTACCGCAAGCGGGCCGACAACTCGTCGACGATGCAGAGCAGCTTCATGCAGCCCGAGCGCTACACCGTCGTGCCCCGCGCCGGCTACCTCGACGCCCTCCGGCGCGCCGTCGACCGCTGCGGCCGTGTCCCGGAGTGGCTGCAGCAGTTCGTCCTCTACGAGCTGTCCTGGCTGTTCAGCGTCGAGGCCCGCGGGGCCAGCGGCGGGACCGCGGCCACCGGTGAGGTCGGCGAGGAGTTCGTCGGCCTGCTGCGCCAGATCCGCGCGTTCCTGGACCCGCAGGTCATCGAGGCCTTCCGGGTGCGCTGGCTCGACCCGGCATGGCGGCAGATCCTCCAGCACGGCCTCACCGACACGCCCTGGCGCAGCCCGTGCGCCGTCCTCGACCGGGTCGACGAGGAGCAGGGCCTGGCCCGGGTCGTCGTCCGGTGGACCGGACCGGAGCCCGACGTCGAGTACTTCCGCGACGGCGTCGCCGTCGAGCCCGCGCACACCAAGATCCGCTCTCACGCGTACTTCGACCACGCCCTGCTCCACGAGCGGATCGCCTGGGTCCCCTCGGACGGCCCGGTCCGGGTCCGGATGGACGGCCGGATGCTCGAGTTCCGGCGCTCGTGGCCCGGACCGGTCACGACGGCCTACGACCCGCCGGGCACGGCACCGCTCCCGCCGCAGACCGCGACCCCGGACACCGGCGCGCGGGGCTCCGTGGTCGCGGCCCTGCGCCGGCGGGCGGTCGCAGTGACCCACCGGCAGGCGTTCACCGACGCCTGGGTCCTCATGGACCGGGTCGGGGACGCCGATGACAACGCCGAGCGGCTGTTCGAGTACCTCCGTGAGAACCGGCCGGACATCAACGCCTGGTTCACGGTCAAGCCCGGCACGCCCGACCACCGGCGGCTCACCGCCGGCCGGCACGCCGACCGGGTCGTCGCCCACGGCACCCCGCGGTGGGAGCAGCTCATGCTCAGCTGCCGGCACCTGGTCTCCTCGCACATCGACGCGGCCATCCACCGGCCGCCGCAGATCATGCGGCTGCTCGGCACCAGCACTCCGCCGTGGCGGTTCACCTTCCTGCAGCACGGCGTCATCAAGGACGACCTGTCCGGCTGGCTCGACCCCAAGGCGGTCGACCTGTTCGTCACGAGCACGCGGGCCGAGTACGACTCGATCACCCGGGACGGGAGCCGTTACGCCTACTGCGACCGGGAGGTCAAGCTCACCGGCCTGCCCCGGTTCGACCGGCTGCGCAGGATCAGCCGGTCGCTGCAGAACCAGGACCGCGACGTCGTCCTCGTCGCGCCGACATGGCGGCAGTGGCTTCAGAAGCCGCTCGAGCCGGGGGCCGACAAGGCCGCCGTCGTCGACGACTTCGCCGAGAGCGACTACGCCGTCCAGTGGTTCGGGCTCCTGCGCTCGCCCGCGCTCGCGGACCTCGCGGCGGCGCACGGGCTACGGATCGGCTTCCTGCCCCACCCGAACCTGCAGTCGGTCCTGCCGAGGACGGACCTGCCCGAGCACGTGCAGCCGCTGAGCTTCGAGGGCGCCAACGCCCAGCGGCTCTTCGCGAGCGCCGCGGTACTCGTCACCGACTACTCGTCGATGGCCTTCAACGCCGCCTACGTCGACCGGCCCGTCGTCTACTTCCAGTTCGACCTCGAACGGGTGCGCGCCGGCGGCCACCTCGGGCGTGCGGGCTACTTCGAGTACCCCCGGGACGGCTTCGGCCCGGTCACGACGACCGTCGAGGGCGCCGTGGGCGCGATCACCGACGTCGTCGCCCGCGGCTGCACGCCGGCCCCGGAGTACGCCCGCCGGATCGAGGAGACCTTCGTCGACCGGGACGGCCGCTGCTGCGAGCGTGTCGTCGCCGAGATCGAGGCGCTCACCCAGCGCAGGACCGAGCGGGGCACGCTCGTCGGCGCCGGCCGATGACCGACGATTTGTCACTGTATACATTCGAACCAACACGTGCAGTGACCGAAATCCGTAGACTGACCCTGTGATCCCTGACGCCCCGTTCGACGTCTCGATCGTGACCGCGGTCTACGACGTCGCCCGGTACCTGCCTGAGTTCCTCGCCTCGATCGAGGCCCAGCGCGGCGTCGACCTGAGCAGGGTGGAGATCGTCGCGGTCGACGACGGCTCGACCGACGAGTCGCTCGACGTGCTGCGGCGCTGGCAGGAGAGCTCGCGGCTCACGCTGACGGTGCTCACCAAGCCGAACGGCGGCCAGGCCACCGCCCGGAACGTCGGGCTCGAGCGGGCTCGCGGCACATGGGTCACGTTCACCGACCCCGACGACACCCTCGACCCGGACTACCTCGGCTGCGTCCTGCGGTTTGTCCGCGAGCACCCGGACGTCGAGCTCGTCGGGACGAACCTCGTGCTCCACGACGACGCGAGCGGTCGGCTGTCCGACACCCACCCGCTGCGTCGCCGGTTCGCGGACGGCGACCGCCTCGTCGACCTCGACAGGACCCCGGACCTGTTCTACGCGAGCGCGCCCGCCGCGTTCTTCCGCCGGAGCCGGATCGAGGCCATCGGCCTGCGGTTCGACCCGGCGATCCGGCCGAACTTCGAGGACGGCCACTTCTGCACGGTCTACCTGCTCGACTGCCCGGCCCCGCTCGTCGGGTTCGTCGCGTCGGCGAGGTACCACTACCGCAAGCGGTCCGACGGCTCGTCGACGCTGCAGAACAGCCTCGTCCGGCCCGAGCGCTACACGGTCGTCCCGCGCGCCGGGTACCTCGACGTCCTGGAACGAGCGGCCGCACGGCACGGCCGGGCGCCGGAGTGGCTGCAGACGCTCGTCGTCTACGAGCTCTCCTGGTTCTTCGGCGCCGAGCACGCCGCCGGCGGCTCGACGGCCGCGGTCGGCCCGGTGGCCGACGAGTTCACGGTCCTGCTCCGGCGGATCCGCGGCCATCTCGACCGGCACGTCGTCGAGGGTTTCGCCGTCCGGTGGATGGACAACGTCTGGCGGCAGATCCTCCTCGACGGCCTCGGCGACGAGCCGTGGCACAGCCCGAGCGCGGTCGTCGCGGCCGTCGACGAGGCGCAGGAGCTCGTCAAGGTCGTGCACCGCTTCGTCGGCAAGGAGCCGCCGGTCGAGTACTTCGCGGCCGGGCTGCCGGTCACCCCCGTGCACACCAAGGTCCGCGACCACGTGTACTTCGACCGGGTGCTCCTGCGCGAACGGATCGCCTGGCTGCCCCGGGAACGCGCCCTGCGGGTGCGGGTCGCTGGTCGCTTCCTCGAGATCGCCGCCGCCTGGCCCGGGGCGACGCCGAGCCAGGTCGACCCCGTCCCCCGGTCCACCGGGACACCCGCCGGCGAGACGATGCTCGACGTCGCGCTCTCGCAGCCCCGCAGGGCGCTGGACGCCGTCCGGCGCCGCGTCGTCCGCCGGCTCGCCGCGACGTCCCGGGTGCGGCGGGCGTACGCGGACGCGTGGGTGCTCATGGACCGGCTGCACGACGCCGACGACAGTGCCGAGCACCTGTTCGTCTACCTGCGCGACAACCGCCCCGACATCAACGCGTGGTTCACCGTCGAGGCGGGGACACCCGACTACGAACGGCTCAGGGCGGGCCGGCACGGAGACCGGGTCGTCGCTCACGGCTCCCACCGGTGGGAGCTGCTCATGCTCAGCTGCGTCCACCTGATCTCCTCGCACATCGACCTTCCGGTGCACCGACCGCCGCGGATCCTCAAGATCCTGCGCCCGGCCAGGCCGACGTGGCGGTTCACGTTCCTCCAGCACGGGGTCATCAAGGACGACCTCTCCCGCTGGCTGAACCCCAAGCAGATCGACCTGTTCGTCACGAGCACGGCCGGCGAGCACGCGTCGATCGCCGGCGACGCGACGCCCTACGCCTTCTCCTCGAAGGAGGTCCGCCTGACCGGGCTGCCGAGGTTCGACCGGCTGCGTCGCGCTGCGGAGGCGGTCCCGCCGCAGGAGCGGACACTGCTGCTCGTCGCGCCGACGTGGCGGCACTGGCTCCTGCCGCCGGCGGGCCGGCAGTCGCAACGGCGCACTGTCCGCGACGACTTCCTCGAGACCGACTTCGCCCGGCAGTGGCTCGCAGTCCTGGGTTCGACCGAGCTCGCGAACCTCGCGCAGGAGCGAGGCCTGCGGATCGGCTTCCTGCCGCACCCGAACCTGCAGTCCGCGCTGCCGATGCTCGACCTGCCGGCGCACGTGGAGCCGTTGACCTTCGACGGCGGCGGGATCCAGCGGCTCTTCGCGACCGCCGCCGTCCTGCTCACCGACTACTCCTCGATGGCCTTCAACGCCGCCTACGTCGACCGGCCCGTCGTCTACTTCCAGTTCGACGCCGACCGGGTGACCGCCGGCGCGCACGTCGGACGCGCCGGCTACTTCGACTACGGGCGCGACGGCTTCGGCCCGGTGACCGACACGCCGGAGCGGACCGTCGAGGCGGTGCGCGAGATCGTCGCGCGGGGTTGCGTCCCGGCACCGGAGTACGCGCGGCGGATCGAGCGGACGTTCGTGCTGCGGGACGGCCGGTGCTGCGAGCGCGTCGTCGAGGCGGTCGAGCAGCTGACCCGGCCGGCCCCGCGACCGGCACCCGTGCGCACGGGCTCCCGGACCGTCCCGGCGAGCCGGGTCGACCTCGACAGCGTCAGCCCGTCGCGCGTCTGATCCGCTCGTCGAAATAGGGCGCCATCGTCGCGGCGTACGTCGCGGTGACGTGCGAGGCGTCGAAGAAGGTGACCACGGTGCCCACCACCGGTCGGCACGTGCCGTCCGAGCAGAGCAGGTCCTGGGTCTGCACCCGACTCACGCGCGGGTCGTCGAGCTCGCGCGCCGCGGCGTCCAGGGGGTCCATCCAGCGGTAGACGTCGGGTCCGACGGGACCGGCTGGTCCTGCTGCCAGGAGCACGCGTCCACGTCGCCGTCCGCCGCCGCCAGGCACTCCGGGACGCGGCCGACGGACCGGTCCGGGACCACCTGGTCCTGCAGGACCGCGACGCGCGCCCCGGAGTCGGCCCAGCGCCGCAGGTAGTCGCGGTACGCGGCCTGCGCCGCCCGCTGGGTCCCCACCCAGTCCGTGCCCTCGACCAGGGCGGACTGCCGCTCGGAGGTGATGTACTGCGCCGCCGGGCCTTGTCGCCCTAACGCTTGCCAAGACGCTCGATGGGCACCGACCGGTAACGCCGACCCTTGGCTGTCGTCAGGTCGAAGTAGGCTCCGAAGATCAAGCCCGGCCTCATGTCTTCAACGACGGCCTTCTCGCCCTGCCTGGTACAACCGTGGTCGCGCCTGAAGAACAAGCGGTCGCCTCGTTCGATCGTGCGTCTCATGGCTGGCCCCTTCCTCGACCGGCCTTCGATCGTCAAACGCGAACGCGCCGTGGACCAGAGTCGGACGACGGTCCCGCGGCGGGCGGTGCCGCGACCGCTGGCGGCGGGCATGATGCCGCGGTGACCCTTGCCGCCCTTCCCCTCGACGGGATCGTCGTCGTGGCGTGCGAGCAGGCCGTCGCGGCGCCGTTCGCGACCCGCCAGCTCGCCGACCTCGGCGCCCGCGTCATCAAGGTCGAGCGACCCGGCCGGGGGGACTTCGCCCGCGACTACGACACCACCGTGCACGGGCTGTCGAGCCACTTCGTCTGGCTCAACCGCTCCAAGGAGTCCGTCGCCCTCGACCTCAAGGACCCGGGAGACCACGACCGGCTCCTCGCCCTCGTCGACGGTGCCGACGTGTTCGTCCAGAACCTCGCTCCCGGTGCCGCCGAGCGCCTCGGGATCGGCCCGGACACCCTGCGCGCCGGCCGTCCGCGGCTGGTCTCCTGCAGCGTCAGCGGCTACGGCGCCGGCGGCGACCTCGAGGACGCCAAGGCCTACGACGCGCTCGTCCAGGCCGAGGCCGGCGTCATCTCCGTGACGGGCACTCCCGAGGCGCCCGCGAAGGCCGGTATCCCGGTCGCCGACATCGCCGCCGGGATGTACGCCTTCTCCGGCATCCTCGCCGCGCTGTACCGGCGCGAGCGGACGGGCGAGGGCACCCACCTGGAGGTGAGCCTCTTCGACTCCCTCGTCGAGTGGATGGGGCACCCGATGTACTACGCCTTGTACGGGGGCACCGCCCCGCTGCGCTCCGGCACCAGCCACGCCGCGATCGCCCCGTACGGCGCCTTCACCGCCGGCGACGGCACCACCTTCATGCTGTCGGTCCAGAACGAGCGCGAGTGGCGCGACTTCTGCCGGGTCGTGCTGGGCGACGCGACCGTCGCGACCGACGAGCGGTTCCTCGGCGTCTCCCGCCGGGTCGAGCACCGCGACGTCCTCCACGCGACGATCGATGCAGTCCTGCACAAGCTCACCGGCAGCGACCTCGAAGACCGCCTGCGCGACGGCCGGATCGCCCACTCCCGGCTCCGTGACGTCACCGAGCTCGCGACCCACCCGCAGCTCGCGCAGCGCGACCGCTGGCGCACCGTCGACACGCCGGCCGGCCCGGTCGCCGCCCTCCTGCCGCCCGTCACGCTCACCGGGACGGCG
Source organism: Kineosporiaceae bacterium (assembly GCA_036745175.1). GTDB lineage: Bacteria > Actinomycetota > Actinomycetes > Actinomycetales > Kineosporiaceae > R-H-3. The sequence goes on from DAIOGQ010000066.1 coordinate 14,253, forward strand.
GCCCCCCGGATGGACCCGGTCCCGGCGCTGGGCGAGCACCAGCATCTCGTCGAGCCCGGCCGCAGGGACGGCCGACGGCCTCGGCGACGAGAGTGACCCGGACCAGCGCCCCGCCGTCGATCGCGTCGCCCAGCACGCCCCGCGCCGCCCGCTCGGCGTCGAACGCCGTGGGACAGGCCGCCTCCCGGCCGTGCGGGGTCCGCTCGACATGCCGTGCGACGAGGTCGTCGACGGCGTCGCGGGCGGCGGCCCACTCCTCGTCGGTGCTGAAGCCGCCGACCGTGACCTCCTGGACGGCCCAGCCCGCCGCCCGGGCCGCGCCGAGCAGGTCGGCGGTGACGTGCGCCCGGGTGCCCGCCGGGAGGACGGCCCGCCGGCCGGACCCGGCGTCGGGTGCCAGGTAGTCGCTGACGGCGAGGAGCCCGCCGTCCCGGACGACGCGTCTCGCCTCGCGCAGCGACGCCGCGACCTCGTCGACGAGCGACAGGACCCCGAGCAGCAGCGCGGCGTCGACGGCCCGGTCCGGCACCGGCAGCCGCGACGCCTCGCAGCGCAGCAGGGGCAGGCCCGGGAAGAACGCCCGTGCGGTGGCGAGCGAGGCGCCCGACGGCTCCGCGGCCACGGTCTGCCACCCGTACTGGTTGCCGAGCCAGCGCGCGGGGCCGCCCGTCCCGGCGCCGACGTCGAGCACCGTCCCGGTCGGCGGCCGCAGCCTGGCCATGCCGTCGCCGACCTGCCGCAGGACCGGCCGGTCGCCCGTGCCGCGGCAGCCCGTCGCCACCCGCGTGGTCTCGTCGAGGTCCGGCAGGCGCGCCAGGACGGCCGGGTACCAGCCGAACTCGACGTCCGCACCGGAGCACCAACGGCATCGGGCGTCCGTCACCGTCCCCGGGTGCCCGCGGGGCAGCTGTCGAAACCCCGCCGCGACGTCGACCGGGCGGGGATCAGGCCTTCGCGTCGCTCGCGCCCACCGCGGGCTGCGGCACCGTGAGCAGGCTGCGCAGCTGGTCGAGGTGGCCGGTGATGGAGTCGCGCTGGCGGATCAGCTCGTCGA
>DAIOGQ010000067.1:0-15208 GCA_036745175.1 Kineosporiaceae bacterium
CGGCGGCGCGGCCACCTCGGCCGCCAGGGCCGGGACGGGACGGAGGGCACGGAACGGTCGCAGCACTGCCACGCGGCCACTCTGCCACCGGACGCCGGAGGGGGCCGACCCGGCCGGCGCGGCGGGCGCGGCGGGCGCGGCGGGCGCGGCGGGCCTGGACCCCGGATCGTGCGGGATCCGGCGGCAGCCTGCCGCGCGATCCCCCACGGTCACCCGAGGGCGGGCACGATCGGTACCGGGTCGGGCAGCACGCCCCTACGCCGGGTGACGGAGAAACGGGCGAAATACCTGGGTCGCGGTCGGTGGTTGCTCGTAGAGTTCAGTGTCGTGGCCGTCGACCGCCGCTCCGAGAACAATCCGGCCACGCTGCGTGAGATCGGACGGCGTGACCCGGCTGCACCGCCCCAGTCCTGAGGGAGGTTGCTTTCGATGCCCCTGATGTTCGCCCCTTGGCGCAGCGACAGCGGGGGGGACGCCACCCGGCTCTCGCTCGCCGAGGTGCTGCTCACCCTGCTGGACGGACCGGTCCCCTTCCGCTTCACCGCCTACGACGGCAGCGAGGCCGGCCCCCGGGACGCCACGGTCGGCCTGCACCTGCGGACGCCGCGAGGCACGTCCTACCTCGCGACCGCGCCGGGATCCCTCGGGATGGCCCGCGCGTACGTCGCCGGCGACCTCGAGACGACCGGCGTCCATCCCGGCGACCCGTACGACCTGCTGCGGCTGATGGCCGACGCGCTGACGTGGCGCCGTCCGGACGCCCGCACCGCGGCCCGGGTCGCCCGCTCGCTCGGCGCCTCCCGGCTCGTCCCGCCGTCCCCGCCGCCGCAGGAGGCGCTGCCCGACTGGCGGCGCACGCTCGAGGGGCTGCGGCACTCGCGGCGCCGCGACGCCGAGGCGATCTCGCACCACTACGACGTCTCGAACCGGTTCTACGAAATGGTCCTCGGGCCCTCGATGACGTACACCTGCGCCGTCTACCCGACCGCGGACGCCGGCCTCGAGGCGGCCCAGGAGGCCAAGTACGAGCTCGTCTTCCGCAAGCTCGGGCTCATCCCGGGGCAGCGGCTCCTCGACGTCGGCTGCGGCTGGGGCGGGATGGTCCGGCACGCCGCACGGCGCGGCGTCCGGGTGCTCGGCGTCACGCTGTCGCAGGAGCAGGCCACCTGGGCGCAGGCGGCGATCGAGGCCGAGGGGCTGTCGGACCTCGCCGAGGTGCGGCACCTCGACTACCGCGACGTCGTCGAGCGCGACTTCGACGCCGTCAGCTCGATCGGCCTCACCGAGCACATCGGCGTGCGGAACTACCCCGACTACTTCCGGTTCCTGTACGGCCTGCTGCGCCCGGGCGGGCGGCTGCTCAACCACTGCATCACGCGCCCGGACAACGTCCACGTCGCGCGGGTCAAGCGCGGGTTCATCGACCGGTACGTCTTCCCGGACGGCGAGCTGACCGGCTCCGGCCGGATCATCACGACGATGCAGGACGTCGGGTTCGAGGTGCGGCACGAGGAGAACCTCCGGGAGCACTACGCGAAGACGTGCGCCGCCTGGTGCGACAACCTCGTCGCGCACTGGGACGAGTGCGTCACGGAGGTCGGCGAGGCGACGGCGCGGGTCTGGGGCCTGTACATGGCCGGGTCCCGGCTGGGGTTCGAGCGCAACGAGGTGCAGCTGCACCAGGTGCTCGGCGTCCGGTTGGACGCCGCCGGCCGGGCCGGCTTCCCGCTCCGCCCGGACTGGGGCTCGGTCTAGACCGGACCGCCCGGCGGGTCAGACCGCCGCGGCGAGCGCGGCGAGGTCGTCGGTGCCGGCGAGGGTGAGGACGGCGTCCAGGACGTCGTCCGGGCCGAGCGTGCGCGCCGACCGCGTGCCGACGTCCGGCCACCGTTCGTAGACCTCGGCGGGCACGGCGCAGGCCGTGACCTCGGCGAACGACAGCGCGGAGACGACCGGCCCCGGGGCCTCCTTGACCACCCGGCAGGCGCAGCCGACGCAGTCGAACAGGTACCAGGAGGTCCCGGCGAACCGGTCGACGACGAGGAGGAGGTCCTCGCGCTCGAGCACGACCGTGCCGCACCGGGGGCACGTCGTCGTGATGCTCGCGGCCATGGCCGTCCCTCTCTCGCGTGGCCCGGGGGCTCCGAGGCCCCCGTGCCCGTCGACACCTGACCGTAAGAGGCGCGACCCTCGCGCCACGTTCACTTCAGGCATGCTGCAATTCGGTATCGGCGGACCCACCGCCGGCGCAGGCAGCGAGCGGAGCCCACGGACGTGACGTCTGACCCGCAGGACCATCCGGCCTCGGACCATCCCGCCTCGGACCATCCCGCCTCGGACCATCCGGCGCTCGACCGTGCGGGCGGCGCCGGGCCGGTCGCACTCGTCGGCTCCGGCGAGTACCTGCCCGTCCTGGAGGACGTCGAGCGCGCGCTCATCGCCGGCCGGCCGCAGCGCTACGTCCAGCTCGCGACCGCGGCGGCCCCGGAGGGCGCGCAGTCGCTCGCCCGCTGGCACGCGCTCGGCGCCGACGCCGCGGCCCGGGTCGGCGCCGAGCAGGTCGTCGTCGACGTCCGCGACCGGGCCGGGGCCGACGACCCGGCGCTGGCGGCCCTCGTCGACGGCGCGGGGCTGGTGTACCTGTCCGGCGGCCACCCGGGGTTCCTCGCCGAGACGCTGCGCGGGACGGCGGTGTGGGACGCGATCGTCGCTGCCTGGCGGGGCGGTGCGGCGCTCGCCGGCTGCAGCGCGGGCGCGATGGCGCTGTCGGCGAGCCTGCCGGACGTCCGGCGGCCGTGGCGCCCCGCGCTGGACGGCCTCGGTCTCGTCCCGATGGTCGAGGTGCTGCCGCACTTCGACCGGTTCGCCGCGTGGATGCCGGACCTCGTCGTCCGCCGGGTCGCGGGCGCCCCGGCGGGCGTCCATGTCGTCGGCATCGACGAGGACACCGCGCTCGTCGGCGGGCTCGACGGCTGGGACGGCTCGGCGGCGGCGCCGGGCACGACCTGGCGGGTGCACGGCCGGCAGTCGGTGTGGCTGCTGGACGCGGGCGGGCGGCGCGAGGTCGCGACCGGCGGGACCGTGGTCATCGACCACCGTCCGAGCTGACGTCGGCCCGACCTCGACCCGACGTCGGCCCGACGTCGTGGCGGCTAGCCCGCCGGCAGCGCGACGACGGTCGAGGACGACCACGGTGCGGGCCGGCCGAGGTGGAAGCCCTGCGCGTCGTCGCAGCCGAGCTCACGCAGATGGTCGAACTGCTCGGCGGTCTCGACGCCCTCGGCGGTGACCCGCATCCCGAGCCCCCGCGCGAGCGCGACGATCGCGGACACCACCGCTGCCGCGCCGTCCCGGTCACGGTCGCGCCACCACGGCGCCACCGGCCCGGTGAGGTCCGGCTCGCCCGAGCCGAGCGCCTCGACGAACGAGCGGTCGACCTTGAGCCGGTCGACGGGCAGCCGCTGGAGGTGACCCAGGCTCGACCAGCCGGTGCCGAAGTCGTCGAGGGCGATCCGCACCCCGTGCGAGCGCAGCCGGCCGAGCCGCGCGACGGCGGAGTCGACGTCCGACATGACGGCGCCCTCGGTGATCTCCAGGCACAGCCGGTGCGGCGGCAGGCCGGAGCCGGAGAGCGCCTGCTCGACGACGTCGACGATCCGGGCGTCCGCGAGCTGGCGCGGGGAGACGTTGACGCTCACGGTCAGGTCGCCGTCCGCGGCGACGGCGTCGGCGCACGCGCGCTCCAGCGCCCAGACGCCGAGCCGCACGATGAGCCCGGAGTCCTCGGCGACCTCGATGAACTCGGCCGGCGGGACGACGCCGAGCCGGTCGTCCCGCCAGCGGGCGAGCGCCTCGAGGCCGACGACGCGCCGGTCGGAGAACGACACGATCGGCTGGTAGTGCAGCGTGAGCCCGTCCGGCGTCGGCTCGGACATCGCGTGCCGCAGCCGGTCGAGGATGCGGACCCGGCGGACGGCGCGCTCGCGCAGCTGCGGGCCGAACACGGCGTAGCGGTCCCGGCCGCGCTCCTTGGCCTGGTACATCGCGGCGTCGGCGTCCCGGAGCAGGTCGCCCGGCGTCCGGTGGGTGCCGTCCGCGACGGCCACCCCGATGCTCGCCGACACCGTGAGCCGCAGGCCGGCGACGTCGTACGGCTCGCGGAGCGCCTCGACCACGCGCAGGGCGAGACCGGTCGCCTCGTCCTCGTCCGCCGCGGGAAGCAGGAGGGCGAACTCGTCGCCGCCGAGCCGGGCGATCGTCGCGTCGCCGGCGACCACGACGAGCCGCCGGGTCACCTCGATGAGCACCTCGTCGCCCGCGCCGTGGCCGAGACCGTCGTTGACCGCCTTGAAGCCGTCGAGGTCGATGAACAGCAGCGCCGGAGACGCCGTCCCGTGCCGCGGCGGGAGCAGGTCGTCGAGCAGGTCTCGCAGCGCGAACCGGTTGGCGAGCGCCGTCAGCGGGTCGTGCGTCGCCTCGAACGCGAGGACCTGCTCGCCGAGCTTGCGGTCGGTGATGTCGTGGTGCGACACGACGGCGCCCGGCCGCCCGCGCAGCGGCACGATCTGCGCCTGGAACCAGCGCAGCCCGGTCCGCTCGGCGAGCGCGAAGTCCGTCGTGAAGGACGGGCGTTCCCCGTCGAGGACCGCCCGTAGCCCGGCGGCGACGGTCGAGGACGGGTCGGCGTCCTCGCTCACCGAGGCGTACGAGGGGGCGCACACGTCGACGTAGTGCATCCCGACCGTGGGATCCGGGCCCGGCGGGCTGAGGTGCGCCGGCGGGAAGAGGTGGGCGGGGTGCTCGCGCCAGTAGCGGACCCACGCGTCGTTCACCGCCGTGACGACGCCCTCGCCGTCCACGACCGCGGTGTGCGCGGGGAGCGAGGCGAGCACGGACTGGACGAAGGCCTCCCGGTCGCGGCGCTCCGCCTCGACGAGCCTGCTGCGGCTCACGTCCCGGTGGACCCACACGAGGTACGTCCCGGTGACCAGCGTCAGCGCACTGACCGTGACCTCGACCCAGACCGCGGTGCCGTCGCGCAGGTAGAGCAGGAGGACCTCGCTCGCCGGCGTCCGGCCGGGCAGCGCGTCGCGCAGCCGCGCCACCGCGGCCGAGTCGGTGCCCGGGCCGTGCAGGATGCGGGGGTCCCGGCCGACCAGGTCCGCCTCCGACCAGCCGCTGCGGTGCAGGAGCCCGGGGCTCACGTGGACGACGGTCGGCCAGGGGTCGCGCGCCGACGGCGGCCCCGTGACGAGCAGCGGTGAGCGGGCGTCGTCGAGCAGCGTCTCGTAGAGCGCCAAACGGTCGGAGTCGGTCAGCGCGCCGGCGCCGGCGACGAGCATGCCTCTCCTGTCACGCAGTGATCATCAGGTAACCGTACGTCGATGAGCCATCGTGCACGATCACGACGCGTAGCGTGGTCATTGCACGGAGAAAGTCACGGCGGCCGGTGCAGGGAGATGGGCAGCCCAGGTCGCTCATTGCACGGCCCGCCCGCACTCCAGTAGTCAAACTGTCCAATGATCATCGCGACTCTTGACCACTTCGCCGGGTCAGGGGTCATCCTGACGAGCATGACGACGACGCGGACCCAGCCACCGACTGCTCGGACGTCCACGTGGGGCGACGAGTCGCCCGGGGTCGATGCGGTGCTCGCCTGGACCGCGCACCGGCTCGCCGGCTCCACAGACCCGCTGACGACCGCCCGGCCGGCCGCGGAGCTCGCTGCGCAGACCGGGCGCACGATCACGCCGTCCGGGATCGGCGCCGAGCGCGCCCTCGGCCTGTTCACCGACGTCCTCCTGCCGGCGACCCGCGCCCAGGACGACCCGATGAACCTCGCCTACGTGCCGTCGGCCCCGACTCGCTCCGCGCGGGCGTTCGAGCTCGCGACGAGCGTCTCGAACATCTTCGCGGGCCTGTGGGAGTGCGGCGCCGGGGCGATCCACGCCGAGAACCAGGTCATCGCCTGGCTCGCCGAGCTGCTCGGCTGGCCGGAGTCGGCGGGCGGCTGCTTCGTCGCCGGCGGCACGATGGGGAACCTCTCCGCGCTCGTGGCGGCCCGGCACACCGCCGAGGCGGCGCGGGTCGAGGCCGGGCTCACCCGCCAGCCGGACGGCGGCTGGGCGGTGGCGTGCACGTCGGACGCGCACTCCTCGGTCCGCTCGACGTCGCGCGTCATGGGCGTCGACGTCGTCCTGGTGCCGGGGGACGAACGCGGCCGGCTCACCGGGGAGGCGCTGGAGGGCGTCCTCGCGACGACCCGGGACCGGGTTGTCGCGGTGGTCGCGACGGCCGGGACGACGAACGCCGGCGTCGTCGACGACCTCGCCGGCGTCGCCGCGGTCTGCCGTGCGCGCGGCCTGTGGCTCCATGTCGACGGCGCGTACGGCGGCGCGGCGCTCGTCGCGCCGAGCGTCGCGCACCTGTTCGCCGGGATCGAGCACGCGGACAGCTTCATCGTCGACCCGCACAAGTGGCTCTTCTCGCCGTACGACGCGTGCGCGCTCGTGTACCGGCGTCCGGAGCTCGCGAAGGCCGCCCACCAGCAGAGCGCGAGCTACCTCGACGCCGTCGACCGCGCCGAGTGGAACCCGGCGGACCTCGCCGTCCATCTCTCCCGCCGCCCGCGCGGGCTGCCGCTGTGGTTCAGCCTCGCCACGCACGGCACCGACCGGTACCGGGACGCCGTCGAACGCTGCCTCGCGACGGCACGCACGGTCGCCGAGGGCATCCGCAGCCGCCCGGGCCTGCGCCTGCTCGTCGAGCCCGAGCTGTCCGTGCTGCTCTTCGAACGGGAGGGCTGGACCGAGGCCGAGTACGCCCGCTGGTCGCGCGAGCAGGCCCTGGCCGGCCGGCTCCTGTGCATCCCCACCCGCTGGTCCGGTGCCCCCGTGCTGCGCCTGGTGTTCGTCAACCCCGACACCGACCCCGTCGCCGTCTGCGCCGCGCTGGACACCCTGGCGTAGGTCAAGGCAGCCCTAACCCTCCGGGCTGCTCTTCTAATCAGGGCGATCAGGGATGTACCGTTCCCCAGCACACGTGGGTGGGTGGGGCTGGTCTTTCGGAGGCAGCACGTGGAGGCAGCGGCACGCACGACCGGAACGGTCGTGGCCGCGTTCCCGCTCGGGCTCGACATGGCCGTCATGGTCGAGGAGACCGGGGACCTGAGCGTCCCGGCGACGTACCGCTGCGCGCCGCGGCGGCGCGCCGCGACGTCCGGCTGGCACGACGCGCTCGAGGGCGAGGGGGCCGCGCAGGCGTTCGTCGACCACCTGCGCCACCACATCAGCCCGCACATCGACGGCTTCCGGACCATGCGGGTCGTCCCCCCGCCGGAGGCGAGCGGTGAGCGCGACGTGTTCGAGGACGAGGACGCGGCGGCCGTCGTCGTCGGCGAGCGGGTCGTCGTCCGCTGGAACCGGCGGGTCGCCGACCGGCCGCACCCGGCGCCGACGACCCTCGCGCACCTCGCCGAGGTGGGCTTCCACGAGGTCCCGCCGACGCACGGGATGCTCCTGTGGCGGGCACCGAGCGGCCGCGAGGTCCCGTGCGCGCTCGCGACCGGCTACCTGCCGCGCGCCCGCGACGGCCGGCAGTGGGTGCTCGACCTCGTCGAGGAGCATCTCGGCCTGACCGGTGGCTCGCCGCGCCCGGACCCGTGGATCAAGGACGCGCCCTCCCGGCTCGGCCGGCTCGCGGCCCGGATGCACCTCGCGCTCGGGCGGCCGAGCAAGATCGTCCCGGAGCCGGTCCGGCGCGCCGACGGCGACACCGTCCGGTCCTGGCACGCCGCGATCACCCGCCGCCTGGAGTCCGCGGTCGCCGCGGTCAACGCCGGGGCGATCGGCTGGGCGGCGCCGGACGCCGCCGAGGTGCTGCTGCCGCGGCTCGACCGGCTCACGGCCGCCGTCGACGCGCTGCTCGAGGTCGCCGAGGACCCGGCCGGCGTGATCGTCCAGCGCGTCCACGGCGACCTGCACATCGGCCAGGTGCTGCGCTGGCCCGGCGGGCTGGCGGTGACCGACTTCGACGGCGTCCCCGGTGGCGGCGTCGGCCTGCCGGAGGACGACGACGACCCGGGCGCGACGACGACCCTGCTGCCCGCGGCCTGGGACGTGGCCCGCCTGCTGCGCAGCGTCGACCGGGTCGGCCGGGCCGCGGACCGCAAGACCGGCTTCGCGGTGACCGACGACGTCGACGCCTGGGTGACCGAGGCCCGCCGGGAGCTCGTGCGCGCCTACCGCGAGGAGATCACCGCCGCCGACCGACGCGACCTGCTCGACGACCGGCTGCTCGAGGCGTTCGAGGTCGACCAGGCCTGCCGGGGGATCCTCGACGCCGTCGAGGGCGTCGAGCCGCTGCCGGGCCGGACGGCCGCGGTCCTCGCGGCCCTGCGGGTCCGGTACCCGGCCGAGTAGCGGTCCGGGTGGCCGTGCAGGTCGGCTACCCGGCGCAGGAGCGGTCCGGGTGGCCGTGCAGGTCGAGCGCGCCCAGGGTCCGGTAGACCTCGGGTCGGCGACGGCGCAGCCACGCCGTCCAGGCCAGCGCGCCCGCCGCGAGCACGGCGAGCAGGATCGGCAGGTGGTTGAGCACCGGGTCGTCGACGCCGGTCAGGGTCGGGTAGTTCGCCACGAGCAGCACCACGACCGTGCCGAGCCCGACCGCGCCGAGGGCGGGCGCGACCCGGTGCCGCCACCGGCCCGGCTCGGGACGGCGTACGAAGTAGCCGACGATCGCGACCGCGGCCAGCGACTGGAGCGCCACGATCCCGACCGTGCTCAGGCCGATCATCGACGGCGCCACGGACCGGTACGGGTCGAGCCCGGACGCCGCGAAGCCGGCGACGACGACCGCCGTCACCCCGCTGACGGCCAGGCTCGCCCGGGACGGCGCCCGGCTCGTCGGGTGGCTGTGCCCGAGCATCCGGGGCAGCAGGTGCTCGCGGCCGAGCGCGAAGGTGTAGCGGGTCGCGACGTTGTGCACGGCGAGCGCCGACGCGAGCACCGACGTGCACAGGAGCAGGCCCATGAGGTCGGCGACGAACGGCGAGGCGTACTCCCGCGCGACGTCGAAGAGCAGCTCACCGCGGCGGTCCTCGGCGACGCCACGCACCGCGCCGACGCCGACCGCGCCGACGGTGAGCCACGACGTGACCACGTAGAAGCCGCCGCTCACACAGATCGCGACGTACGTCGAGCGCGGCACGCTCGCTCTGGGGTCCCCCGCCTCCTCGCCGTAGAGCGCCGCCGACTCGAAGCCGATGAACGACGTCAGTGCGAACATCAGGCCGATCCCCAGGCCGGGCCCGAACACGGTCCCCGGGGCGAGGGCCGCCGCCGGTAACGCGGCGGCGCCCTCCCGGACCGCGATCGCGCCGTCGAAGACGACGAGCAACGCGACCTCGGCGGCGATGAGGACGGCGAGCACCCGGACCGACAGGTCGACGCTGCGGTACCCGAGGACGGCCATGACGACGACGGCCACGACCGCTGCGGGCACCCAGGAGACCTCGAGCCCGAACGAGGCGAGCACGAGCGCGACGAAGTAGCCGAAGCCGGCGGTGAGCCCGATGACGAGCAGCAGGTACGAGACGACGGCGAGCAGGGCGGCGACGACGGCCGGCGGCCGGCCGAGGCCCGCCGCGACGTAGGTGTAGAAGGCGCCGGTGTTGACGACGCGGCGGCTCATCGCGGCGTAGCCGACGGCGAAGACGAGCAACAGCACGGTCGCGAGTGCGAACGCCCCGGGCAGACCGGCACCGTTGCCGAGGGCGAGCGCCAGCGGCAGGTTGCCGACCATGGCCGCCATCGGCGCCGCCGCCGCGATGACGACCAGGACGAGACGTCCGGTGGACAGCCGGGGTGACGCGCCCGCGGGCCTGCCGGCGGCCCCGGTCGCACGGGGGACGTGACCGCTCACCGGGCCTCCTCCTGCGCTCGGACGGCGCAGCGGCGGTCGCCGGGCGCGCCGCCGGGCCCGGGCCGGGGCGATCGACGTCGGAGTCGAATCTACCCTGGCCCAGGGCACCGGACACCGAGGCCGGCCCGGGGCCAGGGGCCGGACGGAGGCCGGCCGGCCCGTGGTTCAGCCAGCCACCGGGGTCAGGACGGTCCGGCGGCGGGTGAGGAGCAGGACCGCCAGGGAGGCGACGAGGCAGGCCGCCATGAGGATCGCGAGCGGTAGGACGCTGGTGCTCCCGGTCAGACCCACGAGCGGTGCCAGTGCGCCGCCGACGGCGAACTGCAGGACTCCGAACTGGGCCGACGCCGCGCCCGCCCGTTCCGGGTGCGCGTTCATCGCGCGGCTCGACGCGACCGGCATCCGCCGAGCGACGGACGTCACGCCCGTCCCGCTCGCGGTCAGGAACCGTCCTCTGGTGGCGAAGGGGCCCTTCGCTCATGCGGGAAGGGCCCCTTCGCCACCAGAGGGCGTCGAATCAGGGCTCTCACTTGACGGACTACTCCGCATACCGGAGTATCAGCGGTGTGGTGACGCCGCAGATGCTCAAGGGCGTCCTGCCGATCGTCGTGCTGTGGACGCTGGCCGGGCAGGACGCTTACGGCTACGCGATCCTGCAGCGGCTGCGGGGCGCGGGCTTCGAGGCCGTCGGCGACGCGTCGGTGTACGGCACGCTCCAGCGGCACTTCGACGCTGGGTTCGTCACCTCCTACCTCAGCGACGGCGGCGCCGGGCCCGCACGTCGGTACTACTCGCTGACGCCGTCCGGGCGCCAGGCTCTCGACCACGCACGACGGGACTGGCGTGCGCTCGAGCGCGCCGTCAACGCCGTCGTGCCCGCGGACAAGGACGCGTAGCGATGACGACGGACGGCGCCCCCACCGAGCAGGCCCGCCACTTCCTCGCCGGCGTCGCGCAGGCGTGCGCGGACCTCGACCCGCCCGACCGGGAGCGGCTGCTCACCGGGCTCGACGAGCACCTGGCAGAGCTCAACGCGGACGGCGTCGACCTGGTCGCCGAGCTCGGGGACCCGGCCACCTACGCCGGGGAGCTCCGCGCGGCCGCCGGGCTGCCGACGCCCACCCGCGTCCTCGAGACGGCGCCGGCCGGCCCGCCGACCGGACCCTCGACCGGATGGCCGAGCCCGGCGGCGGGCGGACCGCCGACGCTCCCCGCGGGCTCGGCGGCCGGGGTCCCCACCGGCGGGCGGCGCGGGGGGCCCGCGCTGCTCGCGGTCGTCCTGGTCGCCGCGGGAGGCGTCCTCGTGGTGCTCGTCGCACTCTTCCTGCTGGCACTGCTGTTCGTGGGCCGGTCGTCCGGCGGGTCACCGGTCCCGGCCGACGGGCCCCCGGCCGTCGGCACGTCCGCGACGGTCGCGCTGCCGGACGTCACCGGCATGCCGGCGACGCAGGCGCGCCGGGTCCTCGAGGCGTCGGGGCTCGTCGTCGAGCAGACGACCGCGACGCCAGCCCCCGGCGGCGGTGCACCCGGGACGGTTCTCGAGCAGGATCCCCTCCCTGGCTCCGACGTCCCGCCGGGAGCGACCGTGGTGCTCACCGTCTCCCCCTGAGCGTGCGCCGTGGTGTCGCCGGTGTGGCTGTCGGACCGGTCCGGCAGCATGTCGTCCCGACGAACCGAGGCGGGGGCCGGCCGGGCGTGAGGTCCGACCGATCCCCCACCACGGAAGGCGGAGCACCATGAGCATGACCCCCGTCGAGGAGCGCGTCGGGCTGCTCCTTGCCAAGGCCGAGTCGACGACCCCGCAGGAGGCGGAGGCGCTCACGGCGCACGCCGAGCGGCTCATGCTGCGGCACGGCATCGAGCACGCGGCCGTCGAGGCCGCCCGGGTCGGCCGCAAGCACCGCCCCGAGGGGATCGTCCAGAAGCGGCTGCACTTCACCGGCGTCTACGCCCGGGCGATGGTCCATCTCGGCAACGCGGTCGCGACCGCGTACGGCACGGTCCGCACCTACCGCATCGACCTGCGGGGCAGCCGCGACAGCACGCTCGTGCTCGTCGGCCACGAGAGCGACGTCCGGCATGTCGAGACCCTCGTGACCTCGCTCGTCCTCCAGGGCCGGGTCGCGCTCGACCGCTGGTGGCGCGAGCTCCGGGCGTCTGGAGCGCTCGACGACGCAAGCGGCGCCGAGCGGACGGCGCTGCGCCGCGACTACCTCGTGGGCTTCGGCGAAGGCGCGGCCGACCGGCTCGCGAGCACCCGGCGGGCCGTCCATGCCGAGGCCGAGGCCGCTTCCCCCGGCTCGACGGTCGCCGTCCACGACCGGCGGGCCGCCGTCGACGCCTTCATGGACCGGGTGTCGCTGCGCCGCGGCCGGGCCTTGCGCGTCGGGGCCGGCTTCGGCTCCGGGCACCGCGACGGGAGCCGGGCCGACGTCGGGACGACGGCGATGAGCGGTGGCCGGCGCGCGCTCGGCGCCTGACGGACCGTCGCCGCCGCGGTCACGGCCGCCGCGGCCGGGTCAGCCCTTCGGAGCGCTGACCCGGTCGGCGAACTCCAGTGCCCTGTCGATGACGACGTCCTTGTCGTGGTCGATCGTCGCGACGTGGAAGCTGCGCTCGAGGACGACGAGCTCGTGCGGTCCGGCAAGTCGGCTGTCCAGCAGGGTGGCGGAGGTGGCGGGGACGACGTGGTCGACCGCGCTGCGCATGACCAGGGCCGGCTGCGCGATCGTTCCGATCCGCTGCTTGAGCGTCACCGTCGCCTCACCGAGCGAGATGAGAGACGTCAGGCGCATCGACGGGTAGGCGAGCTCGACGACGTCCGGGTCCGCGACGTCGTTGCTGACCCCGGTCATGAACCGCTCGCCCGACGAGAGCAGCGCCTTGGCCTGCTCGACGAGCGGGGCGAAGTCGTCCGCCTCGGCGACGGCGTTGACGAGCACGATGCCCGCGATCTCCGGGTGCTCCGCCGCGAGGTGCAGGGTCAGTGCGCCACCCATCGAGAGCCCGACGACGACGACCGAGTCGGTCCGTGCCGCGAGGTCGGCGTAGATCTCCTCGACCGCAGCGGTCCAGTCCGGCCAGCCCGTGCCCGCCATGTCCTCGACCGTCGTCCCGTGCCCGGGCAGGCGGGGCAGCTCGACGGTGTACCCCGCGGCGGCGAAGGCCTCGGCGACGGGTCGCATCGACTGCGGGCAGCCGGTGAAGCCGTGGATCACGAGCGCGCCGCGGCGGTCGCCGACGGCCGACAGCGGCTCGGCGCCGTCCAGGATCGCAGGGTGCTCGGCCATGGGTCCTCCCGGGCGGTCGACGCGGACAGCGGCGCCCGACCAGCAGACCCTATGCGGCGCGGGACACGGGTGCTCCCGCTGCGCCGCGTCAGTTGACTATGGTAGCTCCATAGTTAAACATCGGGGCCGTGCAGACGGTCGAGCACGGGGGCGGGCGCTCCTACCGGTCCGAGCTGCGCGACGAGCGTGCACGCCGCACCCGGCAGCGGCTCCTCGCCGCGGCGCGGGACGCGTTCGTCGCGCGGGGCTACGCCGGCAGCACGATGCGGCTGATCGCGGCCGGCGCCGGGGTGTCTGTCCCGACGGCGGAGCTGCTGTTCAGGACGAAGGCGGGCCTGCTCAAGGCTGCCATCGACGTCGCCATCGCCGGGGACGACGAGCAGGTGCCCGTGCTGGACCGCGAGTGGACCACACCGGCGCGCCGGGCCTCGACGGTCGACGCGCTGCTGTCGACCGTCGTCGGTGTGCTCGGCCCGGCGCAGGAGCGGTCCGCCGGCCTGGTCCTGGCGGCGCTCGAGGCGTCCGCGACCGACGCCGACCTCGCCGTCCTTGGAGAGCAGCTCGTCCGGCAGCGCGAGACCACCGCGGGTTGGCTCGTCGACCGCATCACCGACCTGGCCGCGCTGCGGCCGGAGCTGACTCGGCAGGACGCCGTCGACACGGTCTGGCTCCTCATGGATCCGGCGGTCTTCGTCCGGCTCACCGCGCGCCGCGGGTGGAGCGTGCCGCGCTACCAGGACTGGGTGGCCCGCTCCGTGCGGTCCCTGCTTCTGCCCGACCCGCCGACCCCGAGCAGGTACGACCCGATCACGGAGGAGACGACATGAGCACCGACAGTACGCGGATGCCGGGTCAGCACCCGGCGCACGGGACGATCGGGTACCTCCAGATCCCCGCCCGGGACGTGGCGCGCTCGGCGGCGTTCTACGAGGCGGTGTTCGACTGGCGGTGCGAGCCGGAGCGCGGCAGCTTCCAGGCCCCGGGGATGATCGGCCAGCTGACGCTCGACCGGCCGCCGGCCCCGGCCGGCGGCCCGGTGGCATGGGTCATCGTCGACCGGCTGTGGCCCGCGCTGAACCGCGTGGTGGACCACGGTGGCACCGTGGTCCGGCGCCCGTGGCTGGACCAGGGCGCCAGATGGCTGGTGGAGGTCGACGACCCCGCGGGCAACCGCATCGGCCTCGTCGCGGCGGCACGGACGGCGCAGTCGCAGACGATGATCGCGGTGCGGGACGTCGAGGCGTCCAGCCGGTGGTACCAGCGGCTCCTCGGCCTCGTCAGCGACCATGGCGGGCCGGACTACGAGCGACTGCTCGCCGACGGTGTCCTGGTGCTGCAGCTGCACAGCCGGGACGTCGACCACCATCACGGGCCGCTCGCCACCGACCCGGACGGAGCCGTGGGCAACGGGGTCCTGCTCTGGCTGGGCGAGGTCGCCGACTTCGACGACGTGGTCTCCCGCGCGCAGGATCTGGGGGCCACCGTCGTGCGCCCCCCGCACCGGAACCCGCCGGACGGCGAGGGAGAGGGGCCGAGCCACCGCGAGATCTGGATCCAGGACCCGGACGGGTACACCCGTCGTGGTCGCGAGCCCCGACGGCGAGGCATGGCAGCACGACCAGGCGACGCCCTGACCGGTCGGGCTGTGGATCGACACCACGTAGACCGACCTCGGGGACCCTTCGGAGGATTGGGGGCTGCCCGGATGGGCCTGGAGGGCACTCCCTGTCGGCTGGCGGACGTCATGGTGACGAGGAGGGACTCCTCGTCGTCCACGGCGTTCGGGACCCGGTCGATGTCGACCTGGTGGGGGCTCCTCGCCGGTCGTAGCTGACTGCCGCCTCGTCGGCGTTGGCCCGTTCGTGGGCCAGGATCGCGAAGAGGGCCTCGAGGTGTCGGGTGGGAACCTGCCCTCCTCACTGCTGCCGAGGTCACCGACGTACCAACAGGTGCCTTCCCGTGGACGAACGACCGGTCGCTATGGTCATCCTGCCCAC
>DAIOGQ010000068.1:0-15169 GCA_036745175.1 Kineosporiaceae bacterium
ACCCGTCGCGAGTGGCGCGGCGCCGAGCACCTGCTGCGCGCCGCCGGCTTCGTCGTGTGCCCCAACCACATCAGCCACGTCGACCCGTTCACGCTCGCGGAGTTCCTCTACGACAACGGCTGCCCGCCGCGCTTCCTCGGCAAGGAGGCGGTCTTCCGGATCCCGGTCCTCGGCCGGCTCGTCGCCGCAACGGGCCAGATCCCGGTCTACCGCGAGAGCGCCGACGCGGGCCGTGCCCTCGCCGCCGCCGTCGCGGGGGTCGCCGACGGCGAGTGCGTCGTCATCTACCCCGAGGCGACGCTCACCCGCGACCCCGACCTGTGGCCGATGGTCGGCAAGACAGGCGCGGCCCGGGTGGCGCTCACGACGGGCTGCGTCGTCGTCCCGGTCGCGCAGTGGGGACCGCAGGACATCCTCGCGCCGTACGCCCGGCGCCCGCGCCTCCTCCCGCCGAAACGGGTGGCAGTCCTGGCCGGACCCCCGGTCGACCTGTCACGCTTCGCCGACCGGCCCCTCGACGCGGCGACGCTGCGGGAGGCCACCGACGCGATCCTCGACGCCGTCGCCGACCTGCTCGTGCAGCTGCGGGGCCAGGACCGGCCGGCCCGGCGGTGGGACCCGCGCGAGCACGGACAGCCGAGGACCGGTGACCCGAACCGGGGGCGCCGCGACAGCCGGGAGGCATGATGACGAAGGTCGCGGTCATGGGGACCGGGTCGTGGGGCACGACGTTCGCGGTCGTCCTCGCCGACGCCGGCGCGCGGGTCTCGATGTGGGGCCGCCGGGCGGAGGTCTGCGACGAGATCACGACCGTGCACCGCAACTCCGTCTACCTCGGGCAGATCCCGCTGCCGTCCACGATCGACGCGACGACGGACGCCGCGGCCGCGCTCGCCGGCAGCGACATCGTCGTCCTCGCGGTGCCGTCGCAGACCCTGCGGGGCAACCTCGAGACATGGCGGGACGACCTCCCCGTGGGCGCCTGCCTCGTGAGCCTCATGAAGGGCGTCGAGCTCGGCACGACCCTGCGGATGAGCGAGGTCGTCGCGCAGGCCGCCGGGGTCGCGGTCGAACGGATCGTCGTCGTCTCCGGGCCGAACCTCGCCAAGGAGATCGCCGCCCGGCAGCCGACCGCCACCGTCGTCGCGTGCGCCGACCTCGCGGTCGCCGACCGGGTGGCCCAGACCTGCTCGGCGCCGTACTTCCGGCCCTACACGCAGACCGACGTCGTCGGGGTCGAGCTCGGCGGCGCCGTGAAGAACGTCATCGCGCTCGCGGTCGGGATCGCCGAGGGGATGGGGTTCGGCGACAACACGAAGGCCGCGCTCATCACCCGCGGGCTGGCCGAGACGACCCGGCTCGGTCTGGCCCTCGGCGCCGAGCCCGCGACCATGGCCGGCCTCGCCGGCCTGGGTGACCTCGTCGCGACGTGCGCGTCACCGCTGTCCCGCAACCGGACCTTCGGCGTCGAGATGGGCCGTGGCCACTCCGTCGAGGAGGTCGTCGCGCGCACCCATCAGACGGCCGAGGGTGTCAAGTCGTGCCGGTCGGTCCTCGAGCTCGCACGCAGCCGCGGGATCGACATGCCCATCACCGAGCAGGTCGTCGCGGTCGTCCACGAAGGTCTGCCGGTCACCGAGATGGCGGCCCGGCTCCTCGGCCGGCCGCTCAAGTACGAGCTGGCCTGAGAGCGAGTCATGAGACACGCTCCGGGCGCCGGGGCTCCGGTCAGAGCGCGTCGAGGGCCTGCTCCAGGTCGGCCCAGAGGTCCTCGACGTCCTCGATGCCGACGGACAGCCGCAGCAGGCTCTCGGGCACCGTGAGCGCCTCGGTCGGGTAGCGGCGGCGGCGCTCGAGGGTCGACTCGACGCCGCCGAGGCTCGTCGCGTGCACCCAGAGCCGTACGCCGGCGCTGACCCGCTCCGCGGCGTCCGCGCCGCCACGGACCTCGACCGACACGATCGCGCCGAACCCGCGCATCTGGGCGAGCGCACGGGCGTGCCCGGGGTCGTCGGGCAGCGAGGGGTGCCGGACCCCGGTGACGGCCGGGTGCCCGGCGAGCCGGCGGGCGAGGACGGCGGCGTTCGAGCCCGCCCGGTCGACCCGCAGCGCGAGGGTGCGCAGCCCGCGCAGCGCGAGGTAGGTCTCCACGGGGCCCGCGATGGCGCCGTGGGTCGTCCGGTGCGCGGCGAGCCGGGACAGCAGGTCCGGCCGGCGCGTGACGACGGCGCCGAGGACGACGTCGGAGTGGCCCGCGAGGTACTTCGTCACCGAATGGACGACGAGGTCCGCGCCGTGGTCGAGCGGACGCATGACGAGCGGGGTGCAGAACGTGTTGTCGGCGACGACGGGCACGTCGCGCTCGTGCGCCGCCCGGGCGAGCGCGCCGAGGTCGGCCACCTCGAGCATCGGGTTCGTCGGCGACTCGACCCACAGCAGGTCCGCGCCGTCGAGCGTCGCGACGACGGCGTCGGTGTCGGCGATGTCCACCGGCTCCACCGTGAGCCTGCCCTCCGCGGCGAGCGACTCGGCGATGACCGTCGTCCCGGAGTACGGGTGCCGGGGAAGGACCAGACGGCCGCCGAGCGGGACGAGCGTCAGCGCCGCCGAGATGGCAGCCATCCCTGAGGACATGACGAGGGCGTTGCCGCCCTCCAGGGCCCCCAGAGCGGTCTCGAACGCGGTCCAGGTGTCGTTCGTCCACCGGCCGTAGACGGGGCCGGGAGGGGCGCCGGGAGGCGCCGCCACGTAGGTCGACGACAGGACGACCGGGGTGTTCAGCGGAGCGCCGGCGACCGCCTCCGGACGGCCGGCCGTAACGGCGAGCGTGGCGGGGGCGAGCCTCACGCGCGCCTCGTCCCGGCCGGTAAGGGACACCGACGGGCCCTCGGCGGGCACGGTCGCGGGGTCGGGAGCGTTCATCGCGGCAGCGTAGACCGGGCCGGGTCGGCGGCCCGGGCCCGGTGCCACGTCCCCGGGACGTCGCCCGCGCACAGGCCCGGGCGGGTAGCCTCGCAGGCGATGAACGAGCCCGCACAGCCCCTGCCCGATGCCTACGCCCCGCTGCCGGACGGTCCGTCCCCCGACGGCCGCAGACCACGGGTCGCCGTCGTCTTCGGCGGCCGGTCGAGCGAGCACGCGATCAGCTGCGTCACCGCAGCGGGCGTCCTCCAGGCGATCGACCGTGACGTCTGGGACGTCGTCCCGATCGGGATCACGCCCAACGGCCGATGGGTCCTCGCAGGCGACGACCCGAAGCGTTGGCAGATCGAGGCCGGCGTGCTGCCGGCCGTCGACGACGACGAGGGGCCCGGCGTCGTCGTCCCGCTCGAGGTCGGTGCGAGCGACCTGACGGTGCTCGAGCCCGGCGCGGTGCCCCGCACGCTCGGGGCCGTCGACGTCGTCATGCCGTTGCTGCACGGGCCGTTCGGCGAGGACGGGACGATCCAGGGCCTGCTCGAGCTCGCCGACGTCAGGTACGTCGGCTCCGGGGTCCTCGCGAGCGCCGCGAGCATGGACAAGCACTACATGAAGGTGCTCCTCGCCGGCGCGGGGCTGCCGGTCGGCCCGTACCTCGTCGTCCGGCCGCGGGACTGGGAGCGGCACCCCGACCGGGTCCGTGAGGACGTCGAGGAGCTCGGCTACCCGGTGTTCGTCAAGCCGGCCCGGGCCGGGTCGAGCATCGGCATCTCGAAGGTCACGGGCCCCGAGGACCTCGACGCCGCGATCGAGGCGGCCCGCAGGCACGATCCCAAGGTCGTCGTCGAGGTGGCGATCGCCGGGCGCGAGATCGAGTGCGCCGTCCTGGAGAGCCTCGACGGCGGGACGCCCGCGACGAGCCTGCCCGGTGAGATCCGGGTCGTCGGCGGCCACGAGTTCTACGACTTCGAGGCGAAGTACCTCGACGAGGCGAGCGTGCGGCTCGAGTGCCCGGCGGACCTGCCGGACGACGTCGTCCACCGCGTGCGGGACCTGTCGGTGAAGACGTTCGAGGCGATGGGCTGCGAAGGCCTGGCCCGGGTGGACTTCTTCCTCACCCCCGGCAACGAGGTCGTCGTCAACGAGATCAACACGATGCCGGGCTTCACGCCGTTCTCGATGTACCCGCGGATGTGGGAGCAGACCGGCCTGTCGTACCCGGCGCTCGTCGACCGGTTGCTGCGCCTGGCGCTCGGCCGGCGCACCGGCCTGCGCTGACCCGGGCCCGCCGGCGTCAGCCGACGCAGGAGCGGCCGTTCGACGGCAGCGCCCGGGCGACGGGGGCGAGGTCCACCAGCGCGCCCGAGGCGTTCTCCCGGCCCGCGGCTGCCGGCACCCGGACCTCGAGCGCCGGGTCCCGGCCGTAGGTCGCGAAGACGAACGGGTCGCCGTCCACGACGAGCACCCAGTCGACGTCGTCGATCGTGAGGCAGTCCTGCGCCGTCGGGGCGAGCGCCGCCAGCCCGCACCGGGCGAGCACCGCGGGGGAGCCGTAGGCGAGGGCGCCGGGCACGTCGGTGGCGGACGGCGGGGCGCCGAACACCGTCGCGGGGGCCGCCGCGAGCGCCGCCGCGCAGGCCTGCGACGTCGCCGCCGGCGCAGGCCCGGGGTCGGCGTCCGAGCAGGCCCCGAGGAGTGCGAGCGCCGACCCGGTGAGCGCCAGCGCGGCGAGGGCGCGGCCCGAGCGGGTGCGGCTCAGATGTGGACGACCGTGCACGTCAGGGTGCGGGTGATTCCCTTGACGTCCTGGATCCGGGCGATGACGAGCTGTCCCAACGCATCGACGCTGGCCGCCTCGACCCGGGCGATGACGTCGTAGGGTCCCGTGACGTCCTCGGCGAGCGTGACGCCGCTGAGCTGGGCGATCTCGCGGGCGACGTTCGCCGCTTTGCCCACCTCGGTCTGGATGAGGATGTAGGCCTGAACCACCACGGGTCCTCCTGTCGGGCGTCGGTCTGCGCCGGAGTCGCACCGGCGGCAGGGGTGCCCGCCGCCGGAGCCGGTAACGCTACCGTGTCGACGCCCGCCGTGGTGAGGAGGCACGTGCCGCAGGACACGCTCGCTGGGCTCGGCGAGGACGGCCTCGTCGCGTCGGTCCTCGCTCGTTACGGGCCCGTGCCGGCCGGCGTCCGGGTCGGGCCCGGGGACGACGCCGCGGTGCTGGACGTCGCCTCACCCGTCGTCGTCTCGACGGACACCCTGGTCGAGGACGAGGACTTCCGGCGCGCCTGGTCCAGCGGCTTCGACGTCGGGGTGAAGACCGCCGCACAGAGCTTCGCCGACGTCGCCGCGATGGGCGGGCGGCCCGTCGCGCTCCTCGTGAGCCTCGCCGCCCCCGGGGACCTGCCCGGCGCCTGGGCCGAGGGGCTGGCCGACGGGCTCGCGGACGAGTGCGCCCGGGCCGGCGCGGCCGTGGTCGGCGGCGACGTGAGCGCCGCCCCGCTGGTCGTCGTGACGGGGACGGCGCTCGGCGCCCTTCCTGGCCCCGCGGTCCTGCGCTCGGGGGCCCGTCCCGGTGACCTCGTGGCGCTCGCCGGCCGGACGGGACGCTCGGGCGCCGGACTCGCGCTCCTGGCGGCCGGCGTCGGCCTGCACGGCCCGGGCGGTGCCGGCGCGGACGCTCTCGCGGCGCTCGTCGTGGCGCACACGGCCCCCCGGCCGCCGTACGCCGCGGGCCCCGCCGCCGCAGCGGCCGGTGCGACGGCTCTCATCGACACGAGCGACGGTCTGCTGCGCGACGCGGCCCGCGTCGCAGCGGCGTCCGGCGTCGTCCTCGACCTCGACCCCGATGCCCTCGCCCCGGACGCGGACCTCGTCGCCGCGGCGGAGCGCATCGGCGCCCCCGACCCGCAGCGAAAGGCGCTGGAGTGGGTCCTCGCCGGTGGCGAGGACCACGCCCTGCTCGCCTGCTTCCCGGCACGCACGGCGCTGCCGGAGCCGTTCCGCACCGTCGGGCAGGTGATCGAGGGGGTCGCGCCCGGCGTCCTCGTCGGCGGCGCCCCCTGGGCCGGCCCGACCGGCTGGCGGCACTTCACGTGAGCGTCCTCTGGTGGCGAAGGGGCCCTACGCCGTCGCCCGTAGGGCCCCTTCGCCACCAGAGGACGTCTCCCGGACGGACGGGGAGGGACGGGGAGGAGCGGCGCGGGGCGGGGGAAGGACAGGACGGCGGGAGGGCGAGGGACGGCGGGAACGCCGAAGGGCCGGACCCGGTGGGTCCGGCCCCTCGGCAGTGCTCAGCGGGACGCGGTCAGCGAGCGACCTTGCCGGCCTTGAGGCACGAGGTGCAGACGTTGAGCCGCTTCGGGGTGGCACCCACCATCGCGCGGACCCGCTGGATGTTCGGGTTCCAGCGCCGCTTCGTGCGCCGGTGCGAGTGCGAGATGTTGTGACCGAAGCCCGGCCCCTTGCCGCAGACGTCGCAGTTGGCAGCCACGGGTACTACTCCTGACAGTGGTCGGACGGTTCGGGCGGCCCGGCGAACGGAAGGCTCCGCGCGCGTGACCCACGCCCGGGGAGGGCACGAGAGGTCAGGGCAACCCGGTGAGGATATCCGAACCGGAGTCCCGGTCCCAAACCGGCACCCGCGAAGGAGCGGGCCGGCCGGCCCCGCGACCGTCGTGACGAAGGCTTCGGGGAGCCTGCGGATAGCCTGCGTCCATGCTCGAGGCCCTCGACGCCCGCGGGACCCGCCGCTGGGCAGTGCGCAGCCTGGCCGCCCTCGGCCGGGCCCGCGAGGAGATCGACGCGCTCAACGTCTACCCGGTCCCGGACGGCGACACGGGCACGAACATGTACCTGACCGTCGAGGCGGCCTGCGCCGCGGTGCTCGCGCTGCCGGCGGACGCCGACCTGCACGCCGTCATCGAGGCGTTCGCGCACGGCGCCCTCCTCGGGGCCCGCGGCAACTCCGGGATCATCACCGCCCAGCTCCTGCGCGGCTGGGCGGACGTCCTCGGGGAGAGGTCCGGCCGGATGGACGCCGCGGGCGTCGCCGAGGCGATGCGCCGCGCCGACACCCAGGCGTGGGCCGCCGTCGCCGAGCCCGTCGAGGGGACGATCCTCTCGGTGAGCCGGGCGTCCGCCGACGGCGCGCAGGCCGCCGTCGCCGCCGGCTGCGGCCTGCCGGACGTCGTCGCCGCGGCGGCCAAGCAGGCCCAGGTGGCGCTCGACCGCACACCGAGCCAGCTCGAGACCCTCCGCCGGGCGGGCGTCGTCGATGCCGGTGGCCGAGGGCTCGTCGTCCTCCTCGACGCCCTCGACGAGCTGGTCCACGGCCGGACTCCGGCCCGCTCCGCCCGCTCTCACCGGCATCCCGCGCTGCCCGTCGCGGACCTCTCCGAGTGCACGGACCTCGGGGCCGGTGGTCCCGCCTACGAGGTCATGTACCTGGTCGACGCGACCGACGACGCCGTGGCGCACCTGCGGGGCCGGCTCGCGCCGCTCGGCGACTCGCTCGTCGTCGTCGGGGGCGGCGGGCTGTGGCACGTCCACGTCCACGTGCACGACCCGGGCGCGGCGGTCGAGGCCGGTATCGAGGCGGGCGCCCCGTACCGGATCCGGATCACCCACTTCGCCGAGCAGAACGCCGTCGCCGCGGTCCGCCGCGGGTCGGTCCGCCGGTCGACGGTCGGGCTCGTCGCCTGCGCGGCCGGGCCCGGCCTCGCCGACCTCTTCGCGGGCGCCGGTGCGGTCGTCGTCCATGCCGGGCCTGGTCAGCGGCCCTCGACGGCGAACCTGCTCGACGCCGTCCACCGGGCTCACGCCGACGCGGTCGTCGTCCTGCCGAACGACGCCGAGACCCTCGCCGTCGCCGAGGCCGCCGCGAAGGCTGCTCGGGACGGCGGGATCCGGGTCGCCGTCGTCCCGACGCGTGCCCAGGTGCAGGGCCTGGCCGCCGCCGCCGTCCACGATCCCGCGCGCCCCGTCGACGACGACGTCGTCCGGATGTCGTCGGCGGCCGGCGCGACCCGCGACGGGGCCGTGACGATCGCCGCGCGGGACGCCATGACGATGGCCGGGGCGTGCTCCGCGGGCGACGCCCTCGGCGTCGTCCAGGGCGACTTCGCCGTCGTCGGCACCGACCTCGCCGCCGTCGCCGTCGAGGTCGTCGACCGGCTGCTGTCCGGTGGCGGCGAGCTCGTCACCCTCGTCACCGGCGCCGACGCCGACCCCGCGCTGGTGCGGGCGGTCACCGACCACCTGCACCGCACGCGCCGGGAGGTCGAGGTCGTCGTCCACGCCGGCGGGCAGCCGCGCTACCTGCTGCTCGTCGGAGTGGAGTAGGGATGCCGGTCAAGAAGGTCGCCGAGCCGGACGACGCCCCGGACGTCGGTCAGCGGCCGCAGCTGCGGCCCGGCGCCGGCCCGCTCGAGCAGCCGCTGTCGAAGAAGGTGCTCGGCACGGCCGTGGCGGTGCTGGACAAGCAGCTGGGCGTGCACACCGTCGGCGACCTGCTGCGGCACTACCCGCGACGCTACGACTCCTGGGCCACGCTCACGCCGCTCGATGCACTGCCCGTCGGGGAGGAGGCGACGATCCTCGCCGAGGTGCGCTCGGTCGCCGTCCGCCCGATGAAGACCCGGCGCGGCCGGATGGTCACCGCGGTCGTCACCGACGGCGAGCACGACCTCGACCTGACGTTCTTCAGCGACCGCGGGCCGCAGGCGAAGCTCGCCGCCGGCCGCCGGGCGCTGTTCTCCGGCACCGTCGGGACGTACCAGGGCCGCCGTCAGCTGAGCCATCCGAAGATCCTCTACACCGACGACGGGAAGACCGACGAGGGCAGCGCGATCGCCCGACTCGACCGGCCGGTCCCGATCTACCCTGCGACGGCCCAGCTCGACTCCGCCAAGATCTCCCGCTGCGTCGTCACGCAGCTCGGAGCGCTCGGCACGCTGCCCGACCCGGTCCCGGCCGACCTGCGCGCGCGGTACGGGCTCATCGGGCTCACCGAGGCCTTCGGGAAGATCCACGCGCCGCAGGACGCCGAGGACCACCGCGCCGCCCGCAGGAGGTTGCGCTTCGAGGAGGCGTTCGTCCTCCAGGTCGCGCTCGCCCGGCGCCGGTCCGCGGACGGCGCCCAGCCGGCGACGCCGCGGGTGCCGCGCCCCGGTGGCCTGCTCGCCGCGTTCGACGAGCGGCTGCCGTTCACCCTCACCGGGGGCCAGAGGGACGTCGGTGACCAGATCGCGACCGACCTCGCCCGGACCACCCCCATGCACCGGCTCCTCCAGGGCGAGGTCGGTTCGGGCAAGACCGTCGTGGCGCTGCGCGCGATGCTCGCCGTCGTCGACGCCGGCGGGCAGGCCGCGCTCCTCGCGCCGACCGAGGTGCTCGCCGCCCAGCACCATCGCGGGATCATCGCGATGCTCGGCGACCTCGCGGCCGGCGGCATGCTCGGCGGCGACGAGCGCGGCACCCGCGTGGTCCTGCTGACCGGCTCGCAGCCGACCGCCGCCCGGAAGAGGGCCCTGCTCGACGCCGTCAGCGGCGACGCCGGGATCGTCGTCGGCACGCACGCGCTGCTCCAGGAGCACGTCGAGTTCCACGACCTCGGCCTCGTCGTCGTCGACGAGCAGCACCGGTTCGGCGTCGAGCAGCGCGACGCGTTGCGGGCGAAGGGCCGCGACGCGCCGCACCTGCTCGTCATGACGGCGACGCCGATCCCGCGGACGGTCGCGATGACGGTCTTCGGCGACCTCGAGACCTCCACCCTCACCGAGCTGCCCGCCGGCCGGTCGCCGATCGCGACGCACGTCGTCCCGGCGGCCGAGAAGCCCGGCTGGTACGACCGCACGTGGACCCGGCTGCGCGAGGAGATCGACGCCGGGCACCAGGGGTACGTCGTCTGCCCGCGGATCGGGGACGACGCGGAGGCTGCGGGCGGCGAGGGGCCCGGCGCGGCGGACGGCGCCCCGTTCGGCGCGGACGACGCCGAGGGGACACCGAGACGTCCGTTGCGCGCCGTCGTCGAGGTGCTCGAGGAGCTGCGGGCGACACCGGCACTCGCCGGGTTGCGGATCGAGCCGCTCCACGGTCGGCTGCCCACCGACGAGCGGGACGCGACGATGCAGGCGTTCGCCCGCGGCGAGGTCGACGTCCTCGTCGCGACGACCGTCATCGAGGTCGGCGTCGACGTGGCGAACGCGACGGCGATGGTCGTCCTGGACGCCGACCGGTTCGGCGTCTCGCAGCTGCACCAGCTGCGCGGCCGAGTCGGCCGGGGGAGCGCGCCGGGGCTCTGCCTGCTCGTCACCGACGTCCTCGGCCCGATGCCCGGCCGGGACCGGCTCGAGGCCGTCGCCCGGACGCTCGACGGGTTCGAGCTCGCCCGCGTCGACCTCGAGCAGCGCCGCGAGGGCGACGTCCTCGGGTCCGCCCAGCACGGCGGCAGGTCGACCCTGCGGCTGCTGCGGGTGCTGCGCGACGAGAAGGTCATCGAGACCGCGCGGAACGAGGCGTCCGCGCTCGTCGCCGCCGACCCGGACCTCGCCGCGCACCCGGCGCTGGCGGCCGAGCTCGCCGCATGGCTCGACGAGGAGCAGGAGGCCTTTCTGGACAAGGGCTGAGCGCCCCTGTCATGTCTGCCCGGCGTGCCTGCCTGTCGTGCCTGCCCTGCGCCGCCCCGCGGGATGTCTGGCCGGCCCCGCCCCGGCGGGGTGCATGCCCGGCCCCGCCCGGCGCTGACCTTTCGCTGGGCGCGCGGCCCATGTCGCCTGCGGCGGGGTGACGAGCGGGGCGACGCCCGTCTCGCACCCTCCCAGCGATGGCTCGCCCTCGACCCCGGGTTCCGGCCTGGCTGCCCGAGAGCCGCGGTGCGGCATCCCGGGGCTGCTGCACGGGCTGCGGATCGTGTGGGATCTGGCGGCGGGTTGCCGTCGGATGTCGCACGTTGAGGCTGGGGCGAGGCGAGGCGAGGCGAGGCGAGGCGACGCGAGGCGAGGCGACGCGAGGCGAGGCGGGGCCGGGGCCGGGGGTGGCTGGGGCGTCGCAGTCGGGACAATGGGCGGCGTGACGCGGATCATCGCCGGGAGCGCGGGGGGCCGCCGGCTCGAGGTGCCGAAGGGGGACACGACCCGGCCGACGAGCGACCGGGTCCGGGAGGCGCTGTTCTCGTTGCTCGAGTCGCGCGGTGCCGTCCGCGGGGCGGCGGTGCTCGACCTGTTCGCCGGGTCGGGCGCCCTGGGCCTCGAGGCGGCGAGCCGGGGCGCGGCCGACGTGGTGCTCGTCGACTCCAGCCGGCAGGCCACCCAGGCTGCGCGGGCCAACGTGGCCGCGCTCGGGATGGCCCGGGTCAGCGTCGTCCTCGCGAACGCCCAGCGCCACGTCGAGGGCCGGCCGGCCCGGCAGGTCGACCTCGCCTTCCTCGACCCGCCGTACACGTTCGCCGAGGACGGCCTCGGCGTGCTGCTCACGACCCTCGCCGAGTCCTGGCTGTCGCCCGACGCGCTCGTCGTCGTCGAGCGGTCGAGCCGCAGCCCCGAGCCGCGCTGGCCGGTGACGCTGACCCGGCTCGTCGTCCGGCGGTACGGCGAGACGTCCCTCTGGCTGGCGAGCCCGACGCGCGACTGACGCGGACCTGCTGACGGGACGAGGTCCGGCGGCGCGGGCCGGCTGCTACCTTGCGGCCATGTCGACGTCCGACGGCCCGCGACGCTGCGTGTGCCCCGGCAGCTTCGACCCGGTGACGAACGGCCACGTGGACGTCGTCCGGAGGGCCGCCGCGCTCTTCGACGAGGTCGTCGTCGCGGTCCTCGTGAACCCGGCCAAGGCCGGCCTGTTCACCGCGGCCGAGCGGGTGGACCTCATCACCGCGAGCCTCGCGGCCGACACCGGGTCCCCGGACCGCGCCTTACCGGCCGGTGTCCGGGTCGAGGCCGTCGAGGGCGGGCTGCTCGTCGACTACTGCCGTTCGGTCGGCGCCGTCGCGGTCGTCAAAGGCCTGCGGTCGGGCACGGACTTCGCCTACGAGCTGCCGATGGCGCTGATGAACCGGCACCTGACCGGTCTGGAGACGGTGTTCCTCCCGGGCAGCCCGCAGTTCGAGCACGTGTCGAGCAGCCTCGTCAAGGAGGTCGCCGGGCACGGGGGCGACGTGGCCGGTCTCGTGCCGGACGTCGTCCTGCCGCGGCTGCTCGACCGGCTCGCCGGCCGCGGCTGACACGTCGGGAGGAGCGCGTCCCCGCACGGACCGGACGCTCGGTTTGGGGACCGGCCGCGACCTGCAGTAATGTCTTCCCTTGGCCCGTCGCCGTACGGCTGTGGCCAGATCCGCCGGTCAAGACCCTCCAGGAGCCTGACATCCGCCTCGACCCCCGGTCGCCCACCGTCCTCGACACCCGCGAGCTCGGCAGGCGCCCCGGAACGATGAAGCGGGTGCAGCGGACGGTCCCGGCACCGGCGGACCTGGGCACGGACGTCGTCGGCGTCCCCGAAGGCACGGACCTCGAGCTGGACCTGCGGCTGGAGTCGGTGATGGAGGGGGTGCTCGTCTCCGGAACCGTCCGGGGGCGCGCGACCGGGGAGTGCGTCCGGTGCCTGGGCGACGTCGACCACGTGGTCGACCTCGAGCTCCAGGAGCTGTACGTGTACCCCGGCCGTTCGCCCGAGGGCGAGGAGGACGAGCTGCGCGAGCTGCAGGACGACCTCGTCGACCTGCAGCCTGCCCTGCGGGACGCGGTGGTGCTCGCGCTGCCGTTCAAGCCGGTGTGCCGGGACGACTGTCCGGGCCTGTGCTCCGAGTGCGGGGCGCGGCTCGCGGACGACCCGGACCACTACCACGAGAGTGTCGACCCGAGGTGGGCCGCGCTCCAGGGGATCGTTCCCGGCCCGGGAACGGCCCCCGACGACGTGCACGACGACCAGAAAGAGAGCTGACCGTGGCCGTCCCGAAGCGGAAGATGTCCCGCAGCAACACGCGGTCCCGCCGCTCGCAGTGGAAGGCGACCCCGACGACCCTCACGGCGACCGTCGAGGGCGGCCAGACCACGTACGCGCGGCCGCACCAGGCCCGCGTCATCACAGACTCGGCGGGCACGCCCCTGTACCTGGAGTACAAGGGGCGCAAGGTCAAGGACCTCTGAGCCTGCCCACGAGGCGGCCACGGCAGTGAGCGCGTCCACGGGGGACGCCCACCCGGCCGACCTGGTCCCGCTCCAGACCACCCTGGGGGTGACGCTGGAGCGGGGGCTGCTGGTGCGCGCGCTGACCCACCGTTCGTTCGCGTACGAGAACGGCGGCCTGCCGACGAACGAGCGGCTCGAGTTCCTCGGCGACTCCGTGCTCGGCGTCGTCGTCACCGACGCGCTCTACCGCCGTCACCCCGACCTGCCCGAAGGCCAGCTCGCGAAGCTGCGCGCGGCGGTCGTCAACATGCGCGCCCTCGCCGACATCGCGCGACGCCTCGACCTCGGGCCGTTCCTCCTGCTCGGCCGCGGCGAGGAGACGAGCGGTGGCCGGGACAAGAGCTCGATCCTCGCCGACACGCTCGAGGCCCTCATCGGCGCTGCCTACCTCGAGCACGGCATCGACGTCGCCCGGACCTTCGTGCACCGGCTCGTCGACCCGCTTCTGGCCTCGTCCGCTGCGCTCGGCGCTGGCCTGGACTGGAAGACGAGCCTCCAGGAGCTCACCGCCACGGCCGGCCTTGGCGTCCCCGAGTACGCCGTCGCGGAGGAGGGCCCGGACCACGCCAAGCTCTTCGAGGCGACCGTGATCGTCGCCGGCGAGCCGCGCGGCACCGGTGGCGGGCGGAGCAAGAAGGAGGCCGAGCAGAAGGCCGCGTCCGCCGCCTTCCGGCTGCTCGAGCCGATCCACCGTCCGCAGCCGGACGGCGCTGCGGCCGCCGGCTGAGCCGCGCCGTCCCCGCATGCCCGAGCTTCCCGAGGTCGAGGTCGTCCGCCGCGGGCTCGCACGCTGGGTGACCGGCGCCAGGGTCGTCGACGTCGAGGTCCTCCACCCGCGCCCGGTCCGTCGGCACGAGCCCGGTGCGGCCGACTTCGCCGCCCGGCTGTCCGGCCGGACCGTCACCGATGTCGTGCGCCGGGGCAAGTTCCTCTGGCTCGCGCTCGACTCGGGCGAGGCGCTCATGGCGCACCTGGGGATGAGCGGCCAGCTCGTCCTGCAGCCGCGGGACGCCGCGGACGAGCGGCACCTGCGGGTCCGGCTCGGGCTCGAGCTCCCGGACGGCTCGGACGGCCCGAGCCGCTCGGACCGTTCGGGCGAGCGACAGGAGCGCGAGCTGCGTTTCGTCGACCAGCGGATGTTCGGCGGCCTCTGGGTCTCACCCCTCGTACCGACGCCCGACGGCCTTCCCGCCGGTGCTGGCGGCCTCGGGGACGTCGCGGCACCTGGCGGCGGGACGCCGTCCGAGCCGCTCGTCCCGCCGGCCGTCGTCCACATCGCTCGCGACGTCCTCGACCCGGCGTTCGACGTCGTCGGGTTCGCGGCGAGGCTGCGCACCCGGCGGACGGGACTCAAGCGGGCCCTGCTCGACCAGACGCTCGTCTCGGGGATCGGGAACATCTACGCCGACGAGGCGCTGTGGCGTTCGCGGCTGCACTACGCGCGCCGGACCCGGACGCTGCCGCGCTCCGCGACGCTCGGGCTGCTCGGCCACGTGCGGGACGTCATGGTGGCCGCGCTCGGCGAGGGCGGCACCAGCTTCGACAGCCTCTACGTCGACGTCAACGGCTCGAGCGGCTACTTCGACCGCTCGCTCGCCGTCTACGGTCAGGAGGGCAGACCGTGCCCGCGCTGCGGGGCGCTCGTGCGCCGGGACGCGTTCATGAATCGGTCGTCGTTCACGTGCCCCCGGTGCCAGCCGACGCCGCGCACCGCGCACTGGTAGCCCTGCTGCCGGTGACTGGTCCACGACGGTGGAGCACGATCCGGGACGCTACGGATAGCCTGTCGATCGTGGACACCGCAGGCTCGATCAAGGTTCTCGTTGTCGACGACCACGAGGTGGTCCGGCGGGGCGTCGTCGACGTCGTCGACGCCGACCCCGCCCTGACCGTCGTGGCCGAGGCCGGCACGGTGCTCGACGCCGTGCGCCGGGCCGCAGCGGTCCGTCCCGACGTCGCCGTCATCGACCTCAAGCTGCCCGACGGCACGGGGATCGAGCTCGTCCGCAAGCTCAAGGAGGACCACCCGGCGATCCGCTGCGTCGTCCTCACGTCGTTCAACGACG